>JAZUAW010000016.1:0-21699 GCA_045638225.1 Faecousia sp. | reverse complement strand
ATTTCTGATTGTTCTGGACTCTTTCGGCATCGGCGGGATGCCGGACTGTGAAGCCTTCGGCGATGTGCATGTCAACACCCTGGCATCCTGCGCTGCTTCTTCCAAACTCCATATCCCCAATATGATCGCCGCGGGCCTGGGCAATGTGGACGGCGTGACCTGTCTGCCCGGAGTTGAAAATCCCACCGGTGCATATTGCCGTCTGGCAGAGCGATCCATGGGCAAGGACACCACCATTGGCCACTGGGAAATCGCAGGTCTGGTGTCGGAAAGTCCGCTGCCTACTTATCCCGATGGCTTCCCGGATGAGATCCTGGCCCCCTTCAAGGCTGCCACCGGCCGTGGCGTCCTGGCCAACGCCCCTTGGTCCGGCACCGCTGTGCTGGATGAATTTGGCGAGGAGCATATGCGTACCGGCGATCTCATCGTCTATACCTCTGCCGACTCCGTGTTCCAGATCGCAGCCCACGAGGACATCGTTCCTCCTGAGCAGCTGTATGAATACTGCCGCATCGCACGGAAGCTCTTGGTGGGCAAGCATGGCGTGGGCCGCGTCATTGCCCGTCCCTTTGTGGGTGACAAGGCGGGCAATTTCAAGCGTACCGCCAACCGTCACGACTTCTCCCTTGAGCCCCCCAAGGAGACCCTGCTGGATGCCATCAAGGCCGCCGGTTTGGATTCCATCGGCGTGGGCAAGATCTACGATATCTTCGCCGGCATCGGCACCACCGAGCATGTGTATAACCAGTCTAATGCCAACGGCATGGAGCATACCACAAACTATGCCGCCAAGGATTTCAAGGGCCTGTGCTTTGTGAACCTGGTGGATTTTGACATGGTCTACGGCCATCGCCGTAATATCGATGGTTACGCTGCTGCCCTGTCGGAATTCGATGCCTGGCTGGGCGATTTCCTGCCTACCTTGGGTGAAGATGACCTGGTGATGATCACCGCCGACCACGGCTGTGACCCCGGCTACACCGCTACCACCGACCATACCCGCGAGCATGTGCCGCTGCTCATTCTGGGTAAGCGAGTGAAACCTGTGAATCTGGGCACCCGCCATGGCTTCTGCGACATCGCAGCTACCGTAGCAGAGCTGTTGGGTGTGGAATTCGATACCTCCGGCAAGAGCTTTGCAAAGGAGGTTCTGTGATGACCCCTGAGAAACTGTGTGAACTGGCCATGGAAGCCATGGGTCATGCCTATTCTCCCTATAGTGGCTTCAAGGTGGGTGCTGCGCTGCTTTGCAAAGACGGCACCGTGTATCAAGGGTGCAACATCGAAAACGCCGCCTATGGCCCCACCAACTGCGCCGAGCGCACCGCCATTTTCAAGGCGGTCTATGACGGCCAACGGGATTTTGACGCCATCGCCATCTGCGGTGGCAAGGATGGGGTTATCACAGGCAGCTTTCCGCCCTGTGGTGTATGCCGGCAGGTGATGCGTGAATTCTGCGAGGATGATTTCGTCATCTATTTGGTGGGTCCGGAGGGGAAATTCGATACACTGACCCTTTCCGAACTGCTGCCTTACAGCTTCAGCGCAAAGAAACATATGGTATAAACGACAAAAATGGTGCTATTGCCCCTTGCGTGTCACGAAAATCAAAAAATACTTGCATTCTGGAAGCGCTATGCTATAATGGTAATAAGAACCTAGAATGTGAGGAGGTGTTACGCATGGATATGCTCAAGAAATATTTCCCTTACTCTTTTGGTGCAAAGGATCTGACCGCACTGATCATTAAGGTCATCGTTTATTTTGTAGCAGGTGTCATCGTCGGCACGATTGCCAGCGTGATCGGCTTGATCCCGCTGATCGGTCCCATCATCGGCTGGGCGCTGGGTCTGGTTGCCAATATCTACACCACTGCTGGTTGGATTATTGCCATTCTGGATTACCTGAAGGTGCTGAAGTAATTGTAAAAGTAAAAAAACGTGCTGTTCAAATGAACAGCACGTTTTTTATTAGCATCGGCAGCAGAAAAACTGGGCCAGCCAGCACAGACACAAACTGGCACAGGGGTTGCCGCGCATGGTATAGCTGCGGTAGGTGCCGGCGTGTTCCCGGTACGCACTGCCGCCCATTTCCATGCGGCTGAGAGCGTAGAGATAACTCTGGTTGTCCGGTTCCATGGAAACGGCACGCTTCATATGTTCCAGCGCCGTGACCTGATTGCCCAGTGCGTCGTTGGCAAGGGCGCTGAGATAGTACCATCGGGCATTGCGCTCTGTGGAATTTTCCAAAGCATTCAAAGCTTCCCGGTAGCGGCGATAGCGGATATACTGATAGGCCGCCTGCTGATATTGGTCGTCGTTAGACTGGGAAGAATAGGTGCGCTGATAGCTGCCGCCAAAAGGATCGTAGCCGTAGCCATAGCCGCCATGCGAGGTGGAAGTTTGGGCTTTTTCCGGATTCTTGATCTGTTCGTAGGCGGCGTTGACTTCCTGCATTTTTTTGGCGGCGGTAGCATCGCCGGGATTGCGGTCGGGATGGTACTGCTTGGCCAGACGGCGGTACGCTTGCTTGATCTCGTCATCAGAGGCATCCCGGCTGACGCCAAGTACCTTATAAGGATCGTCGATCATGGGTTTGCCTCCGTTTCTTTCTTTTTTCTGGGAAATTGGATCCATACGCCGCCGTAGAGAATGTTGTCCAGGATGGGCTTGTCCTGCACCAGCGGCAATTTTTCAAAATGTTCGGTGCAGCGACCCATGGCCAGCACCAAATGCTGTTCCTGTGCGTTGACATCCCGGATGCCGGCGGTTACATAAGGATTGTATGCTTCTGTGCGCTCGTCTTTGGCAAAATCCATCATGGCATCTGCCAGATAAATAAACCGACCCAGCTGCATACCCATTTCCCGCAGAGTAGGGGCCCAAAGGTCCTCATCATATACCAGCAGCTCTGCCATCAGTTGACCAAAGCAGTTTGCCGGTTCGTCCGGATTGGGGCAATGCGCTCGTTCCAGTTCCGACAGGCGGTTGATGCAGCCTGCGATGGCGGCGCACTGTCTGGGCCAGCGGGCTTTGATTTCGGATAACGGGGACTCTAGCTTGTTTGCCATGGCTCTTGCCCACAAGGAACGGTCATCGTTCCAGTTGTCCAGACAGTTGTAGTAGGCAAGTGCCACATTCATGTCTGCACAGTAATCGATCACAGTGCTGTCCACCCAAGGGCGTTTGGCTATGGGGTGCAGCTTGCAGGCGTTGGGACCGCAGGTTTCCTCGGGCTCATACAGGCTCATCAGCAGCAGGGCAAGAAAGGTCATATCATAGCTCAGACTCAGACGGGCGATCTGACCGGCACGCATGCGGATCTTGCGGCAAATACCGCAGTAAATGGCATTGTAGCGCAGCCGCTGGTCATCAGTCAGCTCTTTTAAGCTGGCATTGACATATCCAAACATGAACCGAACCCTCCTTCACCTAATCTTACTGATGAAATATGAACATGTGATAAACTTTCTGTTGTAAATTGGAAAATATTACCGCTTGCCCAGATCGGTGAGCACATCGTTGATGATGTCCATGCGGCCACGATCATCCAGTACCTGAGAAAGACCGAAACCGGGCCGGCGATTGCCTTCGATCAGCACAGGACCATCGGGGGTGATGGCCACATCCCAGCCAATGACCAGAATTTTATCCTCCAGCCGGGCTGCTTCCAGTACCAGATCCTGGATCATAGCAAAGCAGGGCAGGGGAAAACCGTCGAATGCCACGCCCGTAGTGGGGTGGACGGGGTAAGTATTGCTAACTTTGTCGATGGCATCACCCTTCAGACAGCCGTTTTCGGTATCGATGGCCACCACCATGCCACCGCTGGAGAAGTTGTCCACAGCACTTTTGCCGCTACCGACCCGCATGCCCATCCACAGGATACGGGGGTCGCCGTGGTTGTAGTAGGTCATGACCCGGATGGTGTTGACGCTGGCAGGGCACAGCTTGTTCAGCCCCTCGTGCTGCACCACCAGCTCCTCCAGCAAGATCCGGTTGGCGATGCAACTGTCAAAATAGGCCTTGGGGTCAGTGATGTCCTTGGTGAATACCTTGATCACATCCTGTCCACCCAGACCGTCAAAGGGCTTGGACATAAAGACTTCGTGGCGCTGCAGGAAGGCGAGAAACTGGTGAAAATTGCCTTCAGCCGGTACGAAAAATTCCCGCTTAGTGTAGGCGGCGAAATCCCGCAGGAAAATAGGCTTCTGGGTGAAGCGCTGCTTGTGGGCCTCGGGGCTGACAGTGGCGTAAAACTTGTTGACCGTGCGGGTGCCGATGTATTGCTTGCGCTCGGCACGGCTGCGCTTGTAGAATTTGTAGGTCAGATAGTCCGTCAGCGCCATACCGTAGCGGAACACGGACCAGCCGGCATCGATGACCATGCCCAGAAACCATTTATGCTCATCCTTGGCCACTTTTTTCAGCCGGTTGAAAAAACGCTTATAGTTGGCGGTAAAAATGAAAGAATAAAAGGCCATAGAAACCTCCTCTTTTGTAATTGCAAAATTGCTGCTTAGCTCCGTTGCAACAACCACCCTAGGCCGGGGACATACATCCGCCCTGCGATGCAACTGCTTGCTAAACGTAAATTTGAAACTTCACTTATTCTTTGCGGTGCGCTGTCAGGTAACGGTTCAGGGCGCCGCCGTAGAAAAAGATGCAGATGCAAAAATACAGCCACAGCATCCCCAGCGCCAATGCGTAAATAGAACCGTAGATATTGGCATATGCCGTAAAATGTTCCACATAGATGGAAAACAGCCAGGAAAAGATCAGCCACAGCAAAGAGGCCAGCCCAGCTCCCGGCAAGCTTTTGCGAAATTGGTTACGCCTGTCCGGCAACAGCGCATACATGCCGGCAAACAGTAAGGTTTGGATGAACAGCATCAGCACAGCACGCAGGTCGATCACACGCAGCAGTGCCATTACCAAAGGGTGGGTGGTCATCCACAGGTAGTCGATTAGGGTGGTGCTGGCCAGATATACCATCAGCGTCAGCAAAAGTACCAGAAGAAAGGTAATATTATATAGGATGCTGATGCCCCGCCTGCCCAGATAGCTGTGGCTATGCACCGGTGTGTAGATGGCATCGAGTCCATTGCGGATGCCAAACATGCCCCGGCTGGCGGAATACAGCGTACCCAGTACGGAAATGGTAACCACCGTACCGGAAGAATGGCGGTAGGAAGCACGGATCAGGGAACTGACCGTAGGCAGCAGGCTTTCCGGAAGAAAGCCTTCCAAAAGACCTATCAAATCTTCTGCCTCCATGGAAGTGTAGCGCAAAATGCCCAGCAGCAAAAGCAACCCGGGAAACAGCGACAGTACCAAAAAGAAGCAGGTATAAGCGCTGTGCAGGGAAATCTGCATGGGCCTTACAAATTGGGCGAAACTATGGAATTTCCGCAACCAGCGGCGCAAAGACTGCACATCCAAACCACCTTTCATGGGGAATAGGCCGAAGGCTCGCTGGTTTCAGCGAGCCTTCTACCTGCAGTCATATTATTCCGCAGAGATCAGATAATAGTACACCGGCTGACCGCCCTGCAGCAGATTTACATCGGCATCGGGGCAGATTTCTGCAAAAATGTCAGCAGCCTTCTGGGCGTGGCGCTCTTTGACGTCAGCGCCGTAGTAGATGTTGATGAATTCCTTGCCATCATCCCGGACCTTCTCGGCCAGACTCCGCAGCAGAACACGAATGTCCTTGCTGGTGCCAAACAGCTGGCTGCCGTACAGAGCCAGATAGTCGCCTTCGTGAATATCGTAGCCGTCGAAGTCGGAGTTGCGGGCAGCGTAGGTGATCTGCATGGTGTCCACAGTAGCCAGAGCCTCGGTCAGAGCCTCGGTGTTCTCTTCGATGGTGCCATCGGGGTTGAAGCTCAGCATGGCGGTGATGCCCTGGGGCACAGTCTTGGAGGGGATCACGACTACGTTCTTGGGGGTCAGATCGTTGACCTGCTCAGCGGCCATGATGATGTTCTTGTTGTTGGGCAGCACGAACACGGTCTCGGCGGGGACCTTGTTGACAGCCTCCAGAATATCCTGGGTGCTGGGGTTCATGGTCTGGCCACCGGAGATAATGCCATCCACACCCAGATTCATAAACACGTCTGCCAGACCGTCGCCGGCGCAGACGGAAACCACACCCAGTGCCTTTTCGGGCTCAGCGATTTTGGGAGCCTTTTCGGCCTCGGTCATCACCTTTTCGGTGTGCTGCAGCCGCATGTTTTCAATCTTGACGGTTACGAAGGAACCCTAACCCATAGCCTCATGCAGTGCCTTGCCGGGGTCGTTGGTGTGGACGTGGACCTTAATGATCTCGTCGTCGTCCACCAGCACCAGGCTGTCGCCGATGCCGTCCAGGAAGTTGCGCAGAGCCTCGGGGTCCAAGTCATTCTCGCGGGAGATGATGAACTCGGTGCAGTAGGTAAAGGTGATGTCCTCGGTATCAAACTGATCAAAGTTGGCAGATTCCTTGGTTTCGCCAACATCGGTGCCCTCAGGCACGATCACATCATTGCCCTGCAGGGCGCTGAGCATGGCCTCCAGAGCCACCAGCCAGCCCTTGCCGCCGGCGTCCACCACGCCTGCCTTTTTCAGAACAGGGTTCATGTCGGTGGTGCCAGCCAGGGCGATCTTTGCCTCGGCAATGGCAGCCTCGTGGACAAATTCAAAATAGTTGTTTTCCTGGGCGGCCTGGGTCGCCTTGGCGGCGGCCAGACGGGCCACGGTCAGAATGGTGCCCTCGGCAGGCTTCATAACAGCCTTGTAGGCAGCGTCCACGCCTTCCTGCAGTGCGGCGGCCCACAGCACACCGTCGCAGATTTCACCTTCCCGCAGCTTTTTGGAAATGCCTCGCATCAGCAGGGACAAAATGACGCCAGAGTTGCCACGGGCGCCCCGCAACATGGCGGAGGCAGCGGCCTTGGCAGCCTGCTCCAGACTGGGATCTTCCAGCTTGCGCAGGTCAGAAGCGGCGGCATTGATGGTCATGGACATGTTGGTGCCGGTATCGCCGTCGGGTACGGGGAACACGTTCAGGTCATTTAGCTTCTGCTTGTTGATCTCAATGGCGGCAGCCGCGCTGATCACCAGCCGGCGGAAATCCGCGCCGTTAATTGTCTGTCTCACTTCTATTTCCCTCCAAGAGTTAGCCGACCATCATGGAATCGACAAAAACGTTGACGGCACGAACTTCAGTGCCGGTGCACTTGGTGACCACATAGCTTACTTCGGAAATGATGGAGGCGCTGACAGCGGGCAGATTCACACCGCTAACCACCATAATGTGCAGATCGATAGAGATGCTGCCGTCCTCATGGAACTGGATGCGCACACCTTTGCTGGCGGCTTCCTTACGCAGCAGATGGTAGAAACCATCCTTGACGCTGCGGGCGGCCATGCCCTTGACACCGAAGCAGTTGCTGGCAGCAGTGCCTGCAATGTCAGTGTAAACGCTGGTGCTGATGTTAACAGAGCCATTGTTGTATGCGTGTTGAATCATAAAGAATACCTCTTTCCTTAGATCATGCTGGCTTCCCAGCAGTCGGGGGCGGTCAGACCCATCATCTTCACCACGGTGGGAGCCACATTGGCCAGGCCGTAGGCGCCGTCCAGAATGGTCCAGTCGTTATCCTTATCGTAGATGATGAAGGGAACGGGGTTCAGGGAGTGGGCTGTACGAACAGAAGTCTTACCTTTTTTGGTTTCGGTCATCTGGTCGGCGTTGCCGTGGTCAGCGGTGATCAGCACGGTGTAGCCGTACTTGTCAGCGGCTTCCAGAATAGCCTTCAGACCGTTGTCTACGCACTCCATGGCGTACACCACAGCGTCCATCACGCCGGTGTGGCCAACCATGTCGCCGTTGGGGAAGTTGCAGCGCAGGAACTGGAATTTGCCGGAGGCCATATTCTCCACCATCTTCTCGGTGATCTCCTTGCTCTTCATGGCAGGAGCCTGTTCAAAGGGAATCACATCGGAGGGGATCTCTTCGTAAACTTCCAGCGCCTCATCCACCTTGCCGCTGCGGTTGCCGTTCCAGAAGTAGGTCACATGGCCGTACTTCTGGGTCTCGGACACGGCATACTCATGAATGCCGGCAGCACACAGAGTTTCGGTCAGGGTGTTCTTGATGACAGGGGGCTGCAGCAGGTAGTTTTCGGGGATGTTCAGATCGGCGTCGTACTGCAGCATGCCGGCGAACTTGACACCTTCGTTGCCGGGGGGGTCAAACTTGTCGAAATCCTTGCGGTCGAAAGCCAGAGAAATCTCCTGGGCACGGTCACCGCGGAAGTTATAGAGGATGACACTGTCGCCGTTGGCAATGGGACCCACGGGCGCGCCGTTTCTTGCCACCACGAAAGCGGGCAGGTCCTGATCGATGCAGCCGGACTCGGCACGGTAAGTTTCAATAGCCTCAGCAGCGGATGCGAACTGACGGCCCTTGCCTTCCACATGGGTTCTCCAGCCCAGCTCCACCATACCCCAGTTGGCTTCGTAGCGGTCCATGGTTACCTGCATTCTGCCGCCGCCGGAAGCGATGGCATAGTCGCAGCCCTCGGTGTTCAGTTCGGCCAGAACATCTTCTAGCTGACCCACATACTCCAGAGCAGAGGTGGCGGGCACATCACGGCCGTCCAGCAGAATGTGGCAGTAGGCCTTCTTGACACCCTCAACCTTGGCCTGACGCAGCAGGGCGATCAGGTGGGCGATGTTGGAGTGGACGTTGCCATCGGACAGCAGGCCGATGAAGTGCATGGCCTTGCCTTCGGCATTGGCAACCAAATCCTTCCAGGTGGCGCTGGCGTACAGCGCGCCGTTTTCAATGCTTTCGCCAACCAGCTTGGCACCCTGGGAGTAGACCTGGCCGCAACCCAGTGCGTTGTGACCAACCTCGGAATTGCCCATGTCTTCATCGCTGGGCAGACCGACAGCAGTGCCGTGGGCCTTCAGCCAGGTATAGGGGCAAGTAGCGAACAGGTGATCGAGCGTGGGGGTGTTGGCAACCTGCACAGCGTCGCCGTTGCCGCCGTCGCCCTTGCCTACACCGTCCATAATAACCAGAACAATGGGTTTTTTCATAGTAAATGTACCTCCAAATAGACAGAGTCCATAAAATCGCATTTTAATACAAATACTATTCTACTACATAATTTGTAAAAGTACAACTGTTTTTTTATAATTACTGTGAAATTCAGAAATAAACCCACAGTTTCAACCAATATTTTAGCAATTTTTAGGGGAATATTGTTAAAATTGTATTGTGGAAACACCCCAAATGCCAAACAAATTGGGATTTATCCTGCTGTTTGAATTTGTTGGCCCACAGGCTTGGCAAATTCCTATCCACAACAGCGCGATAAACAAAAATTGAAATCCCACCAGCTTTACATTTGAGAAAACCTATGATATGATTAAAAAAATGCCCTTTAGGAGCTGATCGCTTTGAATTTCGACAATACCTATGTTTCCATCGATCTGGATGTGATTTCGGCCAACTTTGACCGCATCGCCGCCAAGGCCGGCACCCGGGTCATGGCCATCATCAAGGCCGATGCCTACGGCCATGGCGCGGTACAGGTGGCACGTCTGCTGGAGAAAAAATGCAGTTTCTTTGGTGTGTCTTCCATGCTGGAAGCGCTGGAACTGCGGCAAGCCGGCTTGGAGACCCCAATCCTCATTCTGGGACAGACACCCATGGCCGCATTTCCGCAGGCCATTGCGCTGGGCATCCGTCCCGCTATTTTCCACTATGAGGCGGCACAGGCACTGTCTGCTGAGGCAGTGCGTCAGGGTATCACTGCCCCCTTCCATTTCGCGGTGGATACCGGTATGAGCCGTCTGGGCTTCCAGGCTACAGAGGAATCCGCTGACCTGTGCGCCAAAATCGCAAAGCTGCCCGGCATTTTTGCTGAGGGCTTGTTCAGCCACTTCGCCACTGCCGATTGCGCAGATTTGACAAAAGCCCGGGCACAGGCAGAAAAATTTGAGGCCTTTGATGCCATGCTGAAGGAACGGGGTGTCCATGTGCCTCTTCGCCACATGGACAATTCTGCGGGTCTTATGAATTTTGATCACCATTACGAAATGGTGCGCAGCGGTATCGTCACCTACGGTATGTATCCCAGCGATCAGGTCAATGCGGAGCTTCTGCCGCTGACACCCGCTCTGCGCTGGCACAGCCGTGTTACCAATGTCAATGTGCTGGAGCCGGGCCGGGAGATCAGCTATGGCGGCACCTATGTCACCACGTGCGAGACCGTGGTCGCTACCGTGCCTGTGGGCTATGCCGACGGCTATCGCAGAAGCCTCTCCGGTAAATTCTATGTGCTGATTCGTGGTAAAAAAGCACCCATTCTGGGCCGGATCTGTATGGATCAGATGATGGTGGATGTGACCGACATTCCCGGCGTCAAGCTCAATGACCGGGTGGTGCTGGTGGGCCGTGATGGCGCTGAGGAAATTACCATGGAGCAGATCGCCGCCGCTGCCGACAGCTTCAATTATGAATTTGTCTGTGGCATCAGCCGCCGGGTGCCCCGGTTCTATTATCGGCAGGGCCAGGTCATCCGTTCGGTGCATTATCTGCTGGATCAATAAATAGCGCAGCCGCGGGTCATCTGACCCGCGGCTGTTTTTCTGGAAAATCAAATTTTCGTTTAGCGAGCAGTTGCATCGCAGGGCGGGGGCATGCCACCGTCCTACGGTGGTTGTTGCAACAGAACGATAAACAGCAATTTGCGTTACATCTGCAATGTTCTTAATTTACAGGCATATTCGTAAGCCAGTTTGAAATCCTCCCGCTGGCGGTAGAACAGCTCCAGATTTTGGTATACCTGTTGTAGCATCTGCTTGCGGCGGTATTCCATATCGATTCGATAATAAATGCTGCTGCGATTGATGTGATCGAGTAGCGGTTGGGCTGCGATCCAATCCTGCAGCGCCACCAGCTGCTCCGCCAGCGCCAAGGCACACAGAGCCTGCAGGTAGTACCACTCCGCGTCAAACAGCGGATCCGGTCCTTGATACTGGGATGCCATTTCCAAAACAACGGCATATTTGTGTTCAGTATAGGCCTGTCGTGCTTGTTGCAGCAGCGCCGGGTTAGGGGAGTCCACCGCTTCTTCCTGTAAAAAATAACCGACATGTTTGCCTAACTGCCGTGCCAAATATTGTAGCGTAGCCATGGATGGATTGGCGCTACCGTTTTCGATTTGGGAGAGCATATTGCGGGTAATGGTGTCGCCGCAAAGCTGTCGCTGGGATAGTCCTGCTTCCAGCCGCGCCCGGCGCAGTTTTTCGCCCAAATGCATAATATCTCCTCCGGGTAATTACTATTTACCTCTATGGTAGCATGGTTCGCCGGGAATTTCCAGCAAAATTCAAAATTTATTTGCTATTTTTTCAGGAATGATATATAAATATATGGTATCTTCCTGTAATAGGAAAAAATACATGTAACAAGAAGGTGTTACAATGACTTCTTTTGACTATGGCCGGTTGCGGGCAGAGGGGCGTGCCGCCTTGAACGCGGCGGCTTATTCCCCCAGAAAAATGATCTTGATCCACAGCGGTGTGAGCATTGGCCTGGGCTTGCTGCTGTCGGTGATAAGCTATTTGCTGGATATGGGCATTGCTCAGACCGGTGGCCTTGGCGGCATCGGGACCCGTACGGTGCTGGAAACCATTCGCAGCCTGCTGGAATCGACCAATATGGTGTTCTTGCCCTTCTGGACCTTTGGTTATATTCGGGTGGTTCTGAACTGGATGCGCAGAGAAGACGCGGTTCCTGCTACCTTGCTCAGCGGTTTTCGATGCATGGGCGCTGTGCTGCGACTGATGATCCTGCAAGGCGTGCTGTTTGCGTTGGTGGGAATCATAGGCGGTTACGCCGGTGCGGGTGTGTTTATGCTGTCTCCCGGTGCCCGGCCGCTGTATCAGATGATTCAGGAAATGATCCAAGCCGGCGTCACAGATACTTCGGCTATTATGGAAACCCCGATATATCAAGCCGCTTCTGTGGCGATGGAGCCCTATATGTTGGTGGGTGCAGTGCTGATCATCCTTCCGCTGGCATACCGCCTGCGATTTGCGAAATTCGCGTTGATGGACGAACCCAGAATTGGCGCGCTGCGGGCGATGTTGAAAAGCTGGCGCATAACCCGGAGAAATTGCTGGCCGCTGCTGAAATTGGATCTGCGGTTCTGGTGGTACCATTTGGCTGGCTTGCTGATTATGGCGCTGGGTTATGTCGATGTGCTTCTGCCGCTTGCGGGACTGGAACTGGATCTTGGCGGGGATGCGGCTATGGTTATCTTCTATATTGCTGCGCTGCTGTGTGAGTTGATTCTGCACGTGTGGAAAAAGAATCAGGTCCAAATTGTCTATACGCTGGCCTATGAGCAGCTGACGATGCCTTGGGCCGAGATGCCGGTGATGCAGCAGTGGGGAAATATTCCCTGGAGATATTGAGCGAGTCATAGTTTTTCACTGGCAGGGGTATGATCAGCCTCTGCCGGTGATGCTCAAATCTGTAATTTGGGAGAATATTGTTATTTCGACAAAAGGTTACAGGAAATAATGCTTGACAAACATGGCTGCCTGTGTTATACTGTCTAGGCACTCAACGAGTGTTATGCAAAATATCGCGGAGTAGAGCAGTTGGAAGCTCGTCGGGCTCATAACCCGGAGGTCGTAGGTTCGAGTCCTGCCTCCGCAACCATAAAAACAGCCGTTTTCATCATGAAAACGGCTGTTTTTCTAACTTTCTAGCCGTTTTTTCGATGGTTTGATTTTCTTTGACACCAGCAGTTGACACCAAGCGGTTTTTAACTGCTGTTCAGTATTTGCTTCTATTTGGTGTCAGATGGAAAGTTGATAAGATTTTTGACACCAACGGATGGGACCGAATCTTCGTATGACACCAATTTCCGTTGGTGTCATATGACAATTTAGTTGATTTACCAAGCTTCATCATCGTCTTCGTTGGTGTCAAATCCAGCACCGTAAAAGCTGCGCATTTTCTCCATACTGTCACGCTTGTGATCGGGCAGCGCATGGGCGTACAGGTTCAGCGTGGTTGATGCCTGGGCGTGTCCTAAAATAGAGGAAAGGACTTTGATATCCATACCTGCCTCCAAAGCTCTTGTGGCGAAGGTGTGGCGCAGGGCATGAAAATTGATGCCCGGTAGATCAGCGGCTTTCAGCGTCCGCTTGAAAAGATCCTCATAGGTTCGGGGATCATAAACCTTGCCGGTAGGCATACAGAAAATGTGGGTGCTGCTATTAAAGTCAATGCCGAAGGCATCAAACATTTCGATTTGCCTGCTACGGTACTCCATTAGGCCGGTCCAAAGCTCATCGAACAAAGGGATTTCACGTTGCGAAGTGATGGATTTTGGAGAACGGATGACGATCTCAGTGGTGGCTTTACCGCTCTCTTTGGTAACCAGGTTGCCATCCTCGTCTACTTTCTGAAGACGCCCCACGGTTCTCTGGACTCGGATAGAATGCTTCTTGATGTTGATATCACCCCATTGGAAACCGATAAGTTCGCCCAAGCGAACGCCGGTACTGAGGGTGAAAATAACACCGAAGGCAGGTAGCTCTGCAGAACAACTGGCAGCTTTTTGAAGCAGCGCTTGTTCTTCGGCAGAGAGAATGTCAATTTCTTTCTTAGTCACAGACGGAAGTTTTACGCCCCGCAGGGGATTGCGGATCAAGCGGTTATTGATCACGGCTTGCTCTAGGGTGGCATTGAACATATTGTACATATTTTTCAAGGTCTTAGGGGAGAGCCCCTTTTTGCCTTGATATCCGCGGTACTTCTTGTTGAAGAAACGCTGAATTTGCTCAGTAGTAAGTGCTGTCAGCTTGACGTTGCCGAATTCCGGCTCCAAGTGAATCCGAACATATCCTTCGTAAGAAACATATGTGGACTGCTTTACGGTGGGAAGGGCGTAGGTGACAAGCCATTCTTTTAGCCACATTCCTACAGTATCCTTTTGCGGTGCTATGTAGGTTCCTTTGGCAATGTCATTCAAAACCTCGTTAAGCTTGACTCTGACTTCTTCGTGGGTTGCACCGTAGATTGCCCTGCGTTTGCCATTGACAGTATAGCGGGCCATGTAACGGCCATCAGACCGCTTGCTAATAGAACCTTCGCCATTTGCTTTTTTCTTGCTCATTGTAAATCCTCCTTAGAGTTTCGAGCAAAAGCATTGCATTTTGCAGTATTTATTTGTCAAGCTGCATTTGTGGATCGCCAAACTGTGTATCCATCCACACAAGAAAGTGCTTTTTGCTGATGATGATCTTTTTCCCTACACGGTATTTCGGAAAGTCAATTCTGTTTGCCAACTCGTATGCTTTATTACGTGAGATCCCGAGAATGGCGGATAATTCAGCAGGGCCGAAGGTAACTGGGAGCTCGTCTAAGCTTTTATAGGCAGCACCGCTTGGCGAATGGCTATGTTGATTCATATTGGGCGATCCTTTCTTGTGTATTATAGTTGATGTATGCTGGGTGCGTCAAAGGTACTACCGGTGACGGAACAATCTTCAAGCGATATTTTTATATTAGAATTTGCAGATACCAAACAGATCATCATAATGCGGACAAGCTTTGCATAGTCCCGTGCAATCGGGAAGATCATCATCGTTATCCAAACTGGAGAACTGGAGATCTTCATAGGCTAAGGCATCGGAATAGCCTTTGTGATAACCGTCGCTCATGCCCATCAAATAACCTTTTTGATAATTCTTGGAATTTATGCTACATTGATTATTAAGTTGTGTGTGCACAGGACGCAGGACGATAAGATCTTTTTCCCAGGTGGCGACAAAAACGATATCCTGGTTCGGATCAAAAGCGTACATCAATTCGCTGGGGACCAGTACTGTCGCATTTTTCTTGTACATCATAATTGTTTTCTCCTGTCAATATTTCATTTATAGCTTCAGCTAATGATCAATACTGCAGTTACTGGTCATTAGGTGAGGCTACAAACACCGTGCCCAATTGCTTGGGCACGGTAATTTGTTTTGCGTCAGTCTTCCCAAATCCCGTTCCTGCCCCTGGACCACAGCGGCGTGCATCCTCCATTGGTGCGCTCATTTCATCGCAGCACTTCCCCTGGGCAGATTGTATCCTGATTTGGCTGATCATTCAGTTTTGAAGGTACATAGTATTTCGGATAGAACCGAATTACTAACGATATTATAAAACTTTCAACAGAATAATGCATCGCCCAAACGGGTGGATTGCACGTGTCCACCCACCCGCATGGGTGAATTCTAAGGATTGTTCTGCTGCTGGGAAAGCAGGACATTAATTAATGCGATAATCATCTGCAGGGCAAGTTCTTTGTTGGCATCGGTCAGCTGGCAATATGCAAAATTGAAGAGTGGAAGCGGATTTGAAGAATGGTTGCTCTGCATGCTGGGGGGCAAAAGTTCAGCCATTGGGATATTAAGTGCATAGCAGTAGCGAAAAAGCTGATCTAGGTCCGGGATTCGCTGACCGGTTTCAATCCGGTAAATTGTATTGATGCCCATGCCTGTGATCTCTGATATCTCGTTTTGCGTTTTTTTGGCTATTTTTCGCATTGTGCTGCATTGCCAAGAAACATAAGTAAGATCATTGGATATTTGTCTGGTGTTCAAAACAAACACCCCCAACTATGAACAGGAAAGCGAAAGGTAAAGTATGTGAATGTAGTATGCAGCAGTGACTTTAAAATCAAATCAGTAGTCATTGATGTAATCTCCTTTAGGTTGAAATTTACGAGGAAAATTATGGAGATTACGGATATTTTGCTAGGTAACAGTACCAATATCTTTGCTTTGCGTGCGCATAAAAAGCAAAGAGGGGTGAGAAAAATTTTATATATCCATAATAACAACAAACAGCACCTGCTCGAAAAACACGAGCAGGTGCTGTTTGAGGAGAATGAATTATAGTGTATTGCGCTTCACATACCAGAGCATGATTTGTACTGATTAAACGCTGAAATTCACATTATTGTACAAAATATAAAGAAAAGGCATCATATCATACCCTTCTATGTGTAATAAATTACACATTATTATGAATCGCAATGAATTCAATTGGCCAAAACTGTATTGTAAAATAGTGACGAGGTGAATTCTAATGAAAGATTATTCTCGTCCCTTGGGTGACACAGTAAAACATGCCCGAAATAGATTGAAACTAACACAGTGTGAAGTTGCTGAGTCAATTGGTGTCGATTCTCGTACAATTCTTAATATTGAGAATTATAAGGGCAACCCCAAAATGGAAGTATTGCATCCTTTAGTTCGCACCTTAAAAATCGATGCACGGGAGATATTTACTCCTGAGATCCTTCGGGATTCACCGGCTTTGCGACAGCTTAGAATTATGATTGAGGATTGCAATGAGCAGGAAGCATCTGCGATTATCCCTGCAGTCCGGGCAATTCTAGAGGTGTTGCGCAACAAGGATGCTCGATCAATAAATGGGTAAAGAGCCTGCTTCGTTTTACTGTGAGTAGAGAAGCAGGCTCTGTGCTTTATGCGTCGGGCTCTTTGCAAACGAGCATTTTTAGTTGTGCCAAATTGACTCGAATTTCTTGCTTACATTTTGGACAGTACAACGGAAAATTGATTAGTACGGTATTTTCGTACACTTTGGTCCGTGTTTTTCCATTGCATATCGGGCATCGAATCCACAGTGGTGCGCTGGTAGCAGTATGCAATTTCCTTCCCCTCCAATAATCACTCTGCATCTATGTGCCTGGTTTTACCCATTATTGTGCGGAAGTTTCGCTGAGGCTATTTACTTGCCCTTGAGGCCTGGGAAAGGATTTCGTTTACATCAGTTATCCTCTTTACTTACAGGAGTGTTAGTATTGTTGCAATGGATATCTTTCTGATTCGGACGCATAGGCTGATAAGTGAAAAATATACAGGAAGGGGGCCATTCATACGGCCCACTTGAAGCTACCGCTGTAGCCACCATCTTAATAACCTTTTTAGTCATCTTTTCTTTCATAGTATGTATTCCTCCAGTCATTTATATATCCCAAGCAAAGCAATGTTGTTACCATTGCGATGCCAATGGTGCATCCGTTGGCAACGTCTCTAAATCCAGCTAAACATGCAATCGCACCAATCAATGAAGCCACGCAGACCCGTTGGTGTCCACGCTTTTGACAGGCCGTTATTTCTTCGTGTGAGAGATGCAGATTTGGATGGTTGTAGGGTGCAAGCTTAAAAGTGAAAAAAACGCTGATTCCTAGCACTCCCAAAAGCACAGGTGTCGTTAATAGATACGGTAGCATCCCCAAAAAAATAAATTCCAGCAACAAAGAAAAAGTAAGGCATCCCCAAATTGTCTTTGCATGATAACCTCCTATATGTTTTCTCACATAGAAATATGTGAAAAAGAAAGAAAAAGCACAGAGGAAGTTTGATATTGTAAAAGCAATAATAAAAAATGGAACACCAACTATGATGGTAGATATTCTTTTTTCTAGTCCATACTTAAGCCATGGAACATCTTCCGGTGAAACAATTTTCTCATTAACACAGTATTTGGTGATCCTATCTACAAAATTTTGCATTTGTTCCCCCCAATTTGAATGAATAGTAGCACCTGTATGCTGAAATTTCTACTTTTCTATCACAAAATGGGAAAAAGAAAGCATGAAACAAGAAAAGGTTACGCACAAAAGCGTAACCTTTTCGAGTAAGCAAGCTAGTCATGGGGGATTTCTGCGGCAAATTCAAACCAACCATCCTTATAGAAAAGAACATATTCGGCGTTGAGCTGGTTGAGAATAAAGTCGATGTGCGGAAGCCCATAGCCATGATCTTCTTTGGGTTCTTTTGATGTTGGAATAAAGTTTCCATTTATTTCCACCGGAAGGGATGTGTTGCGTACAGATAAGTAAAGCGAGTCAGAAAGAATGATACTGCACTGAATGGCTCGACAATTTGTAAGTCGCAAGCATGCCTCTATGGCATTATCTAAGATGTTGGACAGAAGGACGACCAAGTGATCAGTGTAGATGGATACACAGGATAAATCATTTACCTGCATTTGGACATCAATATCGTGCTCTTGTGCCTGCTGGTATTTTTGATTCAGCACAGCATCAACAATGGGATGATTCGAATTTACAGTAAAAATTCTGGCTGTTTGCATTCCTTGAAGCTGCTGAATATATGCCAAGGCAGCATCTTTATTATCTACTATTAGCAAATCATGAATGGTTTGCAACTGATTTCGGTATTCATGAGTTGCCTTCCGTTGTGCACGAAAGTTCCTTTCCAAGGCCATAATACCGCTTGTTTGAATGTCCATTTGCTGATTCAACAATGCCAGTTTCTTAGCTTCAGATGTATTTCTTTCCATTAAATCAAACAAATAAATAATGGCAATATTGGCAAAGGCTAGAATAATGCTGAAACATAGAGAGCCGAGCGATAAATCTCCTGTGTCCCTGTTACTGTGAAAAATAACCGCCAACATACATAATGAAACTGCAGGGAAAGGAATAGTCAACAGTAGCCACTTCTGCCGAATTGACTCGCGAATTCGCATTTTCCTAAAGCGATAAATAAACCACGCAGAGAAAATAATAATAAGCTTTCCAACGGTAACGACTACGCCATAGGTTAGTTTCCTCCATGTTAGGTCTGATAAACTGATACCTAGAACGGCGCTAGTACCATATACAAGACTGGTGTCAACGATTGCAGCTAACACAAAAAGCAGTACTACAAATAGCACTTTTAGTATGAACGAACCGCGATAACAAATGAGCGCGATGGCTATGAGCATGCAGATTGAAATCGCCTGTTCGTAAATATCAGGGATACCAATGTTCAAATAGAACATTGTAAATATCCACGCAGCAATAACTGTAAACCGATAGAGTCTTTTAGAGCATTTTACTTCCAAAAACGCACTCCAAAAAAAGTGAAGCGCTATCAATTCTAATGTTGCCCATAAAGCACTTAAAAAGTATTCCATTTACCGTCTTCCCTTCCACAGAAGATACTGTTTTTTCTGTTCGGCATAATATTTTTCGCTAACTCGAAGAGTTTGTCCATTATCCAGTAAAGCCTCTTTGCACTGATATTTTACTATGCGGCGCATATTTACCAAATAGCTTTTTTGAATCCGAAGAAAACCGCGAGGAGCCAGTTGCTGTTCAAGATTTGTGAGCGATGAATAGAATTGATAGGTTTGTTGGGGTGTGTTGCCTTTTTTCAGAATATGGATCAACGCCAGATGCCCAAGAGATTCAATATACAGAATATCTGCAAGGGAGATAGTTTGAATTTCTCCAGAAATATTTATCTGCATACTATCTCGCTCGCATTGCAATTTTGAGAGTGTTTGAAGTAAGCACGGCTCCAAGTTAAAGTGAATGTCACGCTTTAACAGATATCGAAAAGCTTGGACTTCGTAGCCGGCTGGCGCATATTCGATGAAATTAGTCACAAATATGATAATTGCATCTGGTTTTTCTTTTCGTATTCTTCTTGCAAAATCGATCCCAGTGAACTCGTTTTCGGCCAAATCGATATCAAGGAAGAACGCATCACATGAGTAGATTAGTTGCTCTGGTATATTTGATACCTTCTCGTATGTGTATATCACAGCGTCTTCTTTATGGCGCTTTAGTATTTCTCTTATCTCTATACGCAGTGTTTGTAGAAAAGCGACACTGTCATCACATAAAACTACTCGTATCATCGGTTCTCCTTTTGTTAACTGACTTAGAATCATGAAGCTTTTCGGACGTTTGTCGGTTATTATCATACACGGGTACTTCATGGTTTCAAACCAAATTCACAAAAATTACAGTATAATTACACTATATTTGCCGGAAATTACAAGAATACTGAATATCTTCGTGTTATTATTATAGAAAACTTGATGAGAGGGAGTTGCTGCGCTATGTACGATATAGGTTCAAGACTAAGAACAATGCGAGATAAGCGCGGCATGACGCAACGCGCTTTGGCTGAAAAAATTTGTAAGAGTGTATCTGCAATCAGTGGATATGAGTCAAATGTCCAGATACCTCCAACTGATGTGCTGATCAGTATTTCACAGGTGCTACATGTCCCTATTTCCTATTTTGTTGGATTAGACTGTGATGATAGTTATTCAGCGAAAGGACTCTCGCATACACAGCGGGAACTGCTGGATTTGCTCTTTGAAGAATTTACGACACCTTCCAATAGTGGAAATGAGTTATCTTCTAGGCAAATCGAAATAATTAGAAAACTGATGATTCTTTTTTCGGATAGTTAGTCGGTGGAAGACATCCATATGAGTTAACTAGGTACATAATAACCTGTTAGTAGCGTAATGCTTGTGAAAAATGAGAAATATTGGGTGGAAGTGAGTTGTTCTTCCGATCGGATAATCCTTCACAGGCAGTTATCGGTATACGCTAAAAACTTTACTACAGGAGGCAACGGAGGTATGCATTCTGAAACAGAGATGAGGAAGCATCGGTGTTGTTTTACCGGCCATCGACCAGAAAAACTGCATCGAAATGAACAGGAAATAGTTGCTGATCTAGAAAAAGAAATCCGGAGAGCGATAAATGATGGGTTCGTCACATATATCACGGGTATGGCAAGGGGTGTCGATATTTGGGCCGGAGAGATAGTTCTGTTGCTGAAAGCTGAAGGTTATCCAATCCGCTTAATTTGTGCTTGTCCGTACCCTGGTTTTGAAGCATCATGGAGCAAGACCTGGCAGAACAGATGCCGTACTTTGTTGAAAAATGCGGACTTGGTGCGGTACATATCTTCACAATATAGCAGCGGGTGTTTCCAAGTTAGAAATGAGTGGCTAGTCAATCACAGTTCAAGAGTTATTGCAGTGTTTACCGGACAGGAAAGCGGAACAATGAATACAATAAATTATGCAATATGTCAGCATGTTCCAGTTGTTCGTATTAAGGGATAATACTGAACGAATTGTATTGATATGGTGCTATCGATATCAATGCACTAGGCTCATGTACTATAGGTCGTAGCCCAATAGTCCAGGTGGCTGCACTATTAATAATTATTCTCTAACCTTGCGCAACTAGTCAGATAAATACAAAAGAACAAGCTGCGCAGAGAATTGAACTATATTATTATGTAAAGTGAGTTTGGGTATAATTATGTTAAGATTTCAAATTAGTGAGCTGTGTATCGATATTTTGAGATACACAGCTTGTTGTGACTTCATGCGATTTTTTGTTTAGAATAATAAAGAATATGGATTCCTTTGGGAAAAGCTGTTGCTGGATAAAAGATATGGGCGGTTCATATTTCATGCATTCATATTGCCATTTTGGGAATGAAAGCTTGCCAAATCCACACCGATATGTTAGAATTCCAAATAAATACATAGAAGTATACCTAGGATAACTCTGACACTGGTTTATCTTATCCTTGATGTATACTGAACAGCGGTGTGCCCGAATGCTTCAATGAATAGCAATTGGGTCATCATGGTGAAATCGCAAGGCGAAGTAAGTTTAGCAAATATGAGGAAAGAGTATGTCCGTAGAAAATGCTAATAAGCAAGCCACAACACAGGCGGCGGTCCGGTGCGACCAGTGTATGCGTATCATCGCATACAGAATTGTTCCAGGGACAGGGCGAATACAAATTAAATGCTCCAAATGTG
>JAZUAW010000015.1:0-4714 GCA_045638225.1 Faecousia sp. | reverse complement strand
AGGGGCCGATGCC
This sequence comes from Faecousia sp., assembly GCA_045638225.1. GTDB lineage: Bacteria > Bacillota > Clostridia > Oscillospirales > Oscillospiraceae > Faecousia. The sequence goes on along the minus strand of JAZUAW010000015.1, from coordinate 4,701 downwards.
CACATCGGCCCTTTTCACCCGGGTACGATTGGGCCGATGTGGGCATCGGCCCCTACGAAGGGTATGGCTTAATTTGTTTTCCACTTAATGACTGAAAGATAAATTGTGCAGAGCAAAACTGCCACAGTTACCAAGCCAAATGCACACCAGCCAACGATCGGCACAAAAGAAATGCCAAGCCAGCAACCTACAACGGCAGCAGCCAACTCTGTCACAACAAAGAATACCACCGTCTTCTTCCAAGGTGCAATTTTGATGCCGATCAACAAAGAAATATCAATCCAAGCAGCAATAGTACATGCAAAACATGACGCGATTGTAAGTAAATCTATCGCGAGTATATCTTTTATCCCAGAAAAGAAGGAAGCTGGCAACATCGTCGGTCGCTCCTTTCTCGTAATAGATCAATATAGACTTAGCATTTACCAACGGAAATAGTCATCATAAAACCATTTGGCCGGGTTTTCTTTGATATATTGCACCTTGATCACATAATCCTGTTCATCCCGGATCACATGGTCATAATAAGAACGCTGCCAAATACTTTCGCCTAGTTCTTTACTGACCAGTATTTTCCACGAGCGAACCAAAGATGGTATACTCGCCTCCGTAGGGGCCGATGCCCACATCGGCCCTTGCAGGGCGTTTTTTGCGGAAATATGCAGGATCATATGCACATGATTTGGCATGATAACATACTCACCAATACCCGGAATTGACTTTATGTATTTCTCTACCACCCTTCCCGCAGTGGTCAGCACTACGCTAGGGCCAATGTGGGCATTGGCCCCTACTGTGGTGTGTGCACCCGGGCCAATGTTGGCATTGGCCCCTACGATGGAGCTGAGAATACATCTGTGTTCCTTGGTGCAAACTGTGACAAAATACGCACCAGGTTGGCTGTAATCATAATTAGGCAAACGATTTTTCTGTCTTTTTTCCATGATCGTCCCTGCCTTTGGGGCGGATGTGGGCATCCGCCCCTACGCAATCATTTTGCTTTGTAGGGGCCGATGCCTACATCGGCCCTCTTGTGCGTTGTATCTGTAACTGGGGTCGATGTGGGCATCGACCCCTACAGGAAAACATCTTACATCAGAGGCTCCAGATTCAGGACGGGGTGGCCCTTCTCGGTCAGCCAGCTCAGCAGTTCTTCACAATCGGTGGTGATGGTTTCGTCAGCCACCATGTCGATGAAGTTATCGATGCCCAGCAGCTCCTTGGCGGTGGCATTCAGGCGCTCGCCCACATCGTCCTTCAGCTCCTTGGGCATCCAAACGATTCTGGCGATGCCGCCTTCAGCGGAAACGAACTTCTTGGAAGCGATGAAGTGACGGCCATGGCCCATGTAACCGGGGGTCTGGACACCGCCGCCGGTGCAGGATGCCAGTTCGCCGAAGGTCATGCCGGCAGGGGTCATGCCCTTGAACTCACGGTTGACAACGATGACACCGTTGCTCATAGGCTCGATGCCGCAGATGCACTCGAAGCAGCCACAGGAGGTCATGGGATCTTCCAGGATGGAGTACAGGGTCACATTCTCCACAGCGCCGTGGGTGGCAGCGGCGATGGCAGTGTTGACGGAGTCGAAACGGCCGGTGCGCTCATCGGTGCAGCCTTCCTTGAAGATGGGCTGGCAGGGACCGTTGGGATCCAGCTCGTTGGTAGCCTTAGCATCCAGCCAAGACACAGCGCCGCAGAGGCCCAGACGCTCGGGAGTGACCACGCAGCAGTGGGCGGGGGCGAAGGACTGGCACAGGATGCAGGTGTAGTAGCGATCCACAGCCTCGTCAGTCATAGAAGCCAGGCGGTCATCGCGCTGAGCGTAGCGGGGCATGGCGATCTCATCACGGAATTCGGCAGCCTTGACAGGGTCGGTAATGATGGTGACCTGGCACTTGTCCACGACCACTTCAAACTCGTTCTTCACCATGACATACAGCACTTCGGCGAAGTCCTTCAGCCGCAGGCCGTTTTCGAAAGCTGCATTGGAAACACGGACACGGACCTGATTGCGCTGGCCGGTATGCATAACGCCTTCCATGTAGTTGAACCAGGCATGGAACTTACGGTCGATGACGGACTCAAAGTCTACCTGCATCTTCTTGCCGGCAACCTCCACAAAGGTCACGAGGGCCAGTTCCTTTTCGGTGTCGAAATCGGGTCCGATAATGGTAATCTTGTGATCCTCTACCTCACTCAGCTCCTTCATCATAACCAGCTCAGCGGTGGGGTTCTTGGAAGACCACATTTCGTTGTGCATATCGCTCTTGCGGATGATTTCGCCCTCGAAAGCGGCGGCGAAAGCCACGGGAATGGGCAGCTCGGTGACCTTGATCTTGATGTTACGCAACTCCAGAGAGGTAGCAACGGTCTGGCTGTGGTCGCAGACGGACACCAGGGCGCCGGGCACCTGGTTCTCGCCCAGGTCGATGTCCACGATAACGGGGAAGCCCAGAGCAATGGCACCGGCACCGGCGGAAACCACAACAGCGTCGATGGCACCGAAGGTGTTGACAAATGCGGGCACGCGCTCCTTGGTGTAAGCCAGCAGACCTGCCAGGTCGCCGGGCTTGACGTTACCGAAGATCAGGGCGGCACGGACAGCCACGGTAACAACGTGGATAACGGAGGTCACATCATGGCCCAGAGGAATGACGCGGAACTCCAGGCCCATCTTGACGCCTTCGGCCACCTGCTCGATGCAGTCGCCCACCAGGAAGGTCATGATGCCCTTGGACTGATAATCCTTGACAACACTCACGACATCAGCGGCGTTCTCAGCCTTGCCCAGCACAACGGCAACACCGGGGATATCGCCGGTAACCAGCGGCACGCCCAGGGAACGGATGATGGGATCGGGCACAAAGCCGATGCCGCTTTCATTCTCATAGGGATTGGCATTTTCCACATACTTCAGGCCCTCGATGATCTCAGCGCCCACAGCGGTGGCAAGGCCGGCATTCAGTGCCTGGCCCAGATCTTCCTGATTGGTAATCAGGCTCTTCAGTACGCCTACGCAGGGGACCAGATCGCCCAGAGTCTTGACCTTGACACCGGTAGCGGCGTAAATGGTGGGGAAGTAATAGGCGGTATCGGGGAATGCGATCTCCTTGTCAGCGCCGTGCTTTTCGATAGCGGCGTTGACAGCGCCCTCTACCAGACCGGCCACGGCATTGGAGCCGCCATAGATCAGATCAGTTAAAACGCTCATGATTGTTTTCCTCCCAATAATAAGTAATTGTTTTATATGAAGCCCAAATGGGCTGGATATACGAAGTTATGTTTCGTCCAGTTTGTAGATTTTCTTTTCGTAACTGGAAATGCCCTTATAATTGTCATAATTCAAGTGCCCATAATGCGCTAAGATAAACAAGCGAATTTCCCGTTCATTGGGCAATTGGATCTTCTTTCCCTTTCCCAGCGGGCAAACCAAAACAAGGGAAAAGTTTTCTTTCGCAGGACTTTTTCTATTTCTCCAATATCTTCCTGCTTCCATAATCTCAGACCATCTGTAGTGCCTTTTTCGAAACAGGAAACGCACCATCACACCCTCGTGGCGCAGCACCACATAGGGAAAACCGATCGCAGCCATAACAACTACCATCATTCCCGTTAAGGCAAACACAGAAAAGCCAATCCAAAATCCCTCTGTCTGCATAGGAAATAGGAATCCCAAAAGGGCGCAACTGCCTCCGAGACCATAGAGGACTCGACGAACACCTCGGTTAGGGTCCACAATTTCATCAGGTGTCATAATGATCTCCCATTAACGCCAGCAGCCGCTTATGCAGGCAACCGGCAATATAATAGATGGTTTCATAGCGCACAAAGTGCATTGTATTTCGATCCCACAGCAAGGTCAGCTGGGGCGGAAATTCATCGTCAGCAAAGTAAAATTTCAGGCACATGGGCAGGTCGGGAAAAATCCGCAGCCGGAAGCCTAAATCTCCCATCTCCTGGGGTTCAGCGCCCATTTTGATGCAGGCATCCCGGAATCCGTCCGGGTTTTCATGGATGGACCGGGCCAGGCTCGGCATATCCATGCTCAAATTGCCGCCGCCCACATAGATCCCCGGCAGGCTGCCGATGGGGCAAAATTCCATAGACGCAGCCGCGTCCGGTTTCCGGTCGCACAACCAGTCCAGTACAGAAAGGCCCTCGCCAAAGCCGGCGTTTCTGCCGTCAATGAGGATCTTGCCGTCCACTTTGCGGATGATGGTCTGCTGACCGTAAAAGCATGTGGCCAATTCGCTGCCCAGATCCGTCACACCGGGTTTTTGCCCCAGAATCTCGGGATCATATTCTAAAAATCGCTGCCGGGCAGCAAGCAGCATACGGTCATAGTTATTCATAGGCATTAGAAAAGCAAAATGGCTGGGAGGGAGTCTTCCCTCCCAGCCAGAAAACGCTTGGGAAATGATGTCCTAATTACAGATCCAGGTAGGAGTCGGAGTACAGGACGTGGTTCTTGAAGATGTCGCAGGACTTGATGGTCTCCATCAGGCGCAGGTCGTTGGGGTTGGCGATAGCGGAGGTCAGACCCTGCATCATGCACATTGCAACCAGAGCGGAGTCCATGATGGGACGGACGTTCTTGGGAGCGCCGTTGGAGTTGTTGGACAGACCGCCGGTGGACTTCAGACCCTTGTCGGAGAACATCTTGATGGCCTCCAGGACTTCCATCTGCTTGTCCTGCAT
>JAZUAW010000014.1:0-1746 GCA_045638225.1 Faecousia sp. | reverse complement strand
CACCAGACCCTTGGGCTTGTTGATCACCAGCACATCCTCGTCCTCATAGACGATCTCCAGGGGGATCTGCCTGGGGACGATGTCTGTTTGCTTCGGTTCGGGGATCTGTAGGCAGATCTCGTCTCCGGGAGTCAGTTTATCGTTCTTTTTGCCGGGCTTGCCGTTGCACCGGACGCAGCCCTCCTCCAGCAGCCGCTGGGCGGCGCTGCGGGTGAGCCCCTCCACACTGCGGGCAAGAAAAGCATCCAGCCGTTCCCCGGCGGTATCTGCTGTCAGGATCATTTCTTCTCTTCCTTCCAAAAGCTCCGGTTAAAGAATACCAGGCTGACCATCAGAGCGATGCAGCCGCAGGTGATGAAGCAGTCAGCCACGTTGAATACAGGGAACGAAATAAAGTCTACCTCGATCATATCTACCACATATCCCAGCCGCAGCCGGTCGATCATATTCCCCAGGCCACCGCCGTAGATGGCGGCGACGCACCAACGGTCAAAGGTGGAAAAACCTATTTTCCGGGTGGCTAATTCCCATACAATAGCGGCTGTCAGCAAAATAAATACGGCAACGAACAGCCACAACTGCCCTTGAAAGGAGGAAAACGCCGCGCCGGTGTTCTGCACATAGGTCAGATGAAACAGGCCCGGGATGGCCTGCATCTGCTCCCTCAGAGCAAAGTTGGCTACCACCCACAGCTTTGTCAGCTGATCTGCCGCCACGATCCCGGCCGCCATCAGCGCCATCAGAATATATCCCATGATGTCCTCCTACAGATTGATGTGGGTCTATCTTACCATTTGGCCGGGGGAAAGTCAATTCGGATAAGTTTTTCTTGCAAGAGCAGGAATTGTACTTTATAATAGTAGCGTAATCATAAAAATGGGAGGATGAATCTGTGAAACGCTTTTTGAAGAATTACGGTTTTATCATCTGCATGCTGATCGGCATCGTTGCCGGCTGTATCATCGGCGCGTTTTTCCCCGCAGTCAAGGACGCCAACGGGGAGATCGTTAGCCAGGGTGCCCGGGTGCTGGAGCCCCTGGGTACAGTGTTTATTAACCTCATGTTCTGCATCGTGGTGCCTATGGTGTTCTGCTCCATTGCCTCTGCCATCGCCAACATGGATTCCATGAAAAAGGCAGGCAAGATCATGGGCGTGACCGTCGCCACCTTCCTTGTGACTGCCGGTATCGCTGCGATCATCATGTACATCGTATGCCGGATCTTCCCCCTGGTGCAGGGACAGTACCAGGCTGTGGAGGGTGAGGTTGGTCAGACCCTTGGTCTGGCAGAAATGGTTATCAACTTCTTCACCAAGCCTGATTTCTTTGAGCTGCTCAGCCGCAGAGCCATTCTGCCTCTGATCGTGTTTGCGGTGCTGTGCGGCTTTGGCATCCAGATGGCTGGCGGTAAGGAGACCATGACCGCTAAGCTCCTGGCGGATGTGACCAACTGCATTATGAAGGTGGTCAAGATCATCAGCTACTATGCCCCCATCGGCTTCTTCGGCTTCTTTGCCTATCTGGTGGCCACCTACGGCCCGGAGCTGATCGGCGACTACAGCCGCACCCTGATTATCTACTATGTGCTGTGCTTTGCCTATATGTTTGTGTTCTTCCCCATCTATGCCCGCTTCGGCGGCGGCAAGGGCGCGGTGAAGGTGATGTTTGCCAAGCTGTTTAAGCCTGCGGCAGTCAGCTTTGGCACTTGCTCCAGCGTGGCTACCATCCCCACCAACATGGAAGCCGC
>JAZUAW010000013.1:0-15008 GCA_045638225.1 Faecousia sp. | reverse complement strand
CGAACCAGTGCGCACACTGGTGTGGCAATCCCCAAAGACTTTAGGCAGTGCTTTTCGACACATCTTTGCCTCTAACCGGGGGATTGCCACGTCGCTTCGCTCCTCGCAATGACATATGATTGAAACGATAAACAGCAATTTATCGATTAAGCAAAGAGTTTTGTGTGCAGGTTGCGGTTTTTCAGGGCGTAGTACAAAGCGCTGCCGAGTGTCAGCAGCACGGCGGCTTCGCCGATGGCCACATACAGGGCGTTCAGCCAGAATGCACCGCCGATGTAGATGCTCAGTTCCCAGCCTACCAGCACCGCATTGGTGATGGCCGGCATCAGCAGACCCAGCAGGGGAAAACCCTTGATGGTGATGTGGCGGCTGAGCCACATACCCCAGGCTGCCAGCAGGGTAGCCAAAGTGCCCACCAGGAAATCCAGGGGCAGTGCTAAGCCTGAGGTCAGATTGAACAGCAGGCAGCCAACCGCCAGGCCGGGGATGGCAGCGGGGGTGAAGAAGGCCAAAATGCACAGCGCCTCACTGGCCCGGAATTGGATGGCCATGGAAGCCGAGCCGGGCAGCAGCAGATTCTGCCCATGAGTCAGGGCCGCATACAGGGCAGCGATGATGGCACCATACACCATGTTGCGAATTTTTTTGTTCATAGAAGTTTCCCCCTCAAAAAGAAAAATGGACGCAGTGCGCCCATCCTAAACAATAAAAAATGAGCGCAACGCGCCCATCATAAGTCCTAGTTTTGTTTAGCGACAGGATGGTTACGAACTGTCGTATTCGGTTTGTATGTGGCATTATACAGCGGAATTTGCGAAATGTCAATAGGTTGCAATCAGACATTGTTTCTGTTATAATAAGGACAAAGAAAGGCGGGTGGCGTATGGAATTTTGGAATCGGCAGATCAAATTGGCACGGTATATGTTGCTGGCGACCATGATCGTTACAGTGCTTAATGTGGTATTTCTGCTGGGGAATGTGGATCTGTATATCAGTTACTGTGCCGCACTGCCGTATTATCTGGTGTGGCTGGGAAAACTGTTTGATAACGGGCTGCAATTAGGAGCTCTCAATGGAGAATTTACTGCGACGGGCCTTTTTATGGCTGGTATCTTGTTGGCGGTTTGGCTGGTTGTCTGGTGGCTTTCTTTCGGCAGCAGAACATGGCTGAAGGTAGGATTGATTCTGGTTGCCTTGGATCTGGGTATCTTGCTGGCGGTGGCAGTTGTGCTGTTTGGAAACCCTATCAGTTGCCTGTGGGAGATCATTATCCATGCGGCCGTTATTTGGGAAATGGCTCAAGGACTCAAGGCATGGAAACAGCGGGAAGCTTACCTTGCACGGCAGGCAGAAGCGCCTGCCCCTGTGGAAGAATATGTATAATAAAGAGGACGCCTCAGCGTCCTCTTTGCTCGTTTCCCAAATACTTCCAATTGGGATTTATCGCGCCGAAGGCGTATACCTTCCCAAGGGGGAGAAGGTATTGCGGCTTCCCTGTTGTCACCCCAACGGGGCGGCAAATTCCCATTCCAAACAGCGCGTCAAACAAAAATTTGCCACTTGGCGAATGGGCAAATCTATGCTACAATAGCGAAAAAACAAAGGAGGGGGCGCGACGGCTATGGCAAAAGGCGGAAAAAACAGAAAGACGGCAGATCTGATCGCCGGCGTGATCGTACTGTTGGTGGCAGTTGGATTGCTGGTAACGGTGAGCCTTACCATGAAGCAGTGCGCGGCCCGTTTCCCTGAGGCATCATGGCCATCCACAGATACAACTGCTCCCACCGAAGCGCCGAAGCCAACGTTGGCAAAAAACCCCTTCGGTGTGGATGACTTTACCTATGATGAAAATGGATACCTCAGCTGCCTTGCCGGTGAAAGCTGGCTGGGTGTGGATGTTTCCGAGCATCAGGGCAGCATCAATTGGGAAAAGGTGGCACAGACTGATGTTCGCTTTGCCATGGTGCGCCTTGCCTACCGGGGCTGGGGCGCGGAGGGCGTGATCCGGGCCGATGCCCGGGGCCTTGAAAATTTGCAGGGCGCTGCCGATGCGGGGTTGCAGGTGGGCGTGTATTTCTTTTCACAGGCCATCACTGTGGAGGAGGCCGTTGAGGAAGCTCGTTTCCTGTTGCAGCTGCTGGATGGCAGAGAGCTGGATATGCCGGTGGTGTTCGACTGGGAGACTGTGTCCTCGGAAGAGGCCCGCACTGCCAATATGAAGCGGGAGACACTCAACGCCTGCGCATTGGCATTCTGCGCCGAGATCGAGGCGGCAGGCTATGATGCTATGGTCTACTATAATTTGGATCTGGGCAAGTGGAAGTTTGATCTGTTGGCGATTCAACAGGCAGGATACGATTTTTGGCTGGCGATGTACAGCGATTCCCTGCGCTACGGCTACCAGGTGAAAATGTGGCAGTACAGCAATGCCGGCACCGTTCCCGGTATCAAAACCAAGGTGGATATGAACCTATATTTCCCCGAAATTCCGGAATAAAATCCAATGAAAGGTGTCGTGCGCCCATATTCGAGTTTTTTCCCTTGGCAATTGGGGGAAAATATGGTACAATAGAGAAAAACTGGAAGGCTACAAGAGAATGGACGTGAAAATGCCCATGATAAAACATAAAAAGTCGATTGCGCTGATCCTTTGCGTTGCGGCGATGGTTGCTTTGGGGATCACAGTGCTGGCCATGAACCTGCCCGGAAGCGGGCCGATAGCAGGTGTTCCCAATGCCTCTGGTGTAGGTCTGCCCGATGGGGACATCCCACAGATGATTAACCCCAGCATGCCCGGACAGCAGATGCCTGCTGGCTCCGGCGTGACCATGCAGCCCAGTTTCAGTCTGGCACCCAAGCCGCCTGCGCTGGAATTGAATACGCTGAAACGAAAAGACTTCAAAAAGGTAAATGGATACATAACCTGCACAGCAGAGGATTACTGGCTGGGCATTGATGTTTCTGTGTGGCAGGAAGATATTGATTGGGAGAAAGTGGCGGCCTCCGGCGTGAAATTCGCCATGATCCGCATTGCCTACCGTGGTTGGAGCAAGCAGGGAGAGCTGCAGGCAGATCCCAGAGCAGAGGAGTACCTGAAAGGCGCCATGGATGCCGGAATCAAAGTAGGTGTCTATTTGTATTCGCAGGCCATCAATGTGCAGGAAGCCATTGAGGAAGCGAAATTTCTGCTGGAACTGCTGGATGGCAGACCCTTGGATATGCCGGTGGTTTTTGATTGGGAGACTCCGACCGAACCCAGCGCCCGTTCCTGGCGTGTAAAGCCCAAAACGATTCATGCCTGTGCCATGGCTTTCTGCATGGAGATCAAGGCAGCTGGATATCAACCCATGGTCTATTTCAACCAATCCCAAGGTAAATATGTCTATAACTTGGAGGAAATGCGGGCCGCGGGCATTGAACTGTGGCTGGCCATGTACACCAAGGCGATGACCTATGAGTACAAGGTGCAGATGTGGCAGTATACCGGGGAGGGTAAGGTGCCGGGCATCAAACGACCCGTGGATATCGACCTGTATTTTCCTTATTACTGATCCCAAAAGGAGAGGCATCGCCTCTCCTTTTTTAATTGAAATTTTCGTTTATCGTTCCTTTGCACAAGGGAGGCTGACAGCGTCGCATGGCGGCACTGCCGGCCTGTAGGACCGATAAGTTATATCAGAGCGATAATTCCTGAATTGTTAACATGAGCCGAAGACACTTGTGTTTTGGTGGAAACTATGCTATGATTTCATCAGACAAAGAAAAGGAGTGAACACTATGTTACTGATCAAAAATGCCTACATAAAAACCATGGCCGGTGCAGATATCCCCAATGGCTGTATTCTTGTGGATGATGCCGGCAAGATCGTCGCCGTTGATCAAATGCTGTGCGCCCCCGAAAATGCTACTGTGATCGACGCACAGGGAAGACTCTTGACTCCCGGTTGCGTGGATGCCCACTGCCACATCGGTCTTGACAATGAAGCCTGCGGTTGGGAGGGCATGGACTACAATGAAATGATCGATCCTCTGACACCTCAGATGCGTGCCATCGACTCCATCAATCCTCTGGATGAGTCCTTTGGCAATGCCCTGCGTGGCGGTGTTACGGCTGCTTGCACCGGCCCCGGCAGTGCCAATGTAGTGGGTGGTACATTTACCACCATCAAGCTGGCAGGCAGGCGGGTGGATGATATGATCATCCGGGACGCTGTGGCCATGAAGTGTGCCTTTGGCGAAAATCCCAAGCGTTGCTATGGCCAAGCCGGAAAAAAAGCGCCCATGACCCGCATGGGTACTGCTGCGCTGTTGCGGGAACTGCTGATGAAGACCAAGCGCTATATACAGGACAAGGAGAATGACAAGAATCCTGCTTTCAATATGAAGTTGGAGGCCATGATCCCTGTGCTGAAGAAGGAGATGCCTCTGAAGGCCCATGCCCACCGTGCAGACGATATCTTCACCGCCATTCGCATCGCCAAGGAATTTGATTTGAATATGACCTTGGATCACTGTACGGATGGCGCGCTCATCGCCGATGAACTGGCTAAGGAAGGCCTGTGGGCCTTTGTTGGTCCTTCTTTGGGCAGCAAGACCAAGATCGAGCTGGCCCACAAGAGCTTCACCACTCCCGGTGTACTCCATGAGGCCGGCGTGAAGATCAGCATCATCACCGATGCTCCCGTGATCCCGCTGGAGTATCTGCCTATGTGTGCTGGTCTGGCGGCCAAATCTGGTCTTCCCATGGAGGAAGCGTGGAAGGCCATCACCATCAACCCCGCCAATGCGGTGGGTATCGGTGACCGTGTGGGTTCCCTGGAGCCGGGCAAGGATGCCGATATGGTCATCTGGACAGCAGACCCCCTGCAGACCGTAGGCGGAGAAGCCTATATCACCATCGTTGATGGCAAGATCGTTTACAAGGCTGAATGAAACGGAACCAAAACCGGGAGGTATTGCTGTGACGCTGAATCTGAATTCCATGGCCACTGAAAGCCGTAATCCCAATACGATGACACTGGACACTATGTCTGCCCTGCAGATCGTTACCGTAATGAATCAGGAGGATGAAAAAGTCACCCTTGCGATCCGGCAATGCCTGCCGCAAATTGCCCAATGTGCCGAATGGGCGGGTGCTGCCCTGCGGGTCGGTGGCCGCATCGTGTATATGGGTGCCGGTACCAGCGGCCGCTTGGGCTTGCTGGATGCGGTGGAGTGCCCGCCTACCTTCGGTGTGCCTTATGATACGGTAATCGGTTTGGTGGCCGGCGGTGCCACTGCTTTTGAGCGGCCTTTGGAGGATGCGGAGGACAAGCCTGAAGAGGGTGTCAAGGACCTGCAGGCCATCGGGCTGAATAATCAGGATATCCTGATTGGTATCGCGGCTTCCGGACGGACGCCCTATGTTTTGGGCGGCTTGGCATATGCCCGGGAAATGGGCTGCCGCACGGTGGCCATCGTCTGCAATGCCAATTCCCCCATGGCTGCTGCGGCAGAACTGGCTATCGAAGTGTCTCCGGGCCCGGAATGTGTGACCGGTTCTACACGGCTGAAGGCAGGTACCTGCCAGAAGCTGATTCTCAATATGATCTCCACCGCTGCCATGGTCAGCTGCGGCAAGGTCTACCAGAATCTAATGGTGGATATGGACCCCTGCAATGAGAAGCTGGTGGTTCGGGCCCGGAAAATTGTTATGGAAGCCACCGGCTGCGAAGAAGCCGTTGCGGTAGATGCGCTGGAACAGGCAGGAGGTCATCCCAAAACCGCGATCACCATGATCTTGGCCGGTTGCGGCGTGGAGGAAGCAAAGATCCGTCTGGATCGGGCCGGCGGATTTGTTCGGGAAGCCATCCGCTGAGCACCCTGCCTTTCTAAGTAAATTTTCGGTTATCGCGCTGATAAGACCCCCAAGGGGCACCTCTATGCGAAAAACGGAACGATAAATCCCGAGTTTACAGATGGACAGACGGCATACGGATACTATGGGAAACCACGGGGAGGTGGAGGTTATGTATTCCCGGGTGTATGTGGAGATCACCAATATTTGCAATATGAATTGTTCCTTTTGCCACGGCCACAGCCGGGCACCCCGGCAGATGACCGAGGCGGAGTATGCCCATATTCTGCAGCAGCTGGCAGGTAAGACACAGTACATTTACCATCACTTGATGGGAGAACCGCTGGTGCATCCCCAGCTTCCTCGGTTTATCCAAATGGCCCGCCATGGGGGCTTTAAGCCCATGATCACCACCAATGGCACACTGCTGGATCGTTTCTGCGATGCTCTTTTGACAAAGGGTTTGCACAAGGTCAATATCTCTGTCCACAGCTTTGAGGGGGATGCCTCCGAGGATCATCGGTGCTATCTGCAAAAAATTGCGGATTTTGCGAAAAAGGCCAATGAAAACGGGATCATCATCTCGTTGCGGCTTTGGAACAAGGGCTGCGACGACGGCAGAAATGACACAGTACTGCAGTTTTTGCACGAGGCTTTCCCCGAACCCTGGAAGGAGAACAGCCGTGGCTATCGCATCCGGGATGGCCTGTTCCTGGAATGGGGCGATCGCTTCGCCTGGCCGGACCAAAACGCACCCCACCAGGGAAATGGGCTCTACTGCTATGGTATGCAGGATCACTTCGGCATCCTTAGCGACGGCACTGTGGTACCCTGCTGCCTGGATAGCGATGGTGTCATCGCCCTGGGCAATGTGTTCCAGGAGGACTTGACGGATATTTTGGCATCCGACAGGGCCAAAGCCATGGTGGAAGGCTTCCGGCAGCGGAAAGCTACCGAAGACCTGTGTTGCCGCTGTGGGTATGCAAGGAAGTTTTAGTTAGCGAAAAGCATAACGATAAACTAGATTTTGACGAAGGAGGACACTTTATGAAAAAGCTCATTGCTATATCATTAATATTGATATGTGTCATGGGATTATCTTCCTGTAGTTCGTCAACATTGAAAAACAAATGGTTCTCTAATGAAATATTAGAGAAATGTGCCGTTCCCGATTTACCTGAAATCAGCGGTAGAGATTATTATCGTACCTCTGACGAATCAGCAGATGTTTGGGATTTTAACTACATAGAGTTCAAAGCAACCAGCGAGGAAGTTCGGGATTATGCAAGAGCCGTCTATGAGTATTTGGCGGCACAGAATTTTGAATATTTAGGCACACGAGGATATATTAAAACATCCCTCGCAGGAGCATTTACCACCTACTATTTTAAGGATACAAGTTCTTTTGGAGAATGTTATTCTCCCTATTATGCAGAGGAGTATATTTTCGTTTACTCAAATGATAAAGATACTTCTGATGGCATTATATTTAACGAGATACTCATAACCTCGGTGGATTCTAAAACAATAAAATATGACGGAAAAGACGTCACCGTGAATGCTGAAATCAATATAAAATATGATGTTCACTACGCCCTAAAAGACAGTGAAATAACTTATCCTATCGAAGAGTTGGTTTTAGGCTATTGGTTTTTCCATTCGGGTATCATTGATGGAAAAGAAGTAATTATGTATGACAAAGAGGAAAACGGTTTGCTTGTAACCCCTACTTACTATTCTCTTATGATTTTCAATGATGATTATACGGGAGAGTATGAATTCAAAGGAAACCGAAAAGCATTCGCTTGGACGAAGCTCGATGAAACCAATATCAAAATCAAGTTTTCGGACGATGATTCTGTTGGAACAGTAACGTTTATAAATGATGAGCGTATTAGATTTGCTTATGATGATTTGATAATTATCTATGATGAATAACGAGGAAAATAATTAACCGCAAATTCCAATTTATCGAACAGATAGCAGCCGCCTCCGATGATGGGGGCGGCTGTGCCGCTAACCGGACTCGATTTAATCAAGGTGTTGCCGCCGTCTAGCCGGCGGCAAGCAACAGTCCACCGGACTGTTGCATTAAAGATGTTCGACCCGGTAACGATACCAAAAAAGGACACTCCATAAGGAGTGTCCTTTTTTGGTGCCGCTAACCGGACTCGAACCGGTACGAGGTCGCCCTCAGCGGATTTTAAGTCCGCGATGTCTACCTATTTCATCATAGCGGCAAGTGGCCCTATTCTAACACGGTTTTGTCTTCCCGTCAAGGGACTCAAAAGCAAAAGCCAAAGTATTTAGGCGGTTTATTGGCATTGAGGGGCCGGTGCATGGCAAAGGGGGTATCTCCCGGGGTGCGGAAGCTGGCAATTTGCGCCCCCATTGCGGCGGTAATACCGGAGGCAGCGTTGCGATCACCCAAAAGCTCCAGTACCAGAAGTTTTCCATCCTCCCAAACAGCCGCTATCAGGATATTTTCCCCTTCGTAAAAGCTGGCCCAACAGGAAAGGAAATCCAAATTCACACCTGCCTGCGTGACACCGCCTTTAGGAAGATATTTCCTACGCAACGCGGCATATTCTTGCACATCCAATTTCCGCAGCGGGATCGCCTCGCCAGCCTCTGCGTCAAATTCTTCTACGCCGCCACAATTTTCATAGCCCATCCCACGGTAGAACTGCCGCAGGCTTTCCTCGCCGGGCACCAAAAGGCAGCCAGCATAGCCGCGGTCGGTCAAAATTTCGTGGATGCGGCCCATGAGGGCGTGGCTAATGCCTTGCCCGCGATATTGTTTGGCGGTGGCAACGGCATAAATATAAGCGTATTCTTCGCAATGGAACCAGTAGGCCATGGCCGCCACTTCGCCGTCTGTCGTAGCGCACAGGCAGCGGTCGGGGGAGAAGGCCTTGCCGTAAAACTGATCCAGGAAGTTGTCGGTGTCGCCGAAAGCTTCCTTCCAAAGCTGCCGTAGCTGGGGGATCATTGTCGGGGTGGGATGATCAAAGTTCATCGCTTTCCTCCCACAGGCGGGCCCAGTATTTTTCTGTCAGATGATGGGGGCAGTAGCTGAGTTTGGCCTTACGCAGACCGTCGATGCCCATATCTTCCTCTCGGTCCAAGTAGCGGATGTGCAGGTATTTCTCCCGCAGGTGCTGGGCAAAGGCCTGGTTGATGGCGGGATATGCGCCGTCCACATCCTCGCGGGCTTTCTCAAAATGGACATCCATGGTGTCCTCTGACAATTGGGAGGCAATGGTGAAGGCGATGACCCGGTCGCCGTCATAGAGCACCAAGCCCTCCAGACCCAGCATGTCATACCGGTCCAGTGCCCGTCGCAGAGCCCGCTGTTCCAGATGGAAGTCAGCCAGCGGATCATTTTCCAAACGCGCGCGATACCAATCGGCGGCCATTTCCCGCACGGCGTCCATATTGGCAGGGGTCAGGGTCTCGGTACGCCAGTTGGGATAAAGGGTGCGGAAACGGTTTAAATGATTCCGCTTTTTCTGGAACTTGCGCCCCTTCAGATCTGCCAGATCGTCGATATCATATACGTAGTCAAAACCGCTGCGGTCGCATTGGATGCGCCATTTATCGGGGTACATCCGTTCCAGCGTTTCTACATTCTCCTTGCTGAGTCCCGTAATGCAGCAGGGGATACCCCGAGCCTTGGCATCGTGGATGATGGCATCCAGCACCGGGCGCACATCGCCCTGGCCTACCGGGTAGGGGTACACCGCACGGCGATCGAACTGGGAAAACAGCACCAGAAAATCCTCCACAAAGGCAGCCCGCTGGCGACCCCAAAGGCAAATGTTGGTGAAGCTGTATTCGCAGCCCTTGTTATTTTTCAGCAGCAGGGCATTGTATTCTGCCCGCCGTGCCGGGTCAATCTTTTCAAAAGGGATCATATTTTTCTCCTGTGCAAAAAAATTGGAACGATCTGCGGCTATTATACCACAGATCGTTCCATTTTCAACCATTTTTCTTCCTGGTCAGCAGCAGCGCTACGGCAACGGCACTGACACCGCCCACCAGTTTGCCTACGATCATGGCTGGTAGCAGTTCTGGCGCAAACCCGGCGGCAAAGCCCAGATGGTCGCCAAGCACAAAGGCTGCCGACACTGCAAAGGCGATGTTGACGACCTTGCCCCGTGGATCCATGTCGCCTACCATGCCGAAGGTGGCAATGGAGTTGGCAAGACTGGCAATCAGGCCAGCGGCTGCGGTGTCGTTGATGCCAAGCAACTGTCCGGCTTTCATCAGAGGTGTGCGCAGCAGCTTGGTAATGGCATGCACCAGTGGAAATGCCCCTGCCAGCACGATGGCGATGCTGCCGACGGTGTGAAAACCTTCCTCAATGGGAGCAAGCCCCGGCAAAATGGTGATGCCGGTCAAAGTTTGCACAATGGCGCAGGCGAGACCTGCCGTGATCAAAGCGGTGATGGCTTTGCCGAATATTGCGAAACCCTTGATCATAGCATTTTCCGCTCGCCAGAGGCCCAGGACGATCAGCAGGGCGATCAGCACGATGGGAATCAAATTGCGCAGCACCATACCCACGGGATAGCCGGCGATCAGACCGCCGGTCAGAACGCCAAGGGGAATGGTTACGATGCCGCACAGGATTCCCTTTGCCAAGGGGCCACGGTCCTCGGGGCCCAGAATGCTCAGCGCCACAGGAATAGTAAATACGATGGTGGCGCCCAGCATGGAGCCGGTGATTACGCCGCTGAGGCCTGCAGCCTGAGCGTCGGTGGTCATCTCAGTAGCCAGTGGGCCACCGCCCATATCGCAGGCTAAGATGGTACCGGCAAACATGGCAGGGTCTGCACCCAGAAACTTATATACAGGAACCACCACAGGCTGTAGCACATTTGCCAGCACCGGCGCAAGGGAGATAATACCCAGCATGGCCAGTGCCAGTGAGCCCATAGCCAAGACACCTTCTTCGAAGGGTTTTCCCAGACCGAAACGGTTGCCCAGAATCCGGTCAAGAGCGCCTAATACCGCAAAAATTCCTAAGATCCAAATGATAATGTCATAAATTGCCATGTTTTTCCTCACGATCCAAAATGGCCACCACCACCGCATCCACCGGGGCATCCATGCAGTAGCGGGCGGCGCTGGTGCCGGTGACCAGCAGCACCCGGTCGCCGGGGCCGGCGCCTACTTGATCAGCAGCCACCAAATCTTCCGTGCCGGTGTAGACTACCAAAAAGGTGTGCCCGGATAGGCAAGAAGCCTTCCGGGTGGCCCATACCGACCCGGTCACAGTTCCGATTTTCAAAATATTCCTCCAATTTATCGTTCCAGAATTTCCTTTGCCAGCGGGGTTAGCACAGCGCCGGGGGCGGGGGATTGACCTTTGCGCCGCATTTCTGCGGCCTCTTCTGCGGTCACCAGATGCCGCCTGCTGCCGTCGGTGAACAGCACGCCCCAGTTCTTCAGTTCACGCTGGGCGGTGGCAAGGGAAGCGGCCAAGGCTCGGTTTTTTGGCACTTGCGGCAGTCCCGGCGTGTATAAATGCACCGGTTTTCCCTCTGCTAAGGCCACAAGTACAGCCTCCTCGTGAAAATGCAGCAGTTGACTTAACCTGAGCGAACCAATCACTACCGCCTCATATGGCCCGTCTTGCACATAGGAAAAGGGAAGCCCCTCCGGTGCATCGCCAATCAGCAGCGCCCGCATCATGACAGAATTCTCCCCAGGTCGCCCGTTTCCATACCGCAGGCGTTGGCCTCGTCAAAGTCCAGATGGGCCCGATCGGCAAAAGCGGAGCTGATCCGTACCACCACATCATCAAAAATAAGGGGGCGGGAGGTAAAGGTCTGTAGGCGCACATGCTGCTTGTCCTTGACACCAAATCGAGCGGCGCTGTCCGGTGTCAGATGCAGATGCCGCTGGGCGGCGATGACACCCTGCTGCAGAGAAACGCTGCCGGCTTCGCCGATCAATACAGCACCGGGGGAATTTTCCACATTGCCTGATTGGCGAATGGGAGGCGTAATGCCCAGCACTCGGCCATCGCTGAGAGAAATCTCCACCTGCGCTTCGCTGCGGGCGGGGCCCAATACCGCCACATGGTAGAATTTGCCTTTGGGACCTTGCAGAGTCACCCGCTCTTTGGCCAGATACTGCCCCGGCTGGGATAAGGGACGATCCGGCGTCAGATCATGTCCAAACAGGGTTTGTGCTTGCTCCCGGGTGATATGCACATGACGGCCGGAGGCCTCCAGTTCGATAAAAAGACGACCCAGTACTGCATCGGTTAGCTGGGTCAAAGTTTGCTGATCCATGGTTTCCTCCTTTGTAAGCTAAATTGTTGTTTACTCATTTTCTGTCATTCCGAGCCAGTGCGCCACATCTCGCGCTAAGAGCCGCCGCTTTGCGGCGGTTGCGCTCGAAACGCGCCTGCGGGCGCAGTGGCGTGGGAATCCCCCGGTTAGACAGGCAACGTACGAAAAGTGCCCGGAAACCTTAGGGGATTGCGAACCAGTGACATTGGTCACTGGTTCGCAATGACACTTCTTTTAGTGCGCTAAACAACAATTTACTGTTCTATCGGTTTTATTGCCACCTTGTGCACAGCGGCGGTGAAGGCATCGCAGGCGGCTTCACAGGCAGAGCGACTGCCTGTCAGCAAGCCGCCGCCGAAATTGGTTTCGGTGGGGGGCGCATAGAACTTGCACAATCGCACATCGGCGGCCTTCAACGCCGCATCCAGACCCACCATGGCCTCCAGAGGTGGGGCGATCAGATAGGCAAGCGCCGAGCCTTGCCGCACCCCGGCCTCCGCAGCCAGAAAGCTGCCGCAGCTGCTGACGGTGTGGGCCAGATACGGCACACCGCCTGTTTCTTCAAATCCGATGCGCTCCAGTGCTGATTGGACTGCAGCCATACCGCTGCGCATCGCCCCTGGGGTGGCGGCGCTAAGAATGCCAATGACCTCCCCAGCGTAGGGGGTAGAGGCGTTGGCCGCCCCGGCATAGAAGCTGCGGCCATAGCTGACGGAAACATCAGCTGACTTGGTGGCTTCGTCCAGCGCGATATAGGTGGCGTCGTCGCTGTCGGTAGTGATGAGCCCCAGAGAAGGGCTGCTGCGTGGTACACCCAAACTGTCACACAAAGCCGGGGCGGCATTGGGGATATAATGCAGCGCCAGAATCTTCACCGGGATCATTGTGCCGCCTCCAGATGCAGACCAACGCCGGAGACCTTCCGTTGTAAAATGGTTTCGATCAGTTCCGCGGCATAGGCGCCGGCTTCTACAGCCGGTGTGCCTTGGGCGTGGATGTTGGAGATGACGGTACGGCTGGATTCCGATACGCCGGTATGGGGCTTGTAGGTGATATAAATGGACATACTCTTGTCCGTCACCAGGCCAGGTCGCTCGCCTACAAGAACGCACACCAGCTCACAGCCGGTGATGTCGCCGATGGCGTCGCCTGCACCTACCCGGCAGTAGCGGACAAAAATATCCTTACCTGTGGGGATGCCCCGGGCTTTGAGACCATCTTTTAAGGCATACAGGCAATCCATGGCATTGGCTTCACAGGCAGCGGAGGAAAGACCATCACCGATGACGATCTGCACCTTGGGCGGTGTGTCGATCACGCCTTTGATGGCCTTTGCGTTGTGCTCATCAAAGCAGCGGCCCAGGTCAGGCCGGGTCAAGTATTCATCCTTGCTGTCGCAGCGGGTCTTGGTGGGCAGCAGATCGTATTTTTTGGCAAACTCCGTATCCACTTCGGAGAATACGGAGTCCTGGGCCGCTGCATGGTCTGCCCGGAAGCGGAGCATGGTCAGGGTTTTGTAGCGGGCACCGGCCTTACCGCTGCCCAGACGTGCCGGGGTCTTGGCTTTCATCTTGGCAAAACGGGCCTTATCGGCTGGATCTTCCGTTAAATACAGCTGCCGCAGATCCAGGGCGGTAATGTCCGGCACGAAATCCCCGGCATGATGGGGCGTAGTCTTCTTTTCCGGTTCCGGGGCGGTTGGGCGATAGTCGGCGGCTTTCACCGGCGGCTCCATCTGCCCTAAGATCTCCGCAACCAGGGCGGTGAGTTCTTGCTTGTTCATAGTTCCTCCCGATCAAAATAACAGACTGGAGCCGTCGCCGGCTTTTTTGGTCAGCTTGCCGTTTTCCACAAAACCCATCTTCTCCAGCCATCTTTGGAATTCGGGGATGGCAGTCTTGCCGCTGATCTCTCGCAGGGCAGCGGTTTCCCGGAAACCGGTGGTTTGGTAGTTGAGCATGATGTCGTCACCATGGGGGATGCCCATGAAATAGTTGCAACCGGCCATGGTCAACAGGGCGGCCAGATTTTCGATATCGTTCTGATCCGCCTTCATGTGGTTGGTGTAACAGCAATCGCAACCCATGGAGATGCCGGTCAGCTTACCCATGAAATGGTCCTCCAGACCGGCACGGGTGACCTGCTTGGCATCGTAGAGATACTCTGGTCCAATGAATCCAACCACGGTGTTCACCAGGAAGGGCTGGAAGCGCTTGGCAAAGCCGTAACAACGGGCCTCCATGGTTACCTGGTCGGTGTCGTGATGGGCGTTGGAGCTGAGCTCAGAGCCCTGTCCGGTTTCAAAATACATGACATTTGGGCCTTGAGCGGTGCCTTCTTTCAGCAGAAGCTGCCTGGCTTCCTCCAGCGTGGCAGCGGAAAAGCCGAAGGCTTCGTTGCCCTTTTGGCTGCCTGCGATGGATTGGAAGATCAGATCGCAGGGTGCGCCCTGCCGCACCGCTTTCATCTGGGCCGTCACATGGGCTAGCACGCAAATCTGGGTAGGAATGGCCCAGTGCTCCTTGATCTCCTGAAAACGTCGCAGCACTTTGCCTACCTGCTCTGGGGAGTCGGTGACAGGATTCAAACCAATCACCGCATCACCGGCACCGAAGCTGAGCCCCTCCAAAACGGATGCGGTAATGCCGTCGGGATCATCGGTGGTATGATTGGGCTGCAGGCGGCAGGATAATGTCCCCGGCAGGCCGATGGTCGTATTGCAATGGGCTGTTACCGGCATTTTCGCGGCGGCATAGATAAGATCCAGATTGCTCATAAGCTTGCAAACCGCCGCAACCATCTCCGATGTCAGTCCCCGGCTGATCCTGCGGATCTCCTCCCCGGAAGTCTCCTCCGACAGGATCCA
>JAZUAW010000012.1:0-1713 GCA_045638225.1 Faecousia sp. | reverse complement strand
GCTGCTTCCTTCCCCAACCCCATCGACGGCGAGATCGAAGTAAAGACCGTCGACTCCAACGCCATCCCCGCTGACATGATGGGTCTGGACATTGGCGAAAAGACCCGCGTGCTGTTTGCTGAGGCTGCCAAGAATGCCAAGACCGTGGTTTGGAACGGCCCCATGGGCGTGTTTGAGAACCCCACTCTGGCCAAGGGCACCATTGCTGTTGCTCAGGCTCTGGCAGATTCCGAGGCCATTACCATCGTCGGTGGCGGCGACTCCGCTGCTGCCTGCGAACAGCTGGGCTTTGCAAACCAGATCACCCACATCTCCACCGGTGGCGGCGCTTCCCTGGAGTTCCTGGAAGGTCTGGAGCTCCCTGGTATTGCTTGTCTGCAGGATAAGTAATTAGCACAATACTGTCGGCCCCTTGTGGGCCGACAGCGCCCGCAAGGGCGCAATATAGCTTCTCCCGGGGAGAAGCTGTCATAAAAATACGGAACGGATTTTTATGGCTGAAGAGGAATTCGGGCGACAACCTAATGTGCGGTACAGGCATCAGACTTTCTAATGCGTTATATTTTCATAAGTCTGTTACTACTTCAAGCGCATAACATTTCCTCCCGCATTCCTCTTCCGACTCAAAATATGCCTTTGGGGGCATATTTTGAGCCACCTTCCCCCCGGGGGAAGGTATGCGCCTTCGGCGCTAAATTTGAAATTTAACATCGCATTCGATGTACATATAAAATAAGGAGCAAGACTATGAACCGCAAATATCGCAAGACCGTCATTGCCGGTAACTGGAAAATGAACAAGACCCCCTCCGAGACCAAGGAGTTTATGACCGCTTTCAAGGGCATGCTGCCCAAGGGCCGCTGGTGCGATGTGGCACTGTGCGTGCCTGCCGTTTGCATCCCCACCGCTGTCCGCGCTATGCGTGAGACCCGGGTGGGCATCGGTGCTGAGAACTGCAATGCCAACGCCTCCGGCGCTTACACCGGCGAGATCGCCTGCAACATGCTGACCGACGCCGGCTGCAAGTACGTCATCATCGGCCACAGCGAACGCCGCGCCATGGGCGAGACCGACGCTGATGTCAATGCCAAGGTTCTGGCCGCTCTGAATGCTGGCCTGACCCCCATCATGTGCTGCGGCGAGAGCCTGGAGCAGCGCGAAGCCGGCATCACCGAAGAGTGGATCGCTATGCAGATCAAGCTGGGTCTGGCTGGCGTGCCCGAGGAGAAGATCCGCAAGGTGGTCATCGCCTACGAGCCCATCTGGGCCATCGGCACCGGCCGTACCGCTAGCCCCGAGCAGGCTGAGGAAGTCTGTGAGCACATCCGCACCGTGGTGCACAAGCTGTACTCTTCCAAGCATGCCCGCGCTATCTCCATCCTGTACGGCGGCTCCATGAACGAGAAGAACGCCTACGAGCTGTTGGCGCAGCCCGACATCGACGGCGGTCTGATCGGCGGCGCTTCCCTGGTGCCCGAGAAGTTCGTCAAGATCATCGAGGCAGCCAACCAGCCCACCGAATAATAGCAAATTAAGTGGGCAGCCAATCGGCTGCCCACGTCTTTTTAGAATGATAAATTGTTGTTTACTGCGCCGAAGGCGCATACCTTCTCCCGGGGAGAAGGTGGCCCGCGAAGCGGGTCGGATGTGGAATGCGGGAGATAACCTACGATGAGGTAGCTGGTTAGACTTGCCGAAAGGTTACCTATTCCT
>JAZUAW010000011.1:0-2370 GCA_045638225.1 Faecousia sp. | reverse complement strand
CCGTGTGGCGGAGAGCCTGGGCGAGAAGGCCATCGCCGTCAAGTGCGACATCTCCAAGGCCGATCAGGTGGAAGCCGCTGCCCAGCAGATCCTGGAGCCCTTCGGCCGCGTGGACATTCTGGTGAACAATGCCGGCATCACCCGGGACGGTATGTTCCACAAGATGTCCATCGACCAGTGGACGCAGGTCATCAACACCAACCTTAACGGCACCTTCTACTGGTGCCACTACCTCATCAACCAGATGCGTGATCGCGGCTACGGACGCATCATCAACATCAGCTCTGCTTCCGTCCGTGGTATCGTTGGCCAGACCAACTATGCCGCCACCAAGGCTGCCATGGAGGGTTTCACCAACTCTCTGGCCAAGGAAGTGGCCGCAAAGGGCATCACCGTCAACTGTGTGGCTCCCGGCGCTACCAAGACCGCTATGTACGATGCGGTGCCCGAGAAGGTCTATAACGCCATGGTCGAGTCCAACCCCATGAAGCGTCTTGGCAAGCCCGAGGAGATCGGCGAAGTGATCGCCTTCGTGGCCAGCGAGCGCGCTTCCTATCTCAATGGTCAGTGGATTCTGGTCAACGGCGGCAAGTAAGGCATAAAAAAGAAGGGGGCGAAGTCGCTCCCTTCTTCTCATACCGTTTTGTTTTGGTCGGTTTCGTAATAGCGGATACAGAAATCCAGAAAGTCCTGTGCCGCCCGGGTCATGTACTGTTGGGGGTTGTGGAAGAGACACATTTTTCGGATGGCGTATTTGTCCGCCACCCGGATGTACCGGTTGGGCTTCAGCAGGTCCACTTCCCGCGCGGAGGCGGAGGTCAGCGCCACACCGAAGTTGGATGCGATCAGTGAAGCGCGGAGGGTATAGTCGCATTCCAGTGCCACATGGGGAACGTAGCCGGCTTGTTGGAAGAGCCAGTTACAGTAAATATTCCATGGTGCGGTTTTGTTGAGACTGATGAAGTTTTCGTTCTTCAGCTCATCCATATAGACCACTTCGTGGCTTGCCAATGGGTGGGTTTCTGGGACACACAGGTAAATATCATCTGTTTTAAAGCAGGTCTTCTCCATCCCATCGGTGGTTAAGTCATTTTCTCCTGCCAGCACGAAGTCTACAGACATATCAACGAGAGCTCGTTCCATTTGCGGAATGGTGTGATTGGATTGCTTCAAAGAATATTGAGGATAGACCTTACAAAAGTCGTGACATAAAGCGGACCATACAGACGAAGTGCCTGTGGACAATCGGATGGAACTCTCTTGCCGTGAATAGATATCTTGTAAAGCGGCTTGGCCGTTTTTGAGTGCCGTAAAAATATCATTGACATATTTAAGATAGACGCGACCAGCATCATTCAGCTGAATCTTGCGTTTAGAGCGGTCAAACAACTGAACCCCCAGTTCCTTTTCTAAATTGATAATCATATAGCTTAACGCAGTTTGAGTTATATGAAGCTCCTGGGCTGTTTTTGTCATGTGCTCTTCTTCAGCTAATTTCTGAAAATACTCTAATTGAAGAAGTGTAATCATTGTATATACCTCAAAACTGAATGATAAGTTTTTACTTGTGATATTTTAAGCTATTATACGTTATCTTTTTTATGTTGTCAATGTTATAGTGCTGAAAGAGGAACTATTGAATCATATATAGATTATTCATTTTTTGTAATAGGAGGATTCGGAGAAATGAGAGATGTTGTTGTCACCGATTGCGTACGCACTGCGGTGGGTAAGATGAATGGCGCGCTCAGCGAGTATGATGAGCAGGAGCTGGCCGCCATCGTCATGAAGGAAGTGCTGAACCGTTCCAAGATCAGTGCGGAAGATGTGGACGAAGTGATTTTCGGCCATGTGAAGATGAATACATACCCCATGAACCTGGCCCGTTTCGGCTGGCTGGAGGCGGGCCTGCCGGACAATGTTCCCGGCTATACCCTGCAGCGTGCCTGCTCTTCCGGCTCCCAGTCCATCTTTGACGCGGCCCAGATCATCGCCTGCGGTGACGCGGATGTGATTCTGGCCGGCGGTGCGGAGAACATGACCAAGTCCTGTTACTATCTCCGCAACGCCCGCGGCGGTCTGGGTACCCAGAATGTCACCCTCATGGACAACATTCTGGAAGGCACCGCCGGCAACTCTCCCGAGGAGATCTTCGGTGTTCTGCCCATGGGCATTACTGCGGAGAATGTGGCCGAGATGTACGGCATCGAGCGTGAGATTCAGGACGAGTTCGCTTTGGGCAGTCAGCTCCGTGCCCGCAAGGCCATCGATGAGGGCAAGTTCAAGGAGCAGATCGTCCCCGTGGGCGATTTCGATACCGACGAGCATCCCCGCGCAACCACACTGGAGAAGCTGGCCGCCATGAAGCCT
>JAZUAW010000010.1:0-3934 GCA_045638225.1 Faecousia sp. | reverse complement strand
TGAGCTGACCGCAGACCTGGTGGAGCGCACCCTGAAGCCCGTTCGCCAGGCTATGTCCGATGCAGGTCTGAAGGCCAGCGATCTGGATAAGGTGCTGCTGGTTGGCGGCTCTACCCGTATCCCCGCTGTGCAGGAAGCTGTTAAGAACCTGACCGGCAAGGAAGGCTTCAAGGGTATCAACCCCGACGAGTGCGTTGCTGTTGGCGCTGCCATCCAGGGCGGCGTGCTGACCGGCGACGTCAAGGATGTGGTCCTGCTGGACGTCACTCCCCTGTCCCTGGGCATCGAGACCATGGGCGGCGTGTTCACCCGTCTGATCGACCGCAACACCACCATCCCCACCCGCAAGAGCCAGATCTTCTCCACCGCTGCTGACGGCCAGACCTCCGTTGAGGTCCATGTGCTGCAGGGCGAGCGTGAGATGGCTGCTTACAATAAGACTCTGGGTCGCTTCCAGCTGGGCGGCATCGCTCCCGCTCCCCGTGGCGTGCCCCAGATCGAAGTTACCTTCGATATCGATGCCAACGGCATCGTAAAGGTTTCCGCTAAGGACCTGGGCACCGGCAAGGAGGCCAACATCTCCATTACCGCTTCCACCAATCTGAGCCAGGATGACATCGATAAGGCTGTCCGCGAGGCTGAGCAGTATGCCGCCCAGGATAGGGCTCGCCGTGAGGAAGTGGACACCCACAACAACGCTGGGCACACTGTCTATCAGATGGAAAAGACTCTGGGCGAGCTGGGCGACAAGGTCAGCGAAGCTGAAAAGGCTCCCATCCTGACCGCTATTGAGAATCTGAAGGAAGCCAACAAGGGCACCGATGTAGCTGCTATCAAGACCGCCATCGAGGAAGCACAGAAGGCTTTCTACCCTGTGGCTGAGAAGCTGTATCAGCAGGCAAATCCCCAGGGTCAGGGCGCACCCGCCGACGACGGCGTGGTGGATGCCGACTACGAGACCGTCGACTAAGAAAACCCATAAAAAGGGGCGGCTTCTGCCGCCCCCTTTTGAGATTTTGTAAATATTAACTGTGAGGTGCTATCCATGCAGGGAATGACAAAAAGAGAAAGACAGATCACCGATGAACAACAGATCCGCCGCATCTTAGATACTGCCAAAGTGCTGCATCTGGGCCTGTGTGCCAATGATGAGCCCTATGTGGTGGCGCTCAATTACGGTTATACCATGGAAGACGGCAAGCTGGTCATCTATCTGCATAGCGCCCAGCGGGGTAAGAAGCTGGATCTGCTGCGGGCCAATCCCAAGGTGTTTTTCGAGCTGGATTGCGACCTTGTACCCTTTGAGGGGCAGCTGCCTTGCCAGTACGGTATGGTCTATTCCTCCATCATGGGCCGGGGTGTGGCTCACATCGTCGAGGATGTGGAGGAGAAAAAGCGGGCCATGTCCATTCTGATGAAAACCCAGACCGGTAAGGATTTTGAATTTAATGACCGGCTGGTGAGCATGGTGGCGGTGGTGCGTGTGGATGTGGCGGAGTATACCGCCAAGCATCGCCCTCTGCCGGAGAAATTGAGGTAAGAAAATGGCAGAAAATAAACGAGATTATTATGAGGTGCTGGGCGTTGAGAAAACCGCCAGCGCCGAGGAAATAAAGAAGGCCTACCGGAAAAGCGCCATGAAATACCATCCCGACCGCAATCCCGGTGACAAGGAAGCGGAGGAGAAGTTCAAGGAGCTGGGCGAGGCCTACGAGGTGCTGAGCAATGACGATAAGCGCTCTCGTTACGATCAGTTCGGCTTTGCCGGCGTGGATCCCAATTACGGTGCCGGTCAGGGCGGCGATCCCTTTGGCGGCTTTGGCGGCGGTTTTGGTGGATTTGGGGATCTGGGAGATATTTTCGGCTCCTTCTTTGGCGGTGGCAGCCGCGGCCAGAGCCGCAACGCGCCCCGCAGAGGTGAGCATGTGGGCGCCCGGCTGGACCTGACCTTTGAGGAGGCCGCTTTCGGCTGTGAGAAGGATGTGACCGTGCAGCGTATTGAGAATTGCGCCAGCTGCAACGGCTCCGGCTCTGCTGATGGCGCGGTGGAGACCTGCGGCTATTGCCGCGGTACTGGCCAGGTCAGAACAGTGCAAAATATCATGGGCATGCAGATTCCTTCTACCTCCACCTGTCCCCAGTGTGGCGGTCAGGGTAAGGTGATCAAAACACCCTGTAATACCTGTCGTGGCAAGGGCAAGGTTCGTCGCAATCAGAAGATCCGGGTCAAAGTGCCTGCCGGTGTGGATGCCGGTCAGTCTGTTCGTGTCCGGGGCGAGGGCTGCGTGGGTGTCAATGGAGGCCCCAACGGTGATGTGTTGGTAGAAATATACATCAAGCGCCATGCGATTTTCCAACGAAACGGCATGGATGTTTATTGCGAAGTACCCATTTCGTTTACGCAGGCGGCGCTGGGCGCGGAAATTCAGGTACCTACACTGGATGGCTGGGTCAAGTATGATGTTCCTGAGGGAACTCAGACCGGCAAGGAGTTTGTAATCCATGATAAAGGCATTCCGGATGTGGGCAACCCCCGCCGTCGTGGCCGTCATCGCTTCACTGTGGTGGTGGAGACACCTACCAAGTTGACCAAGGAGCAGCGGGAGCTGCTGCAAAAGCTGGATGAGACCATGGATAATAAGTCCACCCCCAAGCGTAAGAAGTTCTTCGATACGCTGAAGGATCTGTTTGATTAAGGAGGGACTATGGAAGAAAAATTTGTAGCCGTGTGGCTGGCGAACCGTGAGAAGGCCACTCATTTTGGCGTGAGAATGCGACCGGTAGACCCGACGGAGGCTATGAAAACAGCCCACCGCTGGCTGTCCGGAAATCGGGAAAGTGACGGTTTCGGTATCTTGGCGGATAAGCGCCACCTGGAACTGAGCCTGGAGGCGCTGGTGGTAGATAAACGCTTCACCGCACTCTTTACCGATGAGGAGGCCAATACGGCCCTCAATCGTCTGCTGGCTGCGGGCTATTACCTGTAAGCAAAATACCGCACCGTTTCGGTGCGGTATTTTTGTATATTTTCCGAACAGTAAGGTTATACTCTGCCTGTAGTACAAATTGGGATTTATCGTTCTGATATTCGTGCCTGTAAGGAACGCAGGGGACAGCATTCCCTAAGGCTCTATCGAAAGCGTACGATAAACGAAAATCTGAAACCGGAGGGGTATGTTTGAAAGTTCGTGACATTATGACCACACAGGTGGTTCGCATTGGGGCTATGGAGCCTGTGGAAGTGGCGGCCCGTGCCTTTACACATTATAATATAGGCGCGCTGCCGGTTTGCGGGGAGGATGGTCGGCTCTGCGGCGTGGTGACCGACCGGGATCTGGTGACTCGGTGTATGGCGGCCGGGCGGCAAGCCGGGGAAGTGAAGGTGCGGGATGTGATGACCGGCAGAGTGATCACGGCGGGTCCTGATATGGATGTGGGCGCGGCTGCCCATCTGATGGGCAGAGAACAGGTCAGACGCCTGCCGGTGGTGGAGAATGGAAAACTCTGCGGTATGCTTAGCCTGGGGGACCTGGCCTCCACCGAATATGGCAGTATGGATGCGGCTGATGCGCTGGCGGATATCACCGCAAATATCTGCAAAAAATAATTGCAAAAAATGAAAAATAGTGCTTGACAAATGCGATATGGCGTGTTATCATGTGCAGGCTGTGCGATGAACGGGCTCGCCCGGGAGTACAGCAAATAGCACAAAAAATAATTTGAAAAATTGTGAAAAAACACTTGACAAATTAGAAACGATGTGCTAGAATGTCAAAGTTCGCTGCGGCGAGCAGATGTACCTTGTAAATTGAATAACACGAAACCAAATTAACACCTTGGACAATTTAATGGATTGTTTAAGCGATGTAAAATCGAAATTATAACAGCCAACGAAAATTCTTGAGTATATTTGCTAGAGCAAATTATTCAAAAA
>JAZUAW010000009.1:0-2599 GCA_045638225.1 Faecousia sp. | reverse complement strand
CTCGTCCCTTGCCAGAACTCTCAGATTATGTTATGATGTGTAAAAACACCCTTCAGGAGGTCATATTATGTATTATATTGGCGTAGATCTTGGTTCTACGAACATTAAGGTCGCCCTCTACACCCAGGACATGCAGCTGGTGGACCGGCAGAGCAATCCGGTGGATTACATCCGGGAAGACGGCCATGTGGAATTTGACGCCGACCGCTACTTTGAAAATCTTTTGAGGCTGATCGGCTCCATGATCGTCAGCAATCAGATCGATGCTACCCAGGTGGCACAGATCACCCTGACCGGCCAGGCTGAATCCCTTGTGGTCGTGGATCGTGAGGGTAGCACCTTGATGAACGCCATCTCCTGGATGGATGAGCGCAGTGTCAGCGAGTGCCAGACCCTGGCTCAGCAGTTTACCAGCACAGAGATCGAGGCTGTGACCGGACAGATGGCAGTCCTACCCACCTGGCCCGCCACCAAGATCCTCTGGCTAAAAAACAACCGACCCGATGTGTTTGAAAAAGCCGGTACATACATGATGCTTAAGGATTTCGTCGTCTACAAGCTCACCGGCAAAAAGCTGGCTGATATGTCCATCGCCACCTTCACCTTCTAC
Organism: Faecousia sp.; assembly: GCA_045638225.1. Classification (GTDB taxonomy): domain Bacteria; phylum Bacillota; class Clostridia; order Oscillospirales; family Oscillospiraceae; genus Faecousia. The sequence goes on along the minus strand of JAZUAW010000009.1, from coordinate 1,989 downwards.
TTTGACATTTACGAAAAGAAGTACTGGCAGAAGATGCTCGATGCCATCAGCATTACAGAAGCACAGTTGCCCCCGCTGGCAGAGCCCTGCACCGTGGTCGGCTGTCTGACAGACACCTGTGCCGAGACCATGAAGCTGACCCCGGCAACCCGAGTAAATCTGGGTACGCTGGATCATTTCACAGGCATGATCGGCACCGGCAATGTGCAGCTGGGCGGTATGACCTTGTCCACCGGTACTGTTATGGCACTGACCACCATGGCCGCAGAGCCGGCGCCCCGGGATTCCGGCATTGCAATGCACTACGGCTTTATGCCGGATACCCACATCATGCTGCCTGTGGCTGAATCCGGCGGTGTTTCTCTGGAGTGGTTCCGCCGCACCTGTATGGGCGATATCACCTACGATCAGATGAACGAGACCCTCTCTCAGCGGCAGCTGCCCAACGATTTGATCTTCCTGCCTTATCTGGTAGGCACCAACTCTCCGGAATTTGACGCAGATGCCTCCGGTACTTTCTTCGGCCTGCGGCAGGAGAATGATGTATATGACATGGCCTGTGCCGTAATGGAAGGCGTAGCCTTCATGCTGCGCAAGAACTGCGATCACATCCGCAGTAAGGGCACCCAGATCCGTCATATCATCGCCACCGGCGGCGGCTCCAAGAGCCCCATCTGGTGTCAGCTCCAGGCCGATATCACCGGCTTGCCTGTTGTGATCCCCGCTGAGAAGGAAGCCGCCTGTCTTGGCTGTGCCATCATCGGCGCTGTAACCGACGGTGTGTTCGCCGGTTTCGAGGAAGCTGCTGACAAGTGCATCCGCTTCACCACCCGCTATGAGCCTGTCAACCACGATAAGTTCGAGAAGAAATACCAGAAGTTCTGCGCTCTGTATGAGGCAATGCTTCAGGTGACCCGACTGTAAAAACAAATTGATCCCCCAACGGTATTTCCGTTGGGGGATCGTTTTTCTATCAATCGAGATCCAGTTCCGGCAGCGCAATTTGCTTATAGGTGATCTCAATAGGCCACTTCTCATTGGCCGCTTCGATCATCTGGCTTGTTCTGTCGGACAGGAAATAGGTGTTGGCGTAATACAGCCACTGGGGCTGGGTATAGGCGAAGTACATAATGTGGTAGCCGTACTCCGTCTGTACGATTCCGGTATCGCCCACCTGCCGGCCTTCATCCATACACCAATTCAGAAAATCCGGCACAAAGTTGGTCTGCTTGTTAATACCGGTGTAAAGACCGCCGTTGGTATTGGAGCCGCCATCTTCCGAGTGGGTATTGGCCAGTGCTGCGAAGGATTCTTCGGTGGCTTCCCCTTCTTTCCATTGATTCAGAAGTGCTTCTGCCTTGGCATAGCAGGCAGCCCATTCTTCATCGGTATAGGTCACTTCATCGCTGTCTTCCACAGGCGTACCGCCCTCGGGGAACAGCAGAATATGCCGCACATTTACCAGCGGGCCGCTTTCCTTATCGATGCCATTTTCCACAAACAGGCTCTCATTGGCGGTGTAGAAGTTCTCCAGCTCATCCATGGAAGGTGTCACATTGATATACTCTGCACTGACATAGTACACCCGGCAGTAATCCAGATAATCTTCTGCGGTGCAAGCCGGTCCGAAACGGTCCTTAATGAGTTCATCCGCAGATTCAAATTCTTCCTGTGCTGCCATTTCCTCCAGGCCAGCCGGCAGTTCATCCAAGCTGGTGCGCAGATCCTCACTGGGTACAAAGCCATCCTCTACAGATAGCGCATACACAGACTGGTAATTGTGCCAAGTCTCGATGGCTACATCAATGAAATACTGCTCCCAGGACAGCGTCTCGTCATAATAGCAGGGCTGCTCAGAAAGAGGCTTCTCCAGATCCAGCTTCAGATAGGACAAATAGCTGCTGTTGCTATTGAGGAAATCGACAACCTGCATCTTATAGTACATCTGCAGGACGCCGTTGGTCAGCTCCTTGCCGTTGGTCACAGCAA
>JAZUAW010000008.1:0-40641 GCA_045638225.1 Faecousia sp. | reverse complement strand
AAACGGTCTGCGTTTTCGATGATTAGTGTGTTGGCATTGGCAATATCCAGACCTGTTTCGATAATGGTAGTGCATACCAAAACCTGAATTTCACCGTCAGCCATTGCGTGGATCACATCACCCAGCGCTTCTTCACCCATTTTGCCGTGTGCAACAGCAACATTCAATCCAGGGATGCGCCTCTTCAGCCCGCTGGCACACTGATCGATGGTCTCCACACGGTTGTGCAGATAGTATACCTGACCGCCTCGTTCCACCTCTCTGCGGATGGCGTCATCGATAATGGCGTTGCTGTGCTCGATCACATAGGTCTGCACCGGGTAGCGGTCTGCCGGGGGCTCTTCAATTGTGGACATATCCCGGATACCGGAAAGCGCCATGTTCAGTGTGCGGGGGATGGGGGTTGCCGACAGAGTCAGCACATCCACACCCTTGGAGATCTCTTTCAGACGTTCCTTGTGGCTGACGCCAAAGCGCTGCTCCTCGTCTACGATCAGCAAGCCCAGATCCTTAAACTGCACCGATTTTTGCAGCAGCTTATGGGTACCGATGATCAGATCCACAGTGCCTGCCCGCAAGTTCTGCAGAGTTCTAGTTTGCTGAGCCGGGGTACGGAAGCGGCTAAGCACATCGATATTGACAGGGAAGCCCCGGAATCGGGCCACAGCGGTCTGATAATGCTGCTGCGCCAGCACCGTGGTGGGCACCAAAATGGCCACCTGCTTGCTATCCATGACGGCTTTCATTACCGCACGTAGTGCCACTTCAGTCTTTCCAAAGCCTACATCGCCACAGAGCAGGCGATCCATAGGCGTGGGCGCTTCCATATCGTGCTTGATGTCGGCGATGCAGCGCAGCTGATCATCGGTTTCGGGGTAAGGGAAATTGTCTTCGAATTCCTGCTGCCAGGGGGAATCGGCGGCAAAGGCGAAGCCAGCTTGCCGCTTGCGTTCGGGATACAGCTTGATCAGTTCGCCGGCCATATCCTTGGCAGCTTTGCGGGCCTTGGTCTTGGTCTTTTGCCAGGCATCGGGGCCGATCTTGCTGAGTTTGACATTGGCATCCTCACCACCGCCACCGATGTATTTGCTGACCATATCCAGCTGGGTGGCAGGCACGAAGAGGGTATCGGAGCCCTGATAGGCGATCTTGACATAGTCCTTCACCGCACCGTCCACTTTGATCTGCTCCATGGCAACAAAGCGGCCGATACCGTAGTTCTCGTGCACCACCAGATCACCGGGAGACAGGTCCGTAAAGGAATTCAGCTTTTGCCGATTGGTGGCGGTCTTTTTGGCTTTGCGCTTGGGTTCTACCTTGGCCATCAGCTGACCTTCGGTGAGTACAGCCAGACGGGCGGCAGGATACTCCATGCCATAGGGAAGGCTGCCTTCCGCCAGCAGGATCTGGCCCTCGCCGGGCAGTTTCACCAGCGGGATGCACAAAAATGCGGAAAGATTCTTTTCCCGCAGCATCTGCTGCAGCAGTTCAGCCCGGCGGCGTGTGCCGCAGAGCACCAGCGCCCGGTATTCTGCCCGCTGATAGTGGGAAAGATCCGAGGCAGCGGTGTCCAGATTGCCGCCATAGCTGGGAAGCTGCTTGGCGGTCATAGGCAGCAGCTGCTTGGGTGGATTTTCTTCCGGGTAGGCGCTGCCGCCAAAGGAATCCATATACACCACCGGGCGGCCCTTCAAACCGGCGCAGAAATCTTCCCACTGGCATACATAGTCACACAGTTCACCGGCTACTAAACCGCTTTGCAGCAGGCTGTCCAATTGCATACCGACTTCTTCGGTGCGGGTGTGGGCGGCACGATGCAAATTGCTGTGGTCACACAGAATCAGAGCGGCATCCTTAGGGATATAGTCCATGGCGGTGCTAAATTCGGGGTAGATCAGCGCCATATAGCGGTCAGATGCCGGGTTATTCAGATTGTTTTCGTATTTTTCCAGGTCCTTCAGCAGGGTCTTGATCAAATCCTCATTGGGATTCTTGCGACGACGCTGCCGGGCGATCATTTGGTTAAGGTCAGCGCAAAGACCCTCCAAACCTTCCGGATGGAGCCGGGGCTGGGTCTCGCCAATGGGCAGGATCATGACATGGTCGGTGTTTTCCGTTCTGCGCTGGGTTTCCGGGTCAAAATAACCCATGGTGTCCAGCTCATCGCCGAAGAATTCGCAACGGAAGGGTTGGTCGGCAGCGGGAGAGAAAATGTCTAAGATACCGCCGCGGACAGCAAACTGACCTGGTCCTTCTACCATGGCACAGCGGCTGTAGCCGGCATGGGTCAGACCGGTAATGATCTGCTGAATATCATATTCTCTGCCGCTCTCCAGGGAAAATGCGGCACTGCCCAGCACTTCCGGCGGCATGGTGCGCTGGCTGAGGGATTCCCAGGTAAGGATCTGTACAGGCGTCCGGCCCTGCCACAGGTCAAACATCTGCCGCAATCGCTTCTGCTCCCACGCGCGGCTGACCACAGCGCTGTCATACAGCGTCAATTCCCGGCTAGGCAAAATGGGGGCAGTTTCCCCAAGAAATGCTTTCAGTTCTGTCTGGAGGCGCTTGGCAGCCATATCATCCTGACAAAGGATCACCAGCGGACGGGCGCAATGCTGCCGCAGTCCGGCGATGATGTGGCTGCGATTGATCTGGCCGATGCCGGTGACAGCCGCGCTTTGGTCCTTTGCCAGACTTTTCAGCAACATTTCATATTCCGGCATGGTTTTTAGTAAGGAAATCAGTTGTTCCATAGAATGCCTCCCAATATTGTTGATACGATAAATGGCTCCTCGCAATGACACCTCGTTTGCAAACAACAATTTATCCTACCAACAGTTTCCAACAACGTAACAACGCGGAAAGGGGGCGAAGGACCCCCTTTCCGTGGTTATTTGACAAATTACTTTCCGCTTCCGTTAAAGCGGTTGGCTGCTTCCGGTATACCGCTGTCGATGATGGCGAGGGCCGCATCGGCAGCACGTTCCAGCGCGGGCTGCAGCGCCTTTTCTTCCTGGGCGGTGAAGTGGCTCAGCACCCAATCTGCCAAATCGAAATCCGGATGGGGTTTGGCACCCACACCGATCTTCACTCTGGGGAAGTCTTGACTGCCCAGTTCGGCAATGATGGACTTGATGCCATTGTGTCCGCCGGCGGAACCGTCTGCCCGAATCCGCAGACGCCCGGGATCCAGAGAAATATCATCGAACATTACAATAATATTTTTCGGTGGCACACGGAAGAACGCGGAAAGTTGCAGAACACTGCGGCCGGACAGGTTCATATAGGTCTGGGGTTTCAAAAGTAGCAGTTTTGCACCCTTATAGCTGGTCTGACCGTATAAACCCTGATATTTCAGCTTGTCGACCCTACAGCCCAGCTTATCTGCCAGAATATCCAGCGCCCGGAAGCCGGCATTGTGTCGGGTGGTCTCATACTCTCGGCCCGGATTGCCCAGACCAACGATGAGCCAAGTTTCGCTATTTTTCAGCACGGCTTAGAACAGGTCAGCAATGGAAGTACCGCCATGGATGTGCTCGATGGCGCGGGCGAAGATGGGAGCTACGTCCAGGAACTTCAGCTTGCCGCTGGGAGTGTTGCCTACCTGAGGAATGGTGTTCAGGAAGACCATTTCCTTGATGACACTGTTCTCCAGACGATCATAAGCAGGGCCGGACAGAACGCCGTGGGTAGCGCAGGCGTAAACTTCCTTGGCGCCGCCAACTTCCACCAGAGCCTTGGCAGCGTTGCACAGAGAACCGGCGGTATCCACCATATCATCGTACAGGATGCAGGTCTTGCCGGCCACATCACCGATGACATTCATAACTTCACTTTCGTTAGCTCTTGCGCGGCGCTTGTCAACGATAGCCAGACCCATATGGACCTTCTGGGCGAAGTTACGGGCACGGGCAACGGAGCCAACGTCGGGAGAGACGACAACGAAATCGTCGTGATTGAACTGATCCTCGGGGAACTTCTTCAGATAGTAGTCCACGAAGGTGGGAGCGCCCAGCAGATGGTCCAGAGGCAGGTCAAAGAAGCCCTGGATCTGAGCGGCATGCAGGTCCATGGTCAGCACGCGGTGTGCACCGGCGGCGGTGATCATGTTGGCTACCAGCTTGGCGGAGATGGGATCACGGCTCTTGGCCTTGCGATCCTGGCGGGCATAGCCGAAGTAGGGGATAACGGCGGTCACGCGGCCGGCGGAAGCACGGCGGCAGGCGTCGATCATAACCAGCAGCTCCATCAGGCTGTCGTTAACAGGCTTGCAGGTGGACTGGATCAGGAATACGTCGGCACCACGGACAGTCTCTTCCAGAGAAACGGAAGCTTCGCCGTCGGCAAAGGTCTTGACGGTGCACTTGCCCATAGGCAGCCACAGCTCGTTGCAAACGGTTTTTGCAAATTCGGGGTTGGAGTTGCCGCAGAAAATCTTGATGTTGTCGTAAGCGATCATCGATTCATACCTCACTCGTAATCTATTTTTCTTTGCCACGGAGTTCCCCATGGTATTTCATTCTTATTATAAATCCAAATGCGGGAAAAAGCAACACCATTTCCAAATAAAACCTGCACAATTTATGACAAAAAACCGCGCACCAAATTGGAAATTATCGTACTGATATAAAGGGGTTCGCAGAGACGCCCCTACGATATACCATAACAGTGGGAAAAACAAAAATTTGCACAATTTTTTCATCTCGTGAATTTATCAAATAACGAAATTATGTTTGGATTTCCTCTTGTACTCAAGCCGAAAATGTGATATAATACTTAGAATGATTTTACCCAGCGAGGAAATGTTTATGAACGATCAAATTGTGATCCGCGGCGCGCGGGAAAATAACCTAAAAAATGTGGATTTGACCATCCCCAGGGATAAATTGGTGGTATTTACCGGCCTTTCCGGTTCGGGTAAATCCAGCTTGGCCTTTGATACGATTTATGCCGAAGGCCAGCGCCGGTATGTGGAGAGCCTTTCTTCCTATGCCCGTCAGTTCCTTGGCCAGATGGATAAACCGGACGTGGATGCCATCGACGGTCTTTCTCCCGCCATTTCCATTGATCAAAAGACCACTTCCAAGAATCCCCGTTCCACGGTAGGCACAGTTACCGAGATCTATGACTATCTGCGCCTTCTGTGGGCTCGCGCCGGCATTCCCCATTGCCCGAAATGCGGCAAGGAGATCGCCCGCCAGACTATCGACCAGATTGTGGACCGGGTGGAGGCGCTGGGGCAGGGGACCCGTTTCATCGTCCTTTCTCCTGTGATCCGGGGCAAAAAGGGCGAGCATCAAAGGGTATTTGAGGATGCACGTAAGCAGGGCTTCGCCCGCGTCCGGGTGGATGGTATCCTGTATGATCTGACGGAAGAGATTAAGTGCGAAAAGAATAAAAAGCACAATATTGAACTTGTGGTGGACCGACTGGTACTGAAAGAGGGTCTGCGTCGCCGTTTGACCGACTCCATTGAAACGGCCTGTGCCCATTCCGGTGGCCTCGTGATCATCGAATTGCCCACCACCGGTGAGGAAATGACCTTCTCCCAGAATTACGCCTGTGAGGATTGCGGCATCAGCTTGACGGAGCTGGAGCCGAGAATGTTCTCCTTCAACAATCCCTCCGGTGCTTGCCCGGATTGTACCGGTCTGGGCTTCCAGCTGATCGCTGATGAGGACTTGGTGATTCCGGATAAAGACAAGTCCATTTTCGATGGTGCCATACAGGCCAGCGGTTGGCAGAGTGCCCGCACAGATTCCATTTTCCGTATGTATTTTGAGGCGCTGGCACAGAAATATCACTTCTCGCTGACAGCTCCCGTGCGTACTTTGTCCCGGGAGGCCATGGATATCATTCTCTATGGCACCAAGGGAGAAAAACTGCGCATGACCTATAACCGTGGCAACGGCATGGGCGTGCTGGAGCAGCCTTGGGAGGGTATTCTGAATAATATTTCCCGCCGATTCCGGGAGACCCAATCCGATGCAGCTCGCAAAGAACTGGAAGAATGTATGGCCACCGCACCCTGTCCCCATTGCCATGGCGACCGCCTTTCTGAGATCGCCAGAGCGGTCACCGTTGGGGGTATCGGTATTATGGATTTCTGCCGCATGAGTGTCCGGGATGCATTGCAGTTTGTCAACGATCTGCATCTGGAGGGCAATATGGCTCTGGTTGCCGAGCAAATCCTGCGGGAGATCCGTTCCCGTTTGCAATTTCTGGAGGATGTGGGCCTCAGCTATCTGACCTTGTCCCGGTCTGCCGGTACCCTGTCCGGTGGCGAAAGCCAGCGTATCCGCTTGGCAACTCAGATCGGCTCTTCCTTGATGGGTGTGCTGTATATTCTGGACGAACCTTCCATCGGCCTGCACCAGCGGGATAATGACAAGCTACTGGGCACGCTGAAGCAATTGCGGGATCTGGGCAACACTCTGATCGTTGTAGAGCATGACGAAGATACCATGCGTGCCGCTGACTTTATTGTGGATGTGGGTCCCGGTGCCGGCAGTCACGGCGGCGAGATCGTAGCCAGCGGCAGTCTGGAGGATATCTTGGCTTGTGAAGAATCCATCACCGGCCAGTACCTGTCGGGTTTCAAGAAGATCCCAGTGCCCAGCCGCCGCAGAAGTGGCAATGGCGGCGTGCTTGCCATCCGTGGCGCCACAGAAAATAATTTGAAAAATGTGGATGTTGAGATTCCTTTGGGCACATTCACCTGTGTCACCGGTGTGTCCGGTTCCGGCAAGTCCAGTTTGGTGGGCGAGGTGCTCAATAAGACCCTCCTTGCTAAGCTCAACCACGCCCGTACCCGTCCCGGCGCCTGCCGCTGTGTGGAAGGCCTGCAGCACTTGGACAAAGTCATCGACATTGACCAGAGTCCCATTGGCCGTACGCCCCGCTCCAATCCTGCCACCTATACAGGACTCTTTAATGATATCCGTGATCTCTTTGCCTCCACTGCCGATGCCAAAATGCGTGGCTATGGCCCGGGCCGCTTCTCTTTCAATGTCAAGGGCGGCCGCTGTGAGGCCTGCGCCGGTGGCGGTCTGGTAAAGATCGAGATGCACTTCCTTGCCGATGTCTATGTGCCCTGCGAAGTCTGCAAGGGCGCCCGCTACAACCGGGAAACGCTGGAAGTGACCTATAAAGGCAAGAATATTTCTCAGGTGCTGAACATGACCGCAGAAGAAGCGGTGGATTTCTTCGAAAATCTGCCCAAGATCCGCAGAAAAGCCCAGACCTTGGTGGAAGTGGGCTTGGGTTATGTGAGATTGGGACAATCCTCCACGACCCTTTCCGGTGGTGAGGCCCAGCGTGTCAAGCTGGCCACGGAGCTGGCCAGAGTCTCCACAGGCCGCACCATCTATGTGCTGGATGAACCCACCACTGGCTTGCATACCGCCGATGTCCACAAGTTGATCGAGGTGTTGCAGCAGTTGGTTGAGGCTGGCAATACGGTGCTGGTCATCGAGCATAATCTGGACGTGATCAAAACTGCGGATCACATTATCGACCTTGGGCCCGAAGGCGGCGACGGCGGTGGCTATGTGGTGGCCAGCGGTACACCGGAGCAGGTGGCGGCTACCCCCGCAAGCTATACCGGCCAGTATTTGAAAAAATCGTTGGAATAAAATAGAGCGCCGCGAATGCGGCGCTCTGAAGAGATTCAATTCACTTGATCTGGGCTGTATGCGCTGGCTGGCAGCACATCTGCCAGCTCGATCAGGCAGTGATCCCGCTCGCCGGCGTAATCAAATCGCATCACAGGGGAGTGGACGCTACCGGATGGGGCCGGTTTGATCTGCATGGTCATGGTGACCCGTGTGCCTTCTTCCGTATGGTCCACCAGTACCGCGCCGCCATGCTGTGCAGCCACGGAACGGACCAGCACCATACCGAGTCCCACACCGTTTCGGCTGTCTTCCAAAGCCGGCTCCCGCAGAAAACGGTTGTACAGGCTACCGAGCTGGATCTGTCCGGCATGCGCGTTGCTGACAGAAAGATACAGCCGCTTATCCTTGCGCACCAGCTTTACCCGCACAGCGGTATCCCGTGGGGCGAATTTGATGGCATTGGACAGAAGATTGTAAACTGCCCGTTCCAGTTTTTCGCTGTCAGCCAGCATGAAAATAACTTCTCGGGGCAGCTCATAAACCAGCGAAATACTGGCCTGTGGCATGAGTGCTGCGGTTTTTTCCAGAATCTCTTCCAGGAAAGCGCAGATTTCCACAGTTTCTCTCCGACCCGGCTGTGCCTGGGCGTATGTGACGGCATCGGACATATTACTGACGATTCGTAGCATTTGATACAGCCGTCTGTTCATTTGAGCTGCCTGGTTTTCCAGCTCCCCATTCTCTGCTGCAATGGCAGGTAGCATCCGCTCCGCAAGGCTCAGGATGCCGCTCAGGGGCCCCCGCAGCTCTTTGGCAGCCAGTGCCATAGCCTGTAGCTGGGGCTGCTCTGTGGACTGTTCCAGCGTGACAATGTGCGCTTGCTCCACCTGGGATACCACCGCACCGATGTGCTGATCACACAGCGACAGAGTCAGATACAACGAGCCGTCGGAAAACTCCTCGTATTCCTGCCCACCACAGACTATCATGGGTGCAAAGGGCTGGCCGGGCTGAAGAAAGTAAGCGGCAGCGGCCTGATTGATATGGGAGATTACGCCGTTTTCCACCCGAAAGGCAGGCTGAGGCATCAGCTGCAGCATGGTGGTGATTTCGCCCCGTTCTTCCATGATAGACCTCCTTGAAACTATCCCATAGGATGTGCAGAAATAAGCAAATCTTTCTGATCAAAAATCGACAAATAACGACCTTTTTCTTATTCTATCGAAAAAAGAGAAAAAACGCAAGCATAATCATAAAAAGAGGTGAAAAAATGGCAATGCATGACGGTCATCGCCAGCGTTTGAAAGAACGATTTGTTCTGGAAGGGCTGGATAACTTCAACGAACTGCAGGTTTTGGAGCTGCTGCTGTTTTACGCAGTTCCGCGGCAGGATACCAATCCCTTAGCACATCGGCTGTTGGAACGGTTCGGTTCTGTATCCCAAGTGCTGGATGCGCCTATGGAGGAATTGAAGAAAGTGGATGGTGTCGGCAACCATGCTGCCGTTTTGCTCCATTTGACCAATGCTCTGGGCCGCTATTACATGGTCAATCGGGCCATGCATGAGCAGGTGCTGAGCACAACGAATGAATGCGGCGAACTGCTGGTGCCCTATTTCCACGGACGGTGCAATGAAACGGTGTATCTGCTTTGTCTGGATGCCAAGTGCAAAATGCTGTGTTGCCGGGAAGTCAGCGAGGGCAGTGTCAATTCTGCCGGTCTTTCACCTCGAAAGGTGGTGCAGATGGCCTTAGCAGCCAATGCTACCACTGTTGTGCTGGCCCACAATCATCCCAGCGGCATTGCGGTACCATCTTCGGAAGATGTGCAAACCACCTACCGGGTGGCGGCTGCGCTGGACGCAGTGGAGATCAACCTGGCGGATCACATTATCGTGGCGGACGGGGACTATACGTCCATGGTCCAATCCGGTTATTACGATCCCCATCGGCGCATCCACATATAAGGAGCGTGTATGGATCAATTTAAACTGGTTTCTGAATACAAAGCCTCCGGTGATCAGCCGGAGGCCATTACTGCGTTGGTCAACGGCATCAATTGGGGTTTGCGAGAGCAGACCTTGCTGGGTGTCACCGGTTCCGGTAAGACCTTTACCATGGCCTCCGTTATCGAAAAACTGAACCGGCCCACTTTGGTCTTAGCCCATAATAAGACGCTGGCAGCCCAGCTGTGCAGCGAATTTCGGGAATTTTTCCCGGACAACGCGGTAGAATATTTCATTTCCTACTACGATTACTACCAGCCCGAGGCCTATATCGCCCACACTGATACCTATATCGAGAAGGATGCCGCCATCAATGAGGAGATCGACCGCCTGCGCCACTCTGCCACATCGGCCCTATTTGAACGGCGGGATGTGATTGTGGTCAGCTCGGTCAGTTGTCTCTATGGCTTGGGTGACCCCATTGACTATAAGTCCATGGTGGTGTCTCTGCGGGTGGGTAATGAGTATCCTTTGGATCAGATCTTAAAAAAGCTGACCGAAATTCGGTACGAACGCAACGATCTGGACTTCTCCCGTAATAAATTCCGTGTTCGGGGTGATACGCTGGAGATATATCCGGCCTACTGGTCCGGCCGTGCCATCCGCATCGAATTTTTTGGCGACGAGATCGACCGCATTTCTGAGATCAATGCGGTTTCCGGTATTGCGGAGCGGTATATTGATCATGTGGCTATTTATCCCGCCAGCCATTATGTAGCCTCCAAGGAAAAACTCCACAGAGCTATGCAGGAGATCCAGCGGGACTGCGATGACCAAGTGGCATGGTTCCGGGCCAACGATAAGCTGCTGGAAGCCCAGCGCATTGCCCAGCGCACCAATTACGATCTGGAAATGCTGAGCCAGATTGGCTTCTGCAACGGCATCAAAAACTATTCCCGGGTCATCCAAGGTCGGGCGCCGGGCACACCCCCCACCACGCTGTTAGATTATTTCCCGGAGGATTTTCTGCTGTTCATAGACGAGAGCCATGTGACATTGCCTCAGTGCCGGGCCATGTATGCCGGTGACCGCAGCCGTAAGGACGCATTGGTCAACTACGGTTTCCGTCTGCCTTCGGCCTATGACAACCGCCCCTTGAATTTTAACGAATTTGACAGCAAGCTTAATCAGGTCATCTATGTCTCCGCAACGCCTGCTGAGTATGAGCGTACCCGATCCGGTCAGACGGTGGAGCAGGTGATCCGTCCCACGGGCCTGTTGGATCCCATTGTTGAAGTCCGCCCCATCGACGGCCAGATCGATGATCTGATCGGCGAGATCAACGCCCGCACCGCTAAAAACGAGCGGGTACTGGTGACTACGCTGACCAAAAAAATGGCGGAGGATCTGACGGTCTATCTGCAAAAGGCCGGCATCAAGGTCCGCTATATGCACTCTGATATTGGCGCCATGGAGCGTATGGAGATTATCCGGGACCTGCGCATGGCTAAATTTGATGTACTGGTTGGTATCAACCTGCTGCGTGAGGGTTTGGATTTGCCGGAAGTCAGCTTGGTAGCCATTTTGGATGCGGATAAGGAAGGCTTCCTCCGCAGTGAAACCAGCCTGATCCAGACCATCGGCCGTGCGGCCCGTAATGCCGAGGGCCGGGTCATCATGTACGCAGACAAGATCACGCCCTCCATGCAGGCCGCTATGGATGAAACGGCCCGCCGCCGGGAAATTCAGGATGCTTATAACCAGCGCAATGGCATTGTTCCTAAGACCGTTATCAAGTCCGTCCGTGACTTGATCGAGATTTCCTCTCCCACCGCCGAGCGGAAGGGTCGCAGCGGTGTGAAGATGACTAAGGCTGAGAAGGAAAAGGAAATTGCCCGTTTGGAAAAGCAGATGAAGGAAGCGGCCAAGATGATGGAATACGAATATGCAGCCCTGCTGCGTGACCAGATCATTGAGCTTCGGGGCAACGGCTTATAAGGAGAACGGCTATGATAAATGGAAAACCTGTGATCGGCCTGTGTTCCTCCTATGAAAAGGATGAAAACAATGACCGCATTTTTCTCAATCACGCCTATTTGGATGCCATCCGCCATTTTGGTGGTATGCCTGTGGTGATCCCTGCAGAGGCAGGGGAGCAGGAGCAGGCCTTTCTGCTTTCTCTGTGCGACGGATTGCTGCTGACCGGCGGCGATGATATCGACCCCAGCCTCTATGGCGAGGAGATCCTCAATAACACCGTGGTGCCTGCCCCTGAGCGGGATGCGGGAGAACCCCGGCTACTGGCCATGGCCACCCAGCGAAAAATGCCCATACTGGGCATTTGCAGAGGTATGCAGATCATGAATGTCCACTTTGGCGGCACCCTGTACCAGGACATTCCGGCCCAGCTGCCGGCTTGCCCGGGCCACAGTATGGAAAAGCCGGACCACCGCACCTGTCACGATTGTCTGGTCACACAGGGTACGCCCTTGGCTGTATGGACGGGGAAGGAAGTGATCCAGGTCAACAGTCACCATCACCAGTCCGTCAAGGATGTGGCCCCCGGTTTTGCTGTTATGGGCCGCTGCAGTGACGGTATCGTGGAGGCTATGTGGAAACCGGATGCAGCATTTATCTGCGCCGTCCAATGGCACCCGGAAAAGATCTGGGATATTGAAGAAACCTCTGCGCAAATCTTCCAGGTGTTCATTCGGGCTTGTAAAGCGTGAGGAACCATATGGCTAAAAAAAGTAAAAAGCGGAAGCTGCGAATGCCTCCGTTGTCCTTTGTGGATAAGATGATCTACGCACTTGTGCTGTTGGCGCTAGGTGCGCTGGACGTGGGTCTGCTTTTTGGGACAATCGTTCTGCGAAACAAGATTGCCTTACGGGATGAAATGGTCGTTGCTGTTGAGGATAATGCCAGCCTTCTGTGGCTTTTGGTTCCTTGGATGACTGTTTTCTTGATGACATTCATCATGTGTCTGCTGGTATATGAAAGCCGCAAACCCATTTTCGGTTTGCGCAATTTCCAGTATGGCCCGCCCAAGTGGCCCAAGGTATATCCACTGTTTATGAAGAATAAGCCGCCTGTGTATATCAGCGAACGTAAAAAGAAGGAGCGTAAGCAGCTGGCAGTGTTCCTGTTGTTGGTGTTGCTGATCAGCTTTATTCCCTATCCCTTGTCGCTGTATGGCCGGGATTGCTTGCACAGCGATGGAAGTATCGTACAGTACAATATGTTCAACGGCAGGTTCCGGGAGTTCGAATCTGGCGAAATTAAGACCGTGGAGATCGAAACCTATCGCTCCACTCGTGGCAAAGGTGTGAAGACGAAACGCTGGAATGTGCGTATGGTCTTTACCACAGATAGCGGAAGGGAATATAGCTTTGATATAGGAGCTTTTCGCAACGATATATCAACGGATACGCCCTATTGGCTGACTGCTATGCTGCAATTGAAGCGACGCTATGATCCGGGGATCATTACATACAGCGGTGTGGAGAATCTGGAAAAGGTAGTGTCAGATAGAAATCTAACAGCGGAGGAAAAGCAACTCCTCTATCAATTGTTTGGCCAATAAAGGCCGCCTATTGGAAATGGGGACACAATGGCAGCGGAACCAAGGCCCCGCCTTACAATAAAACCCGACAGGCACACAAGCCTGTCGGGTTTTCCTATCTTTATTCACTTCTGAGGGCCACCACGGGGTCCTTGTTGGCGGCGTTGCGGCTGGGAATCAGACCTGCGATCAAGGTCAGACCCACGGAAATAGCCACCAGAATGATACCGGCCACAGGATCCAGTACCGCCTTGGCATCCAGACCTGCCACTACATTGATCAGCAGGTTGGTAGGAATCAGCAGAAGCTGGGTCACGCCGATGCCGACCAGACCCGCAGCCAGACCTACGATAAAGGTCTCAGCGTTGAATACTCGGCTGATATCCTTCTTGGAGGCGCCCACGGCACGGAGGATACCGATCTCCTTAGTGCGCTCCAGTACAGAGATGTTGGTAATGATGCCGATCATGATGGAGGAAACCACCAGACTGATGCCCACAAAGGCGATCAGAATATAGCTGATGGCGTTGATGATGGTGGTGATCGACGACATCATCAGACCCACATAGTCAGTGTAGACGATCTGATCATCTTCTGCCTTGCCGGTGTTATAATCTGCGATGATCTGCTCGATCTGATCCTTTGCCTCGAAATTGACAGGATAAATCTCGATGGCGCTGGGCTTGCTGAAATCGGAAACACCCAGCAGTTTCAGATTGCTTTCGTAGGTGGCATCGGAGGCGGCGTTTGCCATCAGCTGGGAGATAGTCGCGGCAATCTCTTCCTCCGTCTTGCCCTGATTCTGCATCATATGGATCAGACCGTTGAGCTGGGCACGGGTTTCTTCGCTCATCTGTTCCATCAAGGCCATGATCTCGGCCATGGTGTACACCTTAGGTTCGGCATCGGGATCAGCAAAGGGCAGACCGGTGAAAATATCTGTATCGGGATTGTTCTTCTGGGCCTGCACGATGGCGGAATTGCCCACCATATTGATCAGATGGGTCATCAGCTCACCGGTGTAGCCTACCACGCCGGTGACAGTGCCGGCGGCATCGGACTTGGGCCGCAGAATACCTACAACGGTGATGGTTTCTGCCTGCTGCAGCTGACCAGTCAGGAAGACCTCATCCTCGGACTTATCTACCCAGATGCCGTTCTGCTCCTGATAGTAATCGGAGGAGGGCAGCAGCTTAAACTGCAGACCCAGGAAATCCTGATAGCTGAAGACATGGGTGCTGGTATTGATGTTTACCTCACCGCCGGTCATGGCGTTCTGCAGGGCTTCCCGCAGCTCCTCCAGATCCAAAATACCCAGAGAATACAGCGTAAAGTCGGTGATTCGGTTGTTCTCGTTGACCACCAGAACCACTTCATTCCACTGATCCGGCATTTCGCCATCCAGAACTTCATACTGGCTTTCCAGCAACTCCCGGTTGGCAGTCAGCTGTGTCCATACTTCCATGCCGCTGGTCATAGAGCTGGAGCTGGAGCCACCCTCTTCCATACCCAGTTCCTCAAAAACGCTGTTGGGGCAGATTCGATGGATGCCGTTGGACATATCTGCCTTATAGATATGCAGGGGAGTGGAATACAGATAGCGGATCTCCGTTACCAGATCGTCCATGCCGCTGTTGCCGGAATCCAAAAATTCCTTGAAGTCAGCCAGGTTATTGGTGGTGGCAGAGGAGAGCATCATGTTCATCATGGTGGACATTACATTGCTGGAATAGATCTTGTTGGGATCGTATACAATGTTTTCATTTGTGGGTTGCATGGCATCCATCATGGCACCCATATCAATGGTCTGTTCCTGCAGATAGAGAGGATAGCTCGACAGGGTATCTTTCTCAACATCGTCAATGTAATTGTTGATGCCGGTGGAGATGCTGAGGATCAGCGCGATGCCAATGATGCCGATGGAACCGGCAAAGGCGGTGAGAATGGTGCGGCCCTTTTTGGTCATCAGGTTGCTCAAAGACAGGGAGAATGCCGTCAGTGCAGACATAAAGGCGTGGCCCCGCTTGTTGGAGGGCGTGATCTGTTCCTGGGTGTCGTCATAAGGATTGGTGTCAGATACGATCTTGCCGTCAACCAGTCGCACGATTCGGTTGGCGTAAGTTTCCGCCAGTTCCGGATTGTGGGTCACCATGATCACCAGACGGTCATGGGCAATCTCTTTCAGAAGTTCCATGACCTGCACGCTGGTTTCCGAATCCAGTGCGCCGGTGGGCTCGTCTGCCAGCAGGATCTCAGGGTCATTGACCAGCGCCCGGGCAATGGCGACACGCTGCATCTGTCCGCCGGACATCTGATTGGGCTTCTTGTACAGCTGATCGCCCAGGCCCACTTTTTCCAGAGCCTCAGTGGCTCTGCGGCGGCGCTCTGCTTTTTTAACACCCGACAGGGTCAGCGCCAGTTCCACATTGGCCAATACGGTCTGGTGGGGAATCAGATTGTAGCTCTGGAATACGAAACCAACGGAGTGGTTGCGGTAGGTATCCCAATCCTTGTTTTTGAAATTCTTGGTGGACTTGCCCCGAATGATCAGATCACCGGAGCTGTAGCGGTCCAAACCGCCAATAATGTTCAGCAATGTGGTCTTGCCGCAGCCGGAATGGCCCAAAATGGCCACAAATTCCGAGGAACGGAATGCGATGCTTACATCCTTCAGGGCGTGTACCGGCCGGGATGCGACATCGTAACTTTTTACAATATTGGATAGCTTCAGCATGGTCTTAGCTCCTTTGCTGGAAATAATATACTATTATAACCGATATTACCGGCGTTGTTATGAATGAATGGTAAATTTTCAAAAATTTACTCTTCAATAGGGACAAAACGAGGCCCAAGATAGCCGTCACGCGCCACAATCTCGGTCCACATGGCAGCGGGACGCACCCATAGTCTGCCCTCGCCGTATAGCGGTCGGTAAACAACCATGGATTCCAAGGTTTCAGAGTGTGTTGCCATGCCAATCAATTCATATTCACCGCCTTTAAAATGGCGATATTTTCCCGGTTTGAGTTCCATTAGTTCTCCTTTAAAAATGTGCGCCGGTAAGGCCGGCGCACATGGTATCCATTAAGGTCTGCTGGGATCAAGCAATGTGGCGGCATCAAACATGCCCGCAAACAGATCTGCATGCTTGCGCAGGTTGTCGCCGGTGACAGCGATGCGGTTATGGCGAACATACAGCTCGTTTACCTGATTCCAAGGGGTTTCGTCTGTGGCCATAAAATAGCGGAATCCGGCGCTGTAGAGCACATTGAACTTAGAACCGGAGTAAGGCTTCTCATCGCCGATGTCCGCATCCCGGGCAAAGACCAGAATGTCCAGCTGGCCGATCCAAGGAGTGATCTCCGAGGCCCACTTTTCCAGATCCATTTTGATGGTGTTGGCGTCCTTGGTGCCGTAATTGATGTTGTCGTAGGTGTAGCAGGCCAGTTTGTAACCGGCATCCTTCAATGCCTGTACAATGGCAGCCGCACCCTCACGCTCAGCCTGTAGCTTTTCAGCGCTCAGCTTTTTGGAATTGATGCGGTAACCCAGTACGCCATCATAGCCGCTGAAAGAAATAGTGGCACGCGCGCCCTTGTAGGAAAAGTCGGGGTTATATTCGATGAACTCCTCCAAAATGGGCACCAGATCGTAGGCACCGGTGGAGATAGAGCCATCTGCGTTGACCAGTTCGTTATAGAAGCTGCCGTCATAGCACAGCTTGCTGGCAAAGCCGGCACCCTTGGCATCGGGCTTGCCATCTTCGTTGGGGTCGACCATGTAGGTGTAGTAATTGACATTGGTTTCCGTGAGCATTACCGGCTTTTTACCAACGGGAAGCAACAGCTCTTTTTCGGTGTAGATATCACGGCCGGAGCTGGCATTGTGCTCGATGGTGTAAAAATCATCCAGATCCACAAGCACATAGCCGTTGTCATACAGCTGCTGCAAAATGGCAGAGAATTCGGAGATAGTCACGAAATTCTTCTTATAGGAACTGGCGTAGGTCTTGTCCACAAAGGCGCGGTTGCCATCAGCGATCAGAACATGGAAAGAGAGGTTGGGCACGTCGCTTGCCTTCCATGCCACCATGCTGCTCAAAATGGCGTGGTAGCGGTCACGCGCCTCACCAATGGCAGGGAAGAGACTCTCGTCGCCGGAAAAACTATCCAGTGCCGCAATGGCGCCTTCGTAATCATAAGCTCCGGCCAGCATTTCCGCCCGCAGGATCAGATTGGCGGCTTCTTCTTTCAACAGTTCGTCATCCTGATTGTCTGTGGAGGGAACTTGGGTGGGAACTGTGGTCTCGGGAGGCATTGTCTCACTGGAGCTGTCTCGCTTGATAGCGCCGCCGATAATAAATACCAGCACCAATACAATGGTGACAGCCAGAATGATGGTAGGCAGATAGGCTTCCTTGAAGATCTGCATTTTGGTGCGTTTTTTGCGCCGTGGCGTCTGACGGGAAATGGGAGTCTGTTCGTTTTGCATGCCTTGGCCCTGCCTTTCGCGTGTTGTACCAATTATTATATCTCGAAAAATGTCGAATTGCAAGATGGTTTTTGCCACGATACAGCATAAATTGCTGTTTGTTGCGCTGTTTGAATTTGTCGCCCCTCTGGGGCGACAAATTCCCATTCCAAATAGAACGATAAACGAAAATTTCCAATCTTGGTAAAGCAAAACGGCTGCCGCAGCAGCGGCAGCCGTAAAAACAATCAGATGTATTCGACTCTGATCTCTCCAAAGCTGACATCCGCATCCAAATGGATCATGCCTTCCGGATTATTGTCCGGATGTCCGTTGAAATGGACGGACGCAAAGGATGTGGAATGAGCAGCCACAATGGCAAAACGCCGGGGGACCAGTAGTGTTAGTGTGCCGAAGGAGCAGTTGGCGTCAATGTGGCAGTTCTCCGATACCGCATCACAGCCACGCAGATCCACGACCAGCGATCCAAAGGAGCAATTGGCGTCACCTTCTGTCAGCATGGAAGCCTCTACCAGATGGGTGTGCTCACCAAAGGATAAGTCACAGAGAAAGTTGCTGTCGCTGTTGTGGCAAGTCCACTTTGTTTTTTCTCCGTTACCGCCTTTACGGACTACGGAAAAATTGGATTTCTTGGGCTTGCGCAGCGCGTCGAACAGCAAACTAAGGCCAAACAGGATCACCAGACCGGGCCAGAGGATCTTTCCGCTAAGCTCCGCAGGCATAAACCCCAGATTCTCTACCAGAAAATAACCGCCCAGCAATATGAAGCCCAGCCCGGATAGAGAAAATTTCTTGCCGCCAAACAGACCCAGCATCAGCAAGAAGGAGGGCCATGCCAGACTCCAGAATCCAACCTCCCAACTATAAAGGCTTTTGCAGAGCAGCAAAATGCCCATCAGCAACACCCAGCAGGCAAAACCAACGGCATTTCGTCGGCCGCTGTCCCAGCGGAATTCCCATTTTCCGTTGTTTTCTTCCTTGGCGTCGATAGAGAATTTGAAAATCCCACCATCGTCATCCCCGTCATCTCTGCCATCGATCACTTCTGCCTCATGCACTTTTTCCTTCGTTTCCATGCCCAATAGCTGGTCGGTGGATATGCCGAAGATTTCTGCCAGACGAGGCAGCATGGCGATGTCCGGGCAACTCAGATCGTTTTCCCATTTGCTGATGGCCTGAGCGGTGATGCCCAGTTTTTCAGCCAGCGCATCCTGGGTCAATCCCAAACGTTTGCGATGTTCCATGATTCGTTTACCCAAAGTCTGTTGCATACACAACACCTCCTTGTTTGTACTATCATTATGCCATAGGAAGCGGGAAAAAGCTATCACTTATCCGTTAATTTTGGGAAAAATTTCTATCAACTCCCGGTTGAGAACAACTCAACCGGGATTTTGCTTGCATTTTTCTGTTATTTGCGGTAAGATAATCGTGAATAGTCTGCGTACAAAGGAGATTCCTATGGAAAAGATTACCAGTTTCACCATTGATCATATTAAGCTGCAGCCCGGTCTTTATGTGTCCCGTAAGGACAAGGTGGGCGTGGAAACCGTCACTACTTTCGACTTGCGTATGACCTCTCCCAACGAAGAGCCGGTTATGAACACGGCAGAGATGCACACCATGGAGCACCTGGCGGCCACCTATCTGCGCAACGAGCCTAATTGGAAGAAACAAGTCCTGTATTTCGGTCCCATGGGCTGCCGTACCGGTTTTTATCTGCTGCTGACCGGCGATCTGACTTCCGCCGATGCCCTGCCTCTGGTTCTGGATTGCTTCCGCTTCATCCGAGATTTCCGGGGAGAAGTGCCCGGTGCATCTGCCAAGGACTGCGGCAACTATCTGGATATGAACCTGCCCATGGCAAACTACTGGGGCGCTAAGTATGCAGCCCTGTTGGAGAATATCGCCCCGGACCGTCTGGTCTACCCGGAATAAGGAGGATACTATGAAGCTTGGAATTATCGGTGCCATGGATATTGAAGTGGCCACTTTGAAAGAAAAAATGGAAAATGTCACCGTGAGCACCCATGCCGGCTCTGCCTATTATGAAGGCACACTGGAGGGTTGCCCCGCAGTGGTGGTGCAATGTGGCGTGGGCAAGGTCAACGCCGCCATCTGCGCCCAGATTTTGATCAATCTGTTCGGTGTGAGTCACATCGTCAACACCGGCATCGCTGGTTCTCTGTGCGTGGATCTGGATATCGGCGATCTGGTCATCAGCCGGGACGCCATTCACCACGATTTTGACCTGCGGTTCTGGGATCGACCTATCGGTCAGGTGCCCGGCATGGATGTGATCGCCTTTCCTGCCAATGCTATGCTGATGGAGGCCGCTTTCAACGCTGCGGAAGCGGAAAATCCCGGCCATACCAAGCTGGGGCGTGTGGCCAGTGGCGACCAGTTCATTTGCTCCAAGGAGCAGAAGGAAGCCATCATTGACAACACCGCCGCCGTTTGCGCAGAGATGGAGGGCGCCTCTATTGCCCATACTGCCTACCGTAATGGTATTCCTTTTGTCATCATCCGGGCCATTTCCGATAAGGCCGATGACTCGGCCGATATGGATTATCCCACTTTTGAGCGGATCGCCGCCCATCGCTGTGCCAATGTCACCAGCCGGCTGGCAAAGGCAATGAAAAACTGAAAATACCCTGCGGACGGCGATTTGCTGTCCGCATTCTTTTTGTAAAAAAGCGGAAATTTCCGTTTGCGCAATGGACAAATGTCCGTAGATGTGGTACAATTCCAAGAAATAAGCAAAAGGGAAGTGGTTGTGATGAAAACCCTGAAACAACTGATCCGCCAGCCGTTGAAAACTATTGTCGGGCTGGTGTTCATGACGCTGGCTACGGCTGTGGTCTGTCTGTGTGTGGGACAGGCGCTGGCAGCCCAGAATACGAAAAAGAGCTTGGATGAACGCTTCTCTACGGTGGCCATCGCCTCCCTGCAGGAGGATATGAACGGCATGGATCGGATCTGTATGGATATGGAGCTGATTGATTGGCTGGGCAAGATGTCGCTGGAGCACCCTGACATCGTCAAGGGGATTGCGCCCAATGCCACTTTGTCAGCGTACATCCCCAAATTATCCCCCTATAATACCCAGATTCCGGAGCATGTCGGCAAATATTCCTACGATGCTACCTTGTTTGCCCCCGGGGATGATGCCTATGCCGGTACAACCCACTTCGACAGTGCCATGCTGGTGATCACGCTGGATCAGATCAGCGCCATTACTTCACCCATGGATGACTACCAACTTCGGAATCAGATGCCTGCCGGCGACTTCCAGTCTGCAAGTGAATGGATCACTTATCTGCAACAGCTCCAATACCAGGCCTACCGGAATCACAAGGACTATCAGATCTATCAGGATTTCATTGATCTGGCATTGGAGAACACTTTTACGGAAGGCTACACCGTTACATTGACCGGTACCATCCATCAAGTCCTTTCGCTGCCGGACGGCATGCGTGACCCGGTGGGCATGACCGCCCGCCTGACTTTGACGCTGCCTTCCGCCCAAGACATCGAGGCACTGGATCTTGTGCCCGGTGAGCAGTATGTGGTCTACGGTTTGGATTATTTTGACGATTACCAGTTTGTAGTGGAGTATTTGAAACAATCCAAATTCAGACACATTGACTTTGAACCTTTCGACCCGGAAAAAGTGACAATGCCCACGGAGGCCGAAATACGAAGCTTCTTATCCAATAAGAAAATCAATCCCGTTGTTCTCTATGACTATGTTCCCTTGGAGCAATGGCAGTACAATAGGTTCAATACAGTTTCCATGACCCTGTGTGCCCCCATCAACCTATTTGCCTATGAGAGCGTTTTGGATGAGGCGGGGCAGGTGATCGACCGTATTCCCAAAGCACAAGTTCTATATTATGATGGCGATGGCCAGTCCTATACCATCGACACAGCCCAACTGAACACGCGCTACGCGATTCCCACCATTGCCCGCATCAACGGCAGTGCAGAAGATTTCTTGGCATCTGCGGAAGGGCAAATCTGGAAGGCTGCTTTGGAACAGTCTCAGGTGAACTACCATGCTTTTACGGTGGTGGGTGTGGAGGATCTGCACCAGCTGGCAGCCTTCGCCTTGGATAAAGACAAAATGGGTGCCGGTCGGGAGTTTACTACAGAGGAAGTGGCCAATGGCGCCAAGGTCTGCATCATCCATGAGTGGGTGGCGGAGCGATCCGGCTTGCAGATTGGCGACACCATAACACTCAGCTTCTACAGCACAGATTATGCAGTGCCTTACAAGACTGACTCCGCAGAGGTGACAGGATTGATCAGACCTGCTGCCAGCCTGTATTTTGGCGCGACACCCTTTACCGAAACAGCGGAGTATACCATCGTGGGTTTCTGGCAGGGCAATGTATGGCCGGATGCACAGGAAGATTATTACAGCTTCTCTGCCAACACGGTCTTTGTGCCCCGCGTATCGGTGCAAACGCCCATGGAGCAAAGCAATAGCATTCCCATGGTTTCTGTCATGTTGGAAAATGGCAAGATTCAGCAGTTCCACGATTTGGTTAGACGCAGCGGTTATGCAGGCAGATTCAAATACTGCGACCAAGGCTATTCGGCAATTGCAGTTAACTTCCATAACTATGCCTCCTTGGCGCAGCAGGTCATGCTGGTTGGCATCACGCTGTATGTGATTCTTCTGCTGTTGTTCCTGCTGCTGTATCCTGCTACACAGGGGAAAACCGTCTGGACCATGCAATCGCTGGGCTGCAAATTCGGCAAGCGTTTCGGCCATGTGCTGCTGTCGTCCATGGTCATCATGGTCACAGCGTCCGTGATGGGTTGTCTGATCGGCACGGCGCTTTGGGATCAGATGGTGGCCGCTTTGCAGGCCACGGCGGAGTCGTCCGTTGCCCTGCAGCTGGACACTGGCGTACTGACCATGATCGCTGGGGCGCAGTTGCTGTTGGGTACGCTGCTGAGCGCATTGGTGGCGGCTTTTGTTGCCATCCCCAGAGGCATTTCTGCCCGGAGGTAAGCCTATGATGACAAGATTGATGAGAAATATTCTGCGCCGTCCTCTTTACAGTGTGGCCATCACCCTGTTTGCGTTGGTGATGACCTTGGTGCTCTGCTATCTGCACAAGGCAGGTCAGGCGGAACTGCGCAGCTATGAAAAGACCTACGCTTCCGTGCCGGTGACTTTCCGGGTTACCGATCTGGATGGCTCCAAACCCAACAAGGTGGATGGCTGGATCGCGGATCTGTATGGCGAAAGGGGCATGCAGCCCAATCTGGCACCCTTCGTGGGGCAGCTGTATGTCCGCGTGTCATATTACGGCAGCTATCTTTACATTCACATAGATGAAAACAAGGTCATCCACGAAATAGAAGGAGGCGCAATGGTTGCTGGAATCGGCTCTTTCTATGTGGCAGAGGAACTGACGGAAGACTGGGGCGGTTCGGTCCACTGGTTTGACGGTTATGATGAAAGCATTTTGTCCACAGAGGAGCCGGTCTGCCTGGTGCCGGAATCACTGAAGGATGTTGAGCAGTTTGAGATGACCTTTAGCTATTCCTACTCAGTAGGATTGGATACCGCTGTAAAAACTGTCAAGAAGACCCTGAAGGTGGTAGGTTACTATATCGACAAGGGGAACAGCCGCTTCTACTGCCCCTATGCTGTGATGCAGCGGATCCATGCGGAGCTGGGGGCCTCCAAGGAAATAGAAGAGATCTGCGCTGTGCTCAATGATAATAACAGCCTGCCCCAGTTGCGGGAAACAGCGGCTGCCTGGTTTGCTGAACCCAATCCCTCCGGCGAGAAGACACCGTGGAACCGCTACAGTTATGAATACTATCTGTATGCCATGGACATTGATGACTATATGCTCAATAATTTGGAAACCAGCATGAAAAACAGTATGCGGCTCAACAGTTTGGCATCTGCGGCTGTGTTCGCACTGTCTGCCGGTGCCGGCTTCCTGACAGGTTTTCTGGTGATCCGGGCAAGAAAACGGGAGATCGCCTTGATGCGTACCATGGGTGCATCCCACCCAGCCATCTTCCTGGAATTGGCGATGGAACAGATGCTGTGCGTGTTGGCGGGCATTGTGGTCGGTGGTGCCTTCTTCCTGTGGCAGGCGGTGCTGAAGCTGCTGCTATTTGGCGGCATCTATCTGATCGGTCTGAGCGTTGCTTTGGTGATCTTCCTGTGCAAAAATCTACTGACGACCATTAAGGAGGATGAGTGATATGTCCATTTCTCTGAAACATGTATCCTACAGCTACAAAGGAAAGTTCCAGACCGTTCGGGCGGTGGACGATATTTCCTATGAATTTGAGCCGGGCAAATGCTATGCCATCATCGGCAAATCCGGTTCCGGCAAGACCACTCTGCTGTCCCTGATGGCCGGTCTGGATCTGCCTACCGAGGGCGAGATCATTGTCGACGGCAAGTCTACCAAGGACTGGGACAGAAATCAGATGCGGCGGGATGCCATCAGCGTCATCTACCAAAATTACAATCTCTTCCCCTTGCTGACGGTGCAGGAAAATATCTGTTATCCACTGGATCTGAAAAAAGTGCCCAAAAAGGACGCGATAGCGCTGGCACAGCAGGTCCGTCAGCGGGTGGAATTGTCAGAAAACTATGACAAGCGGCTGCCCAGCCACCTCTCCGGCGGTGAGCAGCAGCGTGTCGCCATTGCCCGTACATTGGCCCAGGGCTGCAAGATCATTCTGGCCGATGAGCCTACCGGTAATCTGGATACCACCAATACCCACAACATCGTCCAGATCCTGCGCAGCCTTGCCCACGATGACGGCTGTACTGTAATCATCGTCACCCACGATACATCGGTGGCAGAGCAGGCAGATACGGTGCTGCAAATGCGGGATGGCCGCTGGGTCGAATGAATAAAAAACAGGCATCGGTGAAAAACCGATGCCTGTATCTTTATTTTGCGGTCAAATTCTGCATCCACTTGCCTTGTTTGATCATAATCGCGCCAATGGTGGATTTGATAATATCGGTAGCGCAGCAAAGGAAATACAGCGGCAGAATGCTGAGGCCTGTGAAACGGCTGAGAATATACGCCAGCGGCACACAGAATACCCACACGAAGAAACTGTCAAACAGGAATGTGACCAAGGTCTGACCGCCGGAACGCAGGGTAAAGTAAGCAGCGTTGGTATAGCCGTTAAAGGGCATGAAGATGGCGGCGATCCAGATCAGCCGGGTAGCCAATGTCTGCACAGAATCGGTTGCGTCGTAGATTTTGGGGAAGAGGGGAGCGGCAATTGCCATCAGCCCGGAGAAGATCAGACAGGATGCCACCGATGCGAAGATCAGTTTCCGATCGGTATCCCGCACCTTTTCCTCCGGTTCGCCAGCGCCCAACATCTGCCCAATCAGAATGCCTACAGAGTTGCCCATGGCAAGGAATACCACACTGCCCAGATTGTAGATGGTGCTGGAGATCTGCTGTGCAGGCACTACATCCAAGCCTCTGGTGGAGTAGCACTGATTCATAACAGCCATGCCGATGGACCACAGGGCTTCATTAACCAGCAGAGGCAGGCCCTTGGTAATGATTTGTTTCAACAGCCCGCCGGGAATGTGCAGCGAGTGGAACGCCCCCACAATAAAGGGCATTTTGCTGCCGTGCAGATGGGTCCAAACAGCCACAATAGCCAATTCGGCATAGCGGGAAATGACCGTAGCGATGGCAGCGCCGGCGACACCCAATGCCGGTGCACCCAGATTACCGAAGATCAGCACCCAGTTAAGCACCAGATTGACAAATACAGCGCTGACGCTGGCGATCATAGGTACCATGGTCTCGCCGGACTCTCTTAGGGTACTGGCATAGGCATTGGACAGCGCAAAGGCAGGCAGTCCCCAAAGCATCACCAGTAGATATTCCCGGCCATACAGAAGAATATTGGCCGCATCAGCTTGATCTCCCTCGCCGGTCAGATACAAGTTGATCAAGCCATCGCCGGTCAGCAGGAAAATGGCAATGCCCAACCCGCTGATCAACGCGCCAATGATGATCTTAAAGCGGAATGTATGGCGTACGCCCTCTTGATTGCAGGAACCATGGAACTGAGCGGTGAAAATACCGGCACCGGAGGTAGCACCAAAGATGCACAGATTAAACACAAACATCAGCTGGTTGACGATAGCCACACCACTCATGGGGATCTGACCCAGCTGGCCTACCATAATGTTATCCAACAGCGAAACAAAGTTTGCGATGCCGTTCTGGATGATAATCGGCAACGCAACGGCGATTACACGCCGGTAAAAAGCTCTGTCACCAATGTAATTGCGGAACATAAGAAAACCTCAATAAAAACATAAAAATCACGTATGTTATCTTATCACAAATCCAGGAAAAAGCAAGTAAAAGAAATAAATTGGCACCCATGGACCGGGTGCCAATTATTCTTGTTATGGCGATGCCAGCACATAAAGAAACAACGCCCCTACAAAAAGCATACACAACCCTATGACCCATTCCACCGTTCCGGTGAATTTATTGGGGTAGGCATGACGGGGAAAACCTTTTACATACACCAGCGATACTTTGGGCAATAACCGCCGCTTGGAATGGTGCATTTCCCGTGAATAGCGATACAGTTTTCCGTTTACAGTATAGGTATAGGCGTAATGCGTCAGCCGCGGGATCAGGTAGCCATGTCGTGTGCGAAAATTGATCTTTGTATTGGCCTTGGTCAATGTGCCCACGGCGGTGGCTTGGCATTTGGGAAACAACCCCAAAACGGCGATCATCAAATTCCACAAGCCGATCAAAATCGTAATGCCAGCCAGAACGTAAATGAAGGCGGTGGCAACGGCATCTTCTTGCGCTGAGGCGTCTACCGCAGCGGTTGAAAGATATGTGAAGAAATAGTCAGATGTTAGCATTTTGTCATCAGTCGAGTGTAGAATTCCACAGCCTTGCCGATGGTCTCCAGGCGGATCTTTTCGTTATTGCCGTGGATGGTGGCTCGCTCCTGGCTGGTCAGGTCCATGGCAGAGAAGCGGTATACCCGGTCGGAAATGCGACCCCAGTGGCGGGAATCAGAGCATTGCACCATCAGATAGGGGGTCACGATACAGCCGGGCCAGGTTTCCGCCACGGCTGCAGCCACCGTATCAAAGGCTGCGCAGTTCACCTCGGAGATGCGGCTGGGTTCCTGGGATTCCAGTGCCGTGATCTCTACCGCCTCGTCGCCTACGGTCTTTTTCAGATAGGCCAGGGCAGACGCGACAGAGTCTGCAGGGTTCAGCCGCATATTGGCAACCATTTTGGCCTCCGGGGGGATTACATTCCGGGCAGAGCTGCCTTCCATCTGGGTGAAGGCCACCGTGGTACGCAGCAGCGCGTTCATTTCGCCGCCGGAGCTTTTGCCCAGCACATCCAGCACCCAGCCGAAGCACCAGAGATTGGCGAAGATCATTCGATACAGGAATGTGGAGTGACGGCCTAAGGTATCAAACATGGCCGCTACAGGCTTGGTAGTGTGCATCTGAAAGGGATTGCCTTCGATTTTGGTGCAGGCCCGGGACAAAATACCTACAGGGGTATGGGGCTTGGGTGCAGAGGCGTGACCGCCGGCAGACAGGGTGCGGAACTGGGCGTTGATCATGCCTTTTTCCGCGATGCCGATCATACCGCAGGGAGCCTTCACACCAGGGAATACATTTTCCACTACTGCGCCGCCTTCGTCTACCACAAGACCTGGCTGAATGCCGTGATCGACAAAATACTGCACAATATTGGGTGCGCCGTTGCCATTGACTTCCTCGCCACCGGAGAAAGCGAAATACATATCGTTTTCCGGCACAAAACCCTGATTAATCAGATGGTTGGCAGCTGAGAAAATGGCGTTGAAGGTGCCCTTGGTGTCCAGCGTGCCTCGACCCCACATATGCCCATCCTCGATGATGGCCTCGAAGGCGGGCTTCTCCCACTTTTCTTCGTTCACCGGCACCACATCGTAGTGGGCCATCATGACACTGGGAGCATCACTTTGTTTGCCGGGCCAGCGCAGCAGTAGCGCCCGGTCGGGCAAACGGGTCAGGTCACAGATTTCAAAAACCTTGGGATACAGCCCCGGCAGCAGGGAGATCAGCTTTTCAAATTCGGCATCATCTTCCAAGCTGTGATCGGAATAGGAGATGGTCTTGCACCGGATCAGCTGTGCCAGTGCGTCAATGGCAGCCTGCCGGTCAAATTCCACGGCTTCCGGGTGGCTTTCTGGTTGCGGCTTAGGCCGGAAGGCCAGAGTTCTTGCCAGAATGACCAGTAAGAACAGCGCCAGCAATCCCAACAGGATGTAGCCTACCATTTACAGCGCTCCCTTCTTATACATGACGCGGGCCATGGCGATGGTGAACAGGGCAGATACCGGTACCATAATGCCAACAGTACCCTCGTTCAGCGCGGGGACGAAAATAAACAGGATCAGCATCAGCAGGATGGGGGCAATGGCGATCTTCCAGTTCTTGCTGACGAAGGCCACACCCAAACCGCCAAAGAGCGCCGGCAGGATCTGGTCAAAAGCGGGGGTCAGTACCGGTGCTTCCAGAATGGGGGTCAGCGGCACGATACAGATCACACCGACGATAATGATCAGGGTGGTGACAATGCTGGAAACGGCAATGGCAATGGTGGAGATCACTTCGCCTTCCTCGGAGTTGGCGCTGACCTCGTTCTGCTCCAGGGCGCTCAAGGCGCAGGGCAGCTTCAGATTGGAAATATTGCCGGTGACAAAACTTAAGTAAGAACCGCCCGCACCCAGCATGGGCACGAAGGTGATGGTTTCAATGACGCCCACAGCCCAGTACATAGGGGCGGTAGCCAGCAGGCCTGCGCCCAGTGCGGCCCAGTCGGGTATGACACCAAAGAGGATGGCCACAGCCACCGGGAATGCCATCAACAGGATCATCACACCAATGTTCCAGATCCGTCCATCACGATGGACAGAATCCATATAGTTCAAATTTTTTTTCATAATCGGCACCTCCTTAACCCAGCCATGCGGTCAGCGGAATGGCAGCGGCCATACCCACGATCAAAGAAATGGGCATGGCGTATTCGCTGAGCCATTTCATCTTGGGCTTTCTCATTAACAGGCCGCAGATCACCATCACCAGTGCGGAAACGACCATGACACCAACGGGAACCAGACCCGAGGTGGCGCTGTAGGAAACGGTTTTTTCCACCTTCTGGCCCACTTCGTTAAATTCTTTTACAGTTTCCATGACCACACCGTTTTCATTGGCCAGCCACAGGCGGGACACATTGCAGAAAACAAAACCGAGGAAAGAGGAGATCATGCCAATAAACAGGGCGTTCTGGAAAATGTCAGCCCAGGCGGCATCCCGCTTGCCCAGACTTTCCATTCCGTTTTGCAGCTTTTTGCCAATGGCTGGCACCAGCCAGATGCCCACCATGATGGAAATAGTCATCACCAGCAGCACATTCACATATTGCTGGGCGGTCAGGGGTGCGCTGGAGCCAAGGCTCTGGCCCATGGCGGAAAGGGCGTTGTTGGCGGCAATGGTTTCATAGCTCATGGAGCCCACCACACTCAGACGCAGCCAGGGCAGGGCAAGACCCAACTTTTTGCTGAGAATGGCCACGCTGACCACAATGGCTACTGCCGGCGCAATGGTGAAAATCGCGGCAGAGCGGATGGTCTTCTTGATCTTTGTCTGGTCCATGCCCAATTGTTTGCTGCGGCGCAGCGCCTTTACCAGAAAGAAGATGGATTGGCCCAGCACAACAGCCACCAGCAGGCCGACAAACAGGAATAAAATCGGATGATTGACAGAAAATTGCATAAAAAACACCTCCAAAAGAGTTTCCAATATTATACCATGTACCATTGCACAAAACAAGTGGACAATATGCCACATTTTTCGTTGGGATTTTTCCAAAATGGCTGAGAATTGACCTTGCTTTTGTGGCGCGGGTGGTGTAAAATAAAAGGTAGTTTTGTGAAAAGAGGCGTTTGGATATGATGAAAACTGCGTTTGACAACGACAAATATCTGCGCACCCAATCGGAGCATATCCGCCAGCGGATCGCCCAGTTTGGCGGAAAACTGTATCTGGAGTTCGGCGGTAAGCTGTATGACGACAACCATGCCTCCCGTGTGCTGCCCGGCTTCCAGCCGGATAGCAAGCTGCGCATGCTGCTGCAGATGAAGGAGCAGGTGGAGATCGTCATCGCCATCAATGCGGATGATATTGAGAAGAATAAGGTCCGGGGCGATCTGGGTATTACCTACGACCGGGATGTGGTGCGGCTGATCGGCATTTTCCGTGATTTTGGCTTGTATGTTTCCAGCGTGGTGCTGACCCGCTATCACGATCAGCCCTTTGCCCGTGCTTTCCAGTCCCGTCTGGAGACCATTGGTGTCAAAGTCTATCGCCATTATGCCATCGACGGTTATCCGGGCAACACTGCCCATGTGGTAAGCGCGGAGGGCTTTGGCAAGAATGAGTATATCGAGACTACCCGGGAACTGGTGGTGGTCACAGCCCCCGGCCCCGGCAGCGGCAAGCTGGCCACCTGTCTCAGCCAGTTGTATCACGAGCACCAGCGGGGTGTGAAGGCCGGCTACGCCAAGTTTGAAACCTTCCCGGTATGGAATCTGTCGCTGAACAATCCGGTAAACCTGGCCTATGAGGCAGCCACCGCAGACCTCAGTGATGTGAATATGATCGATCCTTACCACTATGATGCCTATGGCGTTACCACTGTCAACTATAACCGTGACGTGGCAGCCTTCCCCGTGCTGGTAGCCATGTTTGAGAAGATTCTGGGCCAGTGTCCCTACAAGTCCCCTACGGATATGGGCGTCAACATGGTGGGCAATTGCATCATCAATGCAGATGTGGCCCGGGAGGCAGCTTGCCAGGAGATCGTGCGTCGCTATTATGCCGCTCTGTGCGCCTGCAAGCAGGGCAAGGGCAGCGAGGATACCGTCACCAAGCTGGAAAATCTGATGCGCAAGGTGGGGGTTACCACTGAGATCCGTCGGGTTGTCCAGCCTGCGCTGAGCCGTGAGGCCCAGACCGAGGCACCTGCCGCCGCCATGGAGTTGCCGGACGGCACCATCGTCACCGCCAAGACTTCCGACCTTCTGGGTGCTTCCTCTGCGCTGCTGATGAATGCGCTGAAGAAGCTGGCAGGTATGCCCGATGAAATGCACCTTATTTCTCCTGTGGTTCTTGACCCCATCACCCACTTGAAGGTGGACCACCTGTGCAACCGCAATCCCAGATTGCATACCGATGAGACGTTGATCGCCCTGTCCATCTGTGCCGCTACCAATCCCATGGCCGAGATGGCCATGCAGCAGCTGCCCAAGCTGCGGGGCTGCGATGTTCACTCCACCGTGATCCTGTCCACCGTGGACGAAAACACCTTCAGGCGCCTGGGCGTCAACCTGACCTGCGAACCCAAATACCAGGGATAAACCAAAAACCCGGCTTCACTAGAAGCCGGGTTTTGTTCATAGATAGGGTAGAAAGGTGCTAAATAATTTATTTGTATCCTTGAAGCGGTCTTCGCTGTCCTTGCAGCCGAAAACGCCGATCAGGATATACCGCCCGTCTACTTCGTAAGCTGTCAGCAGACAGTAGCCAGCCTTGTCAGTAAAGCCGGTCTTCAAACCAATACAGTCCTTGTTATAGTAGCTGCTTTCAGACTGAATGGTGTAGTTGGTGTTCTTTAAGGTCTTGGAATAGGAATTGCCGCCCCGGGTGTAGGTAATGGTGGTCTTGGCTGTGGCGGTGATCCGGGCGATCAGTTCGTGATCCAAGCAAACCTTGCCAATAATCACGAATCCCTGCAGAGAGATCTTGTGTTTTGAATCATGGTAGCCGTCCGGTGTGACCAAATTGGTATCCATCATGCCCAATTCCTCAGCCATACGGTTGCATGCAGCCATGAAAGCGGCAATGGCATTCTTTGCGGTGGCCTTTTGATCGCCCAAAATGACCTTGCCTGCGGCGGCAGCCAGAATGTAGGAGGCGTCACAGCCGCTGGGCAGCAGGGCACCATAGACCAATGCCTCCACGCTGACCTTGTCGCCCTTCTGGAAGCCTACCTTGGAGGCATCCCACTGCACATAGCTCAGCTCGCTGCCCACAACGACCACATCATCGGAAGAAAGGTACTGCAGCGCCACATAGGTAGTAAACAGCTTGGTGGTGCTGGCGGGGTAGAGCTGCTTGTCTACATCGTCGCTTATGTAAAGATAGTCCTCAAGACCCGTATCATACACAAAGAATTCCTTGGCACTGATGCGGGGTAGCGTGATAAATTTCCACGCAGGCTGCTGGGAGACGGCTTGCTGCAGGGTAGGTCCTGCGCTGGGCGGCAGGGAAGATGGGGGTGTGCTGGGGGCGGTTGCCGGCTCGGTGGCTGCGGTGGAGGGAGGCTGGGACTCGCCAACGCCGGAAATGGGGATGCTCTGGCTGTGGGCAAACACGCCCGCCAACAAAGCAAAGACTAAGAAAGCTCCGATGAGCCGTTTCATATTCGCTGCTATGACAATCGCCTCCCTTCGCGCAAGATACGCAACATATTTTAATCCGAACAGGAAGAAAAGTCAACCATTTCCATGGCAAAAAAAGACGGACGCACCGGCGGTGCGTCCGTCCAATATTTATACCTTCTGCTCGCAGTAAACGCAGCGATAGGTTCCTTCTGCCAGCTTGGCAGCATGGGGCAGTTCCTGCTCGGTCTGAACGATACACTTGGGGTTGTGGCAAACCTTGTCATATACCCAACCATCGGTGTCAATGGCTTCCTGCAGAGGATTCTGCTTGGCCTCTTCCAGCAGCTTCAAGATCAGTGCCATACGCATGTGCTTGCCGTTGAGGGTCTGGCGGAAGTAGGCGGCACGGGGATCGTCGTCCACCTTCACGCTGATCTCATTGACACGGGGCAGGGGATGCAGCACGGCCATTTCTTTCTTGGCCAGCTTCATCTTTTCGGCGGTCAGCACATAGCTGTCTTTCAGCCGCTCGTACTCAGCGGGATCATCGAAGCGCTCCCGCTGGATACGGGTCATGTACAGCACATCCAGACTGGGGATGGCATCTTCCAGAGAGGTCACTTCGGTGTAAGGAATGTTATGCTTATCCAGCACGCCCACCCGCACAAAGTCCGGCAGCATCAGCTCTTTGGGGGAGATCAGCACGAAGCGGATGCCCTCGTAGCGGCTCATAGCCTCGATGAGGGAGTGAACAGTGCGGCCGTACTTCAAGTCGCCGCACAGACCGATGGTCATATTGTCCAAACGGCCAATCTCCCGGGAAATGGTCAGCAGATCCGCCAGAGTCTGGGTGGGATGCTGATGGCTGCCGTCACCGGCGTTGATCACAGGAATGGTAGCGCCACGGCTGGCCACATAGGGAGCGCCCTCCTTGGGATGGCGCATGGCGATGATGTTGGCGTAGTTGCTGACGGTTTTAGCTGTGTCGGACACACTCTCGCCCTTGGCGGCGGAGGAAGAACCGGCCTCGCTAAAGCCCAGCACATTGCCGCCCAGTTCCAGCATAGCCGCCTCGAAGCTGAGGCGGGTGCGGGTGGAGGGCTCGAAGAACAAGGTTGCCAAGGTCTTGTGGGCACAGGCATCCCAATATTTTTCGGGATGATCCGCAATATCCTTGGCGGTGGCGATCAGCTGATCCAATTCCTCTACGGAAAAATCCAGAATGGAAATGAGACTTCTCATATTACTTCGCTCCGTTCACGGCCAGATAGTTCTTGATCCGTGTCACATTTTCCTCGTTGGCGGGATCTTCTTCCAGATACTCGATGATGTCATACACATCGATGACGGAGTATACGGGGAAACCAAACTGCTCCTCGATCTCCTGCATAGCGCCCTTCTCACCCTGACCCTTTTCCTTGCGGTCTACCATGATGAAGGTGGCTACCACCTTGGTGCCTTCCAGATGCTTCAGGATCTCCATGCTCTCCCGGATGGCGGTACCGGCGGTGATCACGTCCTCGATGATGACGATCTCTTCACCGGCCTGGGGCACATAGCCCACGAATACGCCGCCCTCGCCGTGATCCTTCACTTCCTTGCGGTTGAAGAAGAAGGGCAGGTTCAGACCCTCCTTGGAAAGTGCTACAGCGGCGGAAATGGACAGGGAAATGCCCTTGTAGGCGGGACCGTACAGCACAGCCTGCTTTTTGCCCAGCTTTTCCATATAGGCACGGGCGTAGAACTCGCCCATCTTGGTGATCTGGTCACCGGTCTTAATCATGCCGGCATTGACAAAATAGGGGATCTTGCGGCCGGACTTGGCGGTGAAATCACCGAACTTCAGAACGCCCGCACCCTGCAGGAATTCAATAAACTCTCTCTTGTAGGCTTCCATAATAATACTCCTTTGCAGTTTAAGATTACAGATGCTCCGTCTGGGAGCCGGTAGGATTCTGGATACTGTAACCCACATTTACCAGATGGTCGGCCACACGCTCCAGACCAAGGACGGTGGAGGTGTAGTAGGGACTGTGGGTGACGCTGCAGTTACCCTCGGCCAGACGGGCGTAATGCTTGGCAGTGAGGGTTTTCTTCATCTCATCCACCTGGTCTTCATGGTCGGTCAGCTCTGGCAGACAGGCGAAATTGTGGTTTTCAAAGGCATCTCTTGCCACGGTGAACATGGAAAGGACGGTCTCGCACATGGTGCGGATTTCAGACTTGGCTTCCTCGGAATATACTAGTTCCTTTTGCTGCATTTCCTGGGCGATGTCGAAGAAATTCACAGCATGGTCGCCGATTCGCTCCAGGTCATTGAGCACATGGAAGTAAGCGGCGATGGTGGCCTCGTCGCTGGCGCTGATATGGGCAGAAAGCTTGATCAGGAAGGTGGTCAGCGCAGCGTTGGTAAAGTCGATGATCTCTTCGTTTTCGGTGATGGCCTTGCCGTTGGCAGTGCTGCCGGTCCGCAGAGCATCGAAAGAGAGCTGGGTGTTTTCATTAGCCAGAGACAGCATATAGTCCATTTCCTGCTTCACCTGTGCCAGAGCCACGGAGGGCATAGCCAGCATGTGATCGTCCACAAAACGCAGAGCGCGAACGGGTTCGGATTCCTGCTTTTCCCGGATCACAGTCTTGGAGAAGTTAACCAACTGTTTGACAAAGGGCAGCAGCATGCAGGTGGTGGTTACATTGAAAATTACATGGAATGCGGATACGCGCATCTGCAGGGACATGGCATCGCTGCCGGGGAAGAAAGAAGTCAACAGGTTAATCACCGGCTGGCGGAAGATCCAGATAATGACGGTGAACAGGACGGTGCCGATGGTGTTAAAGGTAAAATGGATCAGGGCCACTCGCTTGGAGTTGGCGTTGGCACCGGCGCAGGCCAGCAGTGCGGTGACGCAGGTACCGATGTTAGCACCCAGCACGATGAACAGGGCCAGATCCAGTTCCATAACACCGGTACCCACCATGGTGATTACAACACCGGTGGCGGCGGAGGAACTCTGGATCAGTGCGGTGAAGATCACGCCTACGAAAATCAGCAGCAAGGGGAAGTTGATGACACTGAAAACACCCGTAAACAGTTCCTTGATCAGGGCGTTGCCGAAAGCCTGATCGCTGCTCATGATTTCCAGACCCACGAAGATCAGACCCAGACCGCTGCACAGTGTACCGGCGATTTTGACCTTATCATTTTTTACAAAGCCCATCATTACGCCGGCAAAGGCCAGCAGATACATGGCCATATCGAAGTAGTCATTTTTCAGAGCTACCAGAATACGGGTGATGGTGGTGCCGATGTTGGCACCCATAATGACGGGGGTGGCCTGCATCAGGGTCATAACACCGGCGTTGACCAGACCGATGACCATGACGGAGGTGGCGGAAGAACTTTGGATAATAGCGGTGACAGCAGCGCCGACACCTACGCCGGAGAAGCGGTTACCAACGATCTTACCCAGAAGACGCTGCATGCCGTTGCCGGCGCTCTTTTCCAGCGCTTCGCTCATAAAGTTCATGCCGACGATGAAAATGCCGACACCGGCCAGCAGCCAGATCATACTTTGAAACAGTTGGAGAATTTCTTCAGCTGTAAACATAGTCTATCATCCTCTCTATATCCGGGGAAATCAGTCACAGAACTCAGCCACGCAACGCTCGTAAGCAGCCACGGGGTCGGCAGCGGCGGTGATGGGACGGCCGACGACGATATAGTCAGAGCCGATCTCCTTGGCAGCGGCGGGAGGCATGACACGCTTCTGGTCGCCCACATCGCCGTCGGCGAAGCGGACACCGGGGGTGATGGTCAGGAAATTCTTGCCGCACTTGTCGTGGACCTTGCCGGCTTCCAGGGGGGAGCAGACGATGCCGTCCAGACCGGATTCAGCGGCACAGGAAGCGTAGTGCATAACGACCTCGTCGATGGGAGCGTGGATCATCAGATCGTTTTCCATGCTCTCCTGGTCGGTGGAGGTCAGCTGGGTAACAGCGATCAGCAGGGGGCGGGTGCCGTCGGGACGGGTCAGACCCTCCAGAGCGGCCTTCATCATGTTCTTAGTACCGGCAGCGTGCAGATTGGTGATATCTACATCCAGATTGCTGAGCACTGCCATGGCCTTCTTAACGGTGTTGGGGATGTCGTGCAGCTTCAGGTCCAGGAAAATCTTGTGGCCACGGGCCTTGATCTCCTTGACGATGGCGGGGCCTTCTGCATAGTACAGCTCCATACCGATTTTCAGGAAGGGCTTGCGTGCACAATTGGCGAACTTGTCCAGGAATGCAAAGGTTGCTTCAGCGGAAGCAAAGTCACATGCTACGATTACGTCTTTTCCCATTAGTGGGCACCTCCAATAATATCTTTTAAGTTTTCAATTCTGTATTTCTTCATAACAGCAGGCAGATCCTCAATGATCCGCTTGCAGGCGAAGGGATCGACAAGGTTGGCAGCGCCTACTTCTACAGCGGTGGCACCGGCCAGCATCAGCTCGATCACATCTTCGGCCTTGCTCACGCCGCCCATACCCACAATGGGGATGTTCACGGCTTCGTAGACCTGATAGACCATACGAACAGCCAAAGGCAGCAGGGCGGGGCCGCTCATGCCGCCGGTCTTGTTGGCGATGATGGGTTTCTTCTTGTTCAGGTCGATGCGCATGCCCAGCACCGTGTTAATGAGGCTGACAGCATCTGCGCCGCCTTCCTCACAGGCCTTGGCGATGGCGCAAATGTCGGTGACGTTGGGGCTCAGCTTCACGATCACAGGCTTGGTGGTGACGGCCTTCACAGCCTGGGTCACTTCCTTGGCCATGGCAGGATCGGTGCCAAAACTCATGCCGCCGCCGTGGACATTGGGGCAGGAAATA
Source organism: Faecousia sp. (assembly GCA_045638225.1). GTDB lineage: Bacteria > Bacillota > Clostridia > Oscillospirales > Oscillospiraceae > Faecousia. The sequence goes on along the minus strand of JAZUAW010000008.1, from coordinate 3,642 downwards.
TTCACTTCCAACCAACCCACCTGTTCTTCCTTGTCCAGCTTCTTGCAGGTTTCCACATACTGCTCAATGGAGAAACCGGATACATTGGCCATCACAGGCTTGTGGAAGAATTCCTTCATTTCCGGCAGCTCATGGGCGATGACATGATCCACACCGGGATTCTGCAGACCAACAGCATTCAGCATGCCGCCATCAAACTCGGCGATGCGGGGAGTGGGGTTACCAAACCGGGCATCCAGAGTGGTACCCTTGAAGGAGAAGGTGCCCAGGATATTGATGTCATACAACTCGGCGAATTCCTTGCCGAAGCCGAAGGTGCCGGAGGCAGGGATGATGGGATTGTCCATCTCAATGCCGCACAGATTTACTTTCGTGCTCATCCGAATACCTCCTCACGGAAAAATACGGGACCATCCTTGCAGACCCGCTTGTAGCCGCTCTTGGTCTGAATGGTGCAGCCCATGCAGGCGCCGAAGCCACAGCCCATCCGCTCCTCGAAGGAGTACTGGCCGGAAGTGGTCATCACATTCTCCATGGCCTTGAACATAGGCATGGGGCCGCAGGAATAGAAATAGGTGTAGGAAAGGTTCTTGATCACATCGGTGACGAAACCCTTGGTGCCGACGCTGCCGTCAGCAGTGGCGATGTAGACTTCTGCGCCCAGGGCCTTGAATTCTTCCGCCAGGAAAATTTCGCTTGCCACATTGAAGCCCAGTACCACCTGGGGATGCTTGCCCTCAGCGATCAGCTTCTTGCACAGATTATACATGGGAGGCACGCCAACACCGCCGCCAACCAGCACCGGATGGTCGCCGGAAAGGGAAGTGTCGTAGCCGTTGCCCAGACCTGTCAGCACATCCAGTTCGGTGCCCACAGGCAGCTTTGCCATGATCTCAGTGCCGCTGCCCACCACCTTGTAGATGAGGGTCAGATGCTCGCTGTCATAATCGCAGACGGAAATAGGGCGGCGCAGATATTTTTCCGGCAGCCGCAGGTCTACGAACTGACCACAGTTTGTGATGGCGGAGGTGTCACCCTCCAAAACCATCATATACACCGCGTCGGTCAAAGCCTCATTGCGGATGATGTTGAAAATTCCTTGTTTCATAGTTCCTCCTTGATATGGGGGATTTTTATGCAGGGGAGGGGCAATGCCCCTCCCTGTTATTGATCATTAAGCGTCGATGGTGGAGATAGTCAGGGTAGTCTCTTCCAGCACATCCAGCAGAGCGCTTACGGTATCCAGAGAGGTGAACAGGGAAACATTGTTCTCGGTTGCCACCTGACGAATCTGGGTGCCGTCGCTGGCGCTGTCGGCAGGATCACGGGTGTTGATGATATAGGCGATGTGGCCCTGACGAACGGCGTTGGGGATCTCCTCGCTGCCGTCGCTGATCTTGTTCAGGGCATGGGTGCGGATGCCATTTTCCTTCAGGAACTTGGCGGTGCCCTGGGTGGCTTCGATGTTGAAGCCCAGCTGGTAGAACCGGCGGATCAGAGGCAGAGCCTCTTCCTTATCTCTGTCGGCAATGGTGGCCAGCACGGTGCCGTAGTTCTGCAGGTGCATACCGGAAGCCTGCAGAGCCTTATAGAGGGCTCTGGTCATGGTGCGGTCGTAGCCAATGGCTTCGCCGGTGGACTTCATTTCGGGGCTCAGGTAAGCATCCAGACCACGCAGCTTATTGAAGGAGAATACGGGTGCCTTCACATAGAAGCGGTCCTTCTCAGTGGGGTAGATGTCGAAGATGCCCTGCTCCTTCAGGCTCTTGCCCAGAATGACCTCGGTGGCAATGTCAGCCAGGGAGTAGCCGGTAGCCTTGGAAAGGAAGGGAACAGTACGGGAGGAGCGGGGGTTGACTTCGATGATGAACACATTGTCATCCTTGTCCACGATGAACTGGATGTTAAACAGACCTACAATGCCGATGCCCAGGCCCAGCTTCTTGGCATACTGCAGGATGATGCCCTTGACCTTGTTGCTGATGGAGAAGGGAGGATAGACGGAGATGGAGTCACCGGAGTGGACACCGGTGCGTTCTACCAGTTCCATGATGCCGGGCACGAATACATCCCGGCCGTCGCAGATGGCGTCGATTTCCACCTCGCGGCCCTCGATATACTTGTCGACCAGAACGGGCTTGTCCTCGTCAATCTCAACAGCGGTGCGCAGGTAGTTGCGCAGCTGATCCTCGTTGGCAACGATCTGCATGGCGCGGCCGCCCAGCACGAAGGAGGGACGAACCAGCACGGGATAGCCAATCTCGGCAGCGGCAGCGATGCCGTCCTCGATCTTGGTCACGGCCCGGCCCTTGGCACGGGGGATATTCAGCTCGTTGAGCAGATTCTCGAAAGCATTGCGGTCTTCAGCCTTGTCGATGGCAGCGCAGTCGGTGCCAACGATCTTGACACCACGGTCCGTCAGGGGCTGGGCCAGGTTGATGGCGGTCTGGCCACCCAGAGAAGCGATAACACCCTCGGGCTTTTCGAAGTCAATGATGTTCATCACATCTTCGGGCGTCAGAGGCTCAAAGTACAGCTTGTCAGCGGTGGTGTAGTCGGTGGAAACGGTTTCGGGGTTGTTGTTGATGATGATGGCTTCGTAACCGGCGTTCTTGATGGTCATAACGGCGTGAACGGTGGAATAGTCAAATTCCACACCCTGACCGATACGGATGGGGCCTGCGCCCAGCACTACGATCTTCTTGCGCTCTGTCAGAATGGAGGTGTTCTCGCCGGTGTAGCTGGAGTAGAAGTAGGGGATATAGGCATTCGTGTGGCAGGTATCCACCATGCGATACACGGGGAAGAGGTTGTGTTCCTTACGCAGATTGAAGACCTCGATCTCCTTCATGTTCCACAGCTTTGCGATGAACTTGTCGCCGAATCCCATGCGCTTGGCTTCCATCATGATAGCCAGATCGCCCACATTGGCGGCAACCTTATTTTCCATAGCCACGATCCGCTCCACAGCCTCCAGGAAGAAAGCGGTGATCTGGGTGATGCCGTGGATCTTCTCCACGGTTTCGCCCCGGCGCATCAGTTCGGCAATGGCGAAGATATTGTCATCCCGGAACTCGGTGATATAATCCAGCAGTTCCTCGGTGGTCTTGTTATCAAACTTGGGCAGATGGAAGTGGCAGCAGCCGATCTCCAGGCAACGGGCGCCCTTCAGCAGAGCTTCTTCCAGATTAGAGCCAATGCCCATGACTTCGCCGGTGGCCTTCATCTGGGTACCCAGTTTGTTGGTGGCGGAAGCGAACTTATCGAAGGGGAAGCGGGGCAGCTTTGCGATGACGTAGTCAAGACGGGGCTCGAAAGCGGCGTTGGTGTTGGGGATGGAGATATCTTCCAGTGCCATGCCCACCGCGATCTTGGCGGTGACGCGGGCAATGGGGTAGCCGGATGCCTTGGATGCCAGCGCGGAGGAGCGGGAAACACGGGGGTTGACCTCGATGAGGTAGTACTCGGAGGAATTGGGGTTCAGAGCGAACTGGACGTTGCAGCCGCCTTCGATCTTCAGCTCCTTGATGAGCTTGATGGCGGAGTCGTTCAGCATCTTCTCGTCTTCTTTGCTCAGGGTCATGATGGGAGCAACGACCATGGAGTCGCCGGTGTGGACGCCAACGGGATCGATGTTTTCCA
>JAZUAW010000007.1:0-8637 GCA_045638225.1 Faecousia sp. | reverse complement strand
TCGGACATCTTGACATCAAAGCCGGCCTTCATCAGACCGTTGACCAGAACCTTTGCGGTCAGAATGGCACCCTGGCCACCAACACCGACAAGGAGAGCACTTTTCTTTTCCATAATTACTTTTCCTTTCTGCTGATAGCGTCCACGGGGCAGACCTGGGCGCAGACGGTACAGCCGACGCAGTGGTTGGCAGCGATCTTGCACTTGCCGTCCTTGATCATCAGAGCGGAGCAGCCAACCTTCAGGCACTTCTTACAGCCGATGCACTTCTCCTCATCGGTGACGCACAGCTGGATATCGTGCTTGATGCGCTTGATGAGCAGGCAGGGACGGCGGGTAATGATGGCAGCGCGCTTCTCGGAAGCCATAGCACCCTTGATAGCGTCCTCCATGGCCACGAGATCCAGGGGATCGACGATGTAGATGTTCTCGTAGCCGTAAGCTTCCAGAACCTTCTCGATCTTGATGGAGGTGGCGATCTCACCACGCAGGTTATGGCCGGAGCCGGGATTATCCTGGTGGCCGGTCATACCGGTGATGGAGTTATCCAGCACAACGGGGATGATGTTGCCGTTGTTGTAAACGATCTCAGCAGCGCCGGTCATACCGGAGTGGAAGAAGGTGGAGTCACCCATGATGCCGAAGACCTTCTTGTTTTCGCCCTTAGCTTCCAGAGCCTTGGCCATGCCCATGCCCACGCTGAAGCCGCCGCCCATGCAGACGACAGAGTCAACAGCATTGAAGGGCTGAGCGGAACCCAGGGTGTAGCAGCCGATGTCGCCGGAAACGATGACATTCTTCTGCTTGGAGATGGCGTAGAAGAAACCACGGTGGGGGCAGCCTGCGCACAGTGCCGGAGGACGGGGAGCAGCCTTCACAGTCAGGTTCTTGAACTCGGGCTTCTTGCCGAAGACCTTCTCCTCGATGATTTGAGGATTCAGCTCGTACATATTGCCGATCAGTTCCTTACCGACGCAAGCAATGCCGGCGGCCTTGATCTCATTCTCCATGTAGCCATCCAGCTCTTCGATGATGTACAGCTTCTCAACCTTGGAAGCAAAGTCCTTGATCAGTGCCATGGGCAGGGGGAAAGTGATGCCCAGCTTCAGGAAGGAAGTATCCTCGGGGAAAGCTTCCTTGGCATACTGATAAGCGATGGAAGCGGTGATAACGCCAACCTTGGTGCCCTTCATCTCAACAGTGTTCAGGGGGCTGGTGCAAGCATACTCTTCCAGGGCAGCCAGGTTCTTTTCCAGCTTGGGGTGGTTGACCAGAGCGTTGGCGGGAGAAGCAACGTTCTTCTTAATGTTCTTGGTGTATTCCTCAATGGGATGCTCGGTGCGCTCACCCAGGGCAACCAGGCTCTTGGAGTGGGAAACACGGGTGGTGGTGCGCAGCATCACGGGAATATCAAACTTTTCGGAGATCTCATAGGCGGCCTTGGTGAAATCCAGGCACTCCTGGGAGTCAGCGGGCTCCACCATAGCGATCTTGGCAGCACGAGCATAGTGACGGTTGTCCTGCTCGTTCTGGGAAGAGTGCATGCTGGGGTCATCCGCGGAGACGATGACAAAGCCCTTGCCCACGCCGTTATAAGCAGCAGTGAAGATGGGGTCAGCGGCCACGTTGACACCAACGTGCTTCATAGCGCACAGGGAGCGGACACCGGCGATGGATGCGCCGTAAGCCACTTCTGCAGCCACCTTTTCATTGGGTGCCCATTCGCAGTACAGGCTGTCCTTGTACAGGGGCAGGTTCTCAAAAATCTCAGTGCTGGGGGTGCCGGGGTAAGCAGAGCAAACACGGACGCCTGCTTCATATGCGCCACGGGCGATTGCTTCATTACCGGTCATCAAATACTTATTCAAAATAAAATACCGCCTTTCAATATTTTATATTTTCACGGGTTTTGCGGCTGCACATACAGCCTCTATTATCCACTATAGCACAGGTTTGCACAAAAGGAAAGCATAATTTTCCCAAAAAAGTGATAAAATTGCCAAAATTCCTATGTTGTAGACCGCGCCAGTACAAGTGTCCACCCAGCATAGCAAATAGGCCGACAGGTTACCTGTCGGCCTATTGGTATGTTTCATTTTTTCGTTTATCGCGCAGTTGCATCGCAACGATAAATCCTAATTTACAGTTCTTCCGCCATGTACAGCGTGCTGCCCCAGTCGCCGGACAGGCGCAAATCTTTGCTGTAGCCGGTGCCACTATACTGCATGGCAAGGCCGATGCCGCTTTGCAGGGCTTCGCCGGAGCATTCATACAGTTCCTTTCCGTCGGGCATGGCAAAATGCCGGTCAGCAAAGCGCAGGATGCCGCCGTCAGCTTTCAGCTTCACCGGAACCACATGCTTAACAAGCCCGCCGAAGCGGCCAATGCGCTGCTTCTGCTCCACCGTCGTCACACGATACCGCTTGCCACTTTGGGCCTTCAGCATCCGCAGGGTATCTCTGGCCGGAATGGCATGATAAGTCAGGTTATAGATTGCCGCCAGAATCTCCCCCTCCCCTGCCATCTGCCAGCTTTCCCGGCTACCGGCTTTGGGGAAATAGCGGGAGAATCTGCCAAACTGGAAGGTATGGCGGTGGGCTTTATAGAAAGCGATCTGATCTTTGATCTGCCGCCGTTCTTCCGGTGTCAGTTCGCCGAAGTCCAACTCGTAGCCCAGCACACCAAAGGCCGCCACATGGAAGCGGCTACCCAGAGGCGTAACACGCAAGGTCTGCTGATGCGGACACATGGACACATGGCAGGAAATGCTGCTGGGCGGATAGAAGCAGTACATGCCCCGCTGGATATCTAAACGCTCCCGGGCGTCTGTATCATCGCTGGTCCAAATTTGGGGTGAGAAGCACAGCATACCCAAATCGAAGCGATTACCGCCGGAAGAACAGCTTTCCAGCAAAATATCCGGGTGTTTTTCCACAAAGATACGGCGCAACACTTCATAAAGACCCAGAATGTAGCGGTGGAAGAATTCACCCTGATTAGAAAGTTCCCCGCCAAAGGCATCGGAAATGTGGCGATTATAATCCCATTTCACATATTCGATCTTGGCGCTACGCAGAATCTTGTCTACTGCGTCGACGATATAATCCCGGACTTCAGCACGGGTCAGATCCAAGGTCAGCTGATTGCGGCCAAGGCTGGGCTCTCTACCGGGGATGCGGATAGCCCAATCGGGGTGGGCGCGGTACAGGCCAGAATCCGGGTTAACGCACTCTGGCTCAAACCACAGGCCAAATTTCAGACCCATGGCATGGATGGCGTTGGTCAGAGATTTCAGACCACCGGGAAGTTTTCTGGTATTGACCTCCCAATCGCCCAGACCGGCACGGTCATTGTTTCGCTTGCCGAACCAACCATCATCCAGCACAAACATCTCCACGCCCAGTGATGCGGCCTGCTTGGCCATGGTGAGGATCTTGCCGCGGTTAAAATCGAAGAAGGTTGCCTCCCAGTTGTTGAGCACCACCGGGCGCTCTGCATACTGCCACCGCTGCGGGATAATATGATTGTTGACAAAATCGTGCATATTGGCGGCGAAGCCATTGATACCGCCTTCGGAAAAGCTCATCACTGCCTGGGGCGTGACGAAGTTTTCCCCCGGCAGTAAGACCCAATCAAAGCAATGAGGGCTAATACCCCAGGCGATCCGCAGGGTATCCTGATGCGTACGCTCCACCGCGCTATAGTGATTGCCGGAATACAGCAGATTGCAGCCGATCACCTCGCCCTGCCGCTCGTCCGCCCCAAGGCGTTTGAGCAGGAAAGCCGGGTTATGACGGTTGGAGGACGCGCCTACTGTGGAATCATTGATATGGATACCGTAGCCCACCGGTGCGTCCTGAATATGGGCCTCCTTGGCCCAGCTGCCGTTTAAGGTCAGCAGGCTGTAGTCCGCCTCGGGGATATCCACCATGGCACTTAAGAATTTGCGGATTGCCACTTCCCCATCGGTGCCATTGCAAAGCTGGGCATTGCGAGCGATCACATCGCAATGGGCAAATACGGTGTAATTTAAAATCAGTTGCAGATCTTTGTACTTTTTGTCCGCAAACACAAGACGCAGGGTCTCCCCCTCTCCTGTGGCAAAGGGCAGTCCGCAATCGTTTTGGTAGACTTCCTCCAGAATTTGGTGTTTGACATAGACAAAATCTGTGGTAAAGCTACCATCTGGCAATTTACATTCCAAAGGGCTGTGGCGAAAATCACCCTTGCCGATACCGGAATATTCCAGCAGCATACTATCGAGGCAGTAACCCGGGGCATAGTCCACCGTAGATCCCAGCGTAATGGTATTTTTCATGCAGAGAGCCCCCACATCCGCTTCCGGGAGGCGCTTTCCATAGTAAATATGCTCTGCTTGCCCATGGTCCGTTATACGGAAAATATAGCTGGTATGCTGGGTGTCCAGCTTGAAAACGCGGTTATTCTCCCGGATCATAGATGACCTCCTCTTCCATCAAGCGGAATTCAAAGGGGCGCATGGTGGCCGTGACATCATCGTAATTGCAGGCCAAGACCTGATCCCACTGGACAAGATTCTGGGGCAGCTTCACTTCCTTACCGGTCATATTACACAGGCTCAGCAAGCGCTTGCCGTCCAATGTCCGCTCGAAAGCGAAGAGGTTATTGGACACCAAAACCGGCACAAAATCGCCGTCAATCAAGGCGGGCAACTGCTTGCGCAGGGCTACCATATACTTCCAGAAGGCAAATACGCCGTTGGGGTTTGCTTTATCTGCCGCCACATTGAGCTTGTTATGGTTTCGGTTGACACGCAGCCAAGGTTTGCCGGTGGTAAAGCCGGCATTGAGGGAAGAATCCCACTGCATGGGGGTACGGGCATTGTCGCGGGTACCCCGGCGGATCATATTCCACCGCATTTTGGCGGGAATATGGAGCATATCCCGGGCCATAGCATCCACGCCGTGGCTTTCCACGTCCTGAATTTGCTTTAAGCACCGGAAATCGCCGTTGGTCATGCCGATTTCCTGTCCTTGGTAAATGAAGGGAGTGCCACGGAGGGTCAGCAGCAGGCCCGCCATCATCATGGAGCACTTTTCCCGGAATCCCTCGGAATCGGCAAAGCGGGAAACGAAACGGGGCTGGTCGTGATTTTCAAAATAGTTGGTGTTCCAATCCAGACCCTGCTGCCATTTGACCAGCGTTTTCATCAGCTTCTTGGGGCGCAGACGGGTTTTAAACCACTTCAGACCCAGATCATCACAGCCCATATGCTCAAAGGAGAAGACCATGTCCAGCTCTCCCCTGGCTTCATCGCACAGGTCCCGGGCCATAGGCACATCCACAAATACAGTCTCGCCCACCGCAAAGGCGCCGTAGGGCTCCAGCACATCCCGGCGCAACTCCTTGAGGATCTCATGGCAACCGGGAGTGGACAGATAATGCTCCTGACCGGTCAGCGCCAGCTGCTTTTTGCCGTCGGCCAGAGTGTTCTTATAAATAATGTTGATCACATCGCAGCGGAAGCCCACAACGCCCTTATCCAGCCAGAAGCGCATGATATCCTTGATCTCAGCCATCACATCAGGGTTATGCCAGTTCAGATCCGGTTGTTTTTCCGCAAACAGATGCAGATAGTATTCATCCTCAGAATCACCGAATTTGCTCCAAGGACACAGAGCAAAAAAGTTGCCCCAGTTATTGGGCAGCTTGCCATTCTTGCCCTTTTCAATAATGTAGTAATTCTTATACTTTTCGTCACCGGCCAGAGCCTTCTGGAACCATTCGTGCTCATCAGAGGTGTGATTGATCACCAGATCCATGACGATGCCAATGCCCCGGGCTTTGGCTTCCGCCACCAAGCGATCAAAATCTTCCATGGTGCCAAAAGCAGGCTGGATGGCCTTGTAATCTGCAATGTCATAGCCGTTGTCCGCATCCGGACTCAGGTAGACCGGGGACAGCCACAGGGTATCCACACCCAGTTCCTGCAGGTGGTCCAGCTTGGAAATAATACCGGGGATGTCACCCATGCCATCGCCATCGGCATCCATGAAGGAACGGGGATAGATTTGATAAATTACCATATCCTTGTGAAAGTTGTGCGCCATAAAAAGCCCTCCCTGTGTGTTTTTTACCAGTATACCATATTTTTCCGCCCTTGGGAATAGATCATTACAAATTTTCGTTTAGTCATTAGTTGCATCGTAGTGCGGAGGCATGTCCCCGCACTACGGTGGTTATTGCAACGGAGCGATAAACAGCAATTAGACAAAAAAACGCCCCATAAGGGAGCGTACAAATATATCAGATAAAAAAGAAATGACCCTTGGTTCACCGTACTGTTCGTACCGTCGTGACCAAGGGTCATTTCTCTTCTATCTTGGTATCTAACATCATTGGTTAACCTCTCTTTCTGCGGATTCCTCACCATTCAAATCAATTTATATTATTCTTTTACTTTTTCCTCTTCTTTGTTTACACTTACATCCTGATTTGAATCGTGGGGTCAATGTTTGGGGTTTGACAGATGATCAGAATCACCCCTCAGCAATCTTCGACATCACCATTGCACTTTGATGCATTACAACAACATGTTCTCTCACTTTATTTCCCTTAAGCGGGAAGCTCTTATGTTGGAATTGTTCTTCTTGCTTTGGCGCTGTCCGCGATCGCCTATTGGAGTTATGACCTCGACCGATGATGTAACATTCTGTTTTGGCCCAGTTTATACTTTTCGTTCCTGCTATCGCATTGTTAAAGTTTTTTCCGGTCCGGTCATCGGGGTCACTCTCTCATGCGGCGTCACCCTTTGTGTCTATAATATAGCATAGACTCCTTCGTTTTACAAGTTGGGATGTTGTATAAAATGCGGCATTCGTCTTTGTGCAAAACACAAATTTGCGCGTACGGCGCACATTTTCTATTGACAAATCACCACCTTTTTGATAAAATGATGGTGTTGGTTCGCTTTTTGCGGACCTTTTTCTGCATCTTTCACGCCACAGAAAAAATACATTTGCATATCCTTTCTTTCCGATATATAATAACCTTGGAGGTGGAATATGGAATTATTACATATATTTATGACCGCGCTCAATGCGGTTGTTCCAATCATTTTACTGATCGCTCTTGGTTACATTCTGCGGCAACGGAACTTTCTGACCGACGGTTTTCTGCAAGTAGGCAATAAACTGGTATTTAAGCTCATGTTGCCATGTATGCTGTTCATCAATACTTACAGCATTCCCTCTCTGTCGGACATCCGTTGGGACATTACCGTGTATTCCTCGGTGGCTGTCATTTTGATATTCTGCCTGAGTTTGTTCACCACCATCCGGGTAACGCCGGTGCCACAGCGGCGGGGTGTGATCTTGCAGTGCTGCTTCCGCAGCAATTTTGTGATCATCGGCCTGCCTTTGGCCGCCTCGCTGGGTGGCAGCGAAGCAGAAGCGGTAGCCGCTGTATTGTCCGCTGTCACTGTGCCACTGTTTAATGTTCTTGCTGTCCTTGCGCTTTCTATTTTTGTTGAGCGCAAGGAGTCCTTCTCCAAAACAGCAAAGCATGTTTTATGGGGCATTGTCACCAATCCGCTGATCATTGCGGTAGCCATCGGTATGTTCTGTCTGGTCCTGCGCTGGGTTCAGACCGCCATCAGTGGAAATGTTTTCTTCCGCTTGGATACCCAGACAGAATTCCTTTTCGACGCGCTGAACACCTTAAAAAGCGGCACCACCCCTGTGGCGCTTATGGTATTGGGTGGCCAGTTCACCTTCTCTGCTGTCAAGGCATTAAAAAAAGAAATTATTGCGGCAACGCTGTGGCGTATCGTGCTAGCTCCCATCATTGGCATCGGTGGCGCTGTGGTACTGACCCGCATGGGGATCATCACTTGTACAGGCGCTGACTACCCGGCACTGATCGCCCTGTTCGGTTCTCCGGTGGCGGTTTCCAGTGCCATCATGGCAAAGGGCATGGGCGGCGATGAACAGCTTGCCACCCAATTGGTTGTTTGGACAACCCTATTTTCTGCCATCACCGTATTTATCACCGTATGTCTGCTGATGGCTACCGGCCTCATTCCCACCTGATATTGGGATAAATCTTTCCCTTTGGGGCAAGCGTTATTGCGCCGCAGGAGCGACAAATTCCCATTTCACACGGAACGAGAAACGAAAATTTCCAATTGCTATACAAAAATCCCCAACCGCAAGCGGTTGGGGATTTTTTAGTAGGTGTAGGTAGATTACTTGCCAGCGCCAGCGATCTGAGCAGCGACTTCAGCAGCGAAGTTCTCTTCCTTCTTCTCGATGCCCTCACCCTTTACGTAGTGGATAGCATCAACGAAGGCCACCTTGCCGCCCAGCTTCTTGCCAGCATCGGCAATGTAGCCAGCGACATCGCCCTGGAACAGGTCGCCACGGACGAAGTCCTGCTGCAGCAGGCAGATCTCCTTGAAGAAGGCAGCGATCTTACCAGCAGCGATCTTCTCCTTGACCTGAGCGGGCTTGGAAGCCATCTTGGGATCGTTCTCCATCAGAGCCAGCTGGACGGACATTTCCTTGTCCACCTCAGTCTGGGGAACCTGAGCCTTGTCCCAGTACTTAGCGTTCATAGCAGCGATCTGCATAGCCACGTTCTTGCCGATCTCGGTAGCGTC
>JAZUAW010000006.1:0-23891 GCA_045638225.1 Faecousia sp. | reverse complement strand
AGCCTATGCCGCAAATCATTGAAAATCTATCCCAGCAACCTGTTGCGTGCATAATCCTTACGGTGCTTATCTTTCTGTTCTGCTTCTTTACGAACTACCTGCTGCTAGATTCCTTGCTAAAAATGCACAGAAGCAAATCAGCGGTCAAGAAGCTCAAGAAAGAATATACATTTCTGCAAAGGATGCGTTTGCTCCATTTCAAAGAGAATTGCCGCCATGCAATCAAGTTTTGCAACGGCATGATAATATATCAAAAAATCGGTTGGGTCTGCCTTGCAGCATATCTGTTCATGGCCTTACTATTTGCATTTGGGTTGTTTTCTGCTACATTCATAACTTGGCTTACTGTAGGAATCTTTGTGGCTTTCGATGTGCCTGCATTCGTAATCAATCGGCTTTTGGCAAGACCCATTATATTTGGGCGATTCAAAGAATTTAGTTTTGAGAAGTATCACAATACCGAAAACCACAATAGTCTTCTCTAACATATCCAATAACCAATATAAACAGAAAACGCAAACCGCTGCAAACATAGCGGGTGGCGTTTTTTAGTGTCATGTTCGGGCAAAATGTGGTTATTTTGAAAAGTAGTAAGCGAGTAGTACAAAAGGGGTAAACCCGTTGCAAAGGGTGGTATAGCATTGCATAGCTTGGTGTGCCGTGCCTGGCTTAAATCTTGCCGTGGCAGACGAACAGTATCTTTTTCATTGCTACGATCCTCCCGGAAAAACCACGATTTGCTTAGCGCCACAAGGACTTTTCGGCTTTTGACCTTTTTGCTGAATCGTCCTCTATTGTGGCTTATCGTGGCATATTGTTTCACGAATTTGTAGTAAACCGACACCGTTTACTACTGGCTTTGTGAAAGGCATTATACCATATCCGCATTCATTTATCTACTAATACTTTATTTTTTCGCAGAATTCCTATGGACGGAAACCTGCCATCCACGATCGTGCGATCCGTTAGTTGGCAAATCATGGTGTCTTCTCCTCTTATGTGCCTTGTAAAAAGTGGGAGCAGGGGTTTATTTTTGAAAACAAAACTGCTATAATGAATGCACATTATGCTATGATTGGTTACAAACGGGATATTTGTCTGTAGGCAGAGGAGGTCACACAATGAAAACAGGAGATCTGACCATCGTATACGGCGTAGTGGCACTGCTGTCTGTGCTGCTTGTCGTTTTCTATCTCCTTTGGGATCAAAAAAGAGACCGGTTGTTTTTGGCGCTCTTTGGGTGCGTGGCCGTTGTAAATTGCGGCTATTTCCTGCTGTCCGTTTGCAGCTCCTTGACTGTGGCAAAGCTGGCAAACGGTTTATCCTATTTTGGTGCGGCCTTCTCCATGCTGGTGATGCTGCTGATTATCTACGACGTTTGCCAGATGCGCCGAAGAAAATGGTTAAAATGGTCCCTGATCGGTATCACCACAGCAGCATTCGCATTGGCCGCCAGTGGGGATTGGAACGGGTTATACTACATCAGTTTGTCTCTTGAAACCGTTAACGGAATGACTAAATTAGTAAAGGAGTATGGTCCGCTTCATGGGCTGTACACGCTATATTTGGTGTCCTATTTGCTGATCATGATCGGAATAATTGCCTATGCGGCAAAAAAACAGCGGCTGCATTCGCCCAAATACGCCATGTTCCTGTTCATGGCTGTGTTTTTGAATATGGGTGTGTGGGCAGTAGAGCAGGCAGTTGATGTAGATTTTGAATTTTTGTCAGTATCGTATATTGTTACAGAGGTTTCGCTTTTGCTGATCTATGGTGTACTCTGTGACTACGGGATCATCCGCCCGGAGACCGGTATGGTCAGTGTTCAGATGCTGACCCAGTTAAACACCCGTCCCGCCGATGCCGGTGAATTACCGCCCGGCATGGAGGAGCTGTTTGATTCCTTTGCGAGAAAAGTAACGACTCTTTCTTTGGCGGAGCGCCGGATTTTAAGCTACTATATCGATGGATATGAAATTTCTGAGATACCGGAGCTTGCCTTTATCAGCATCCACACAGTGAAAAAGCATAACCGAAGCATTTATCAGAAGCTGGAGATTGCATCCAGAGATGAGCTGATGCTTTACATTGAACTGTTCCGATGCTGTGGCAAATTGGATGAACTGATCGGCGAAGGCGCAGAAACTGAATAAAAAACTATAGGTAAAAGTGCACAGGTGATAGTTTTGTCACTTGTGCACTTTTCATATATCCTTGGGATACTTTTTGCAAAAGTCTTCCTAGAAGTATTCCATTTGCAAAATCCATAGTATATAATGGGTGCATCTGAAGCAGGAAAGGAGCGCGTTGTGCATTGAAAAAACTGATAGAACTTATGCTGGAAGACCTGTCTACCAAAAATTTCTTTCTGTTTCATATCCGTTGCGGGTCCTGCGGAAAGGAATATTCCAACAGACCGGTTCGTTACTCAAAAGCAGGGACTATCCCTCAGACAAGAGAACAACAGATCCTCTTTGATGCCATCTATGAGCAGGAATCCCGAGATGCCCGCCACAGTGCCATTCGGGAAGCCACCGAGCATTTCAACTACTGCCCGATTTGCAAGCGATTGGTGTGCAATCGATGTTTTCTCATTTGTGATGACTTGGATATGTGCAAACAATGCGCCTCGCGGCTGGGTGAAACAGGAATCCCGGTGTTTTCCGATGTGCTGGAATGTGCCATTTGATAACAATTTCTTTTCCATCCGCAAAAAACAACAACAGACAGGAGAATACAAATATGAAATCAACGCAAAGATTCCTATGCCTTATACTAGCATTTATTTTGCTGCTTAGCGGTTGCACTGGCGCGAATCCGGGAACCAGCGGAACGGATTCCCCTACACAGACCAACCCCTCTGTGCAGGAAACGGAGCCTTCCGTTCCGGTCACAAAGCCGACGGATCCTTCTGTCCCCGTGACGCGGCCTACTGATCCTACCGATCCTACTGATCCTACTGATCCGACCGATCCGACCGATCCGACCGATCCTACTGATCCGACTGATCCGACCGATCCTACCGATCCTACTGATCCCGAGGAGATCCAGGTTGAAAGTATCACTCTGTCTGCACCCAAGACCACCATTGCAGTTATGGAGCAGGTGAAGATCACCGCAGCGATCCTTCCTGAAAATGCCGCGGTGCTGACCGTCATGTATCATTCCACCGGCGGACAGGTGCTGGATAATGGCGTGTTCTTTGCTTCTGAACCCGGTGTGTATGTGATCACTGCCTACGCTATGGACGATTCCGGTGTATCCGGATCCATTACCATTATCGTAGAAGCAGCACCGGTCACCGGCATTGCCATTACCGGCGGTAACACCGTCACCGTAGGTAACACCCTGCAGTTGACGGCTGTGGTATCTCCGGAATATGCTACCGATCCCAGCGTAACTTGGTCCA
Source organism: Faecousia sp. (assembly GCA_045638225.1). Taxonomy (GTDB): domain Bacteria; phylum Bacillota; class Clostridia; order Oscillospirales; family Oscillospiraceae; genus Faecousia. Next base: position 20,482 of record JAZUAW010000006.1, on the reverse strand, counting down.
TTATTTCCGGCAGCGAATTTGCCACCATCGATCAGAACGGTCTGCTGACCGCCATTGCCCCCGGCAAGGTGACAGTGCAGGCCATGGCCAACGACGGCTCCGGTGTGAAGGCCACCCACAATGTGGAAATCACTTCCGTACCGGTTACCTCCATCACTATTTCCGGCGACAAGAAAGTTACCGTTGGCAATACCTTACAGCTGAAGGCAGAGGTAAAACCTGCCGACGCCGGTGATTCCAGCGTAACTTGGTCCATTATTTCCGGCAGCGAATTTGCCACCATCGATCAGAACGGTCTGCTGACCGCCATTGCCCCCGGCGATGTGACTGTACAGGCCATGGCCAACGACGGCTCCGGTGTGAAGGCCACCTACAAGGTGGAGGTACAGCCTGTTCTCGTCAGCGAGATCACCATCAGCGGCGAAACCACCGTGAAGGTAGGCAAGTCCATCCAGCTTTCCGCAATCGTCAAGCCTGACAATGCTGCCAACAAGGCTGTCAAGTGGAGCATTTCCAAGGGCAGCAGCTATGCTACTATCGATCAGAACGGCGTGCTGACCGGCATTGCCGCCGGCTCCGTTACCGTCAAGGTCACCGCCCAGGATGGCTCCGGTGTCAGCGCCACCTTCAAGATCAAGGTGGAAGACGCCCCCATGTGGGAAGGCAGCGGCACCGAGAAGGATCCCTTCCTGATCACCTGCCTGGAAGATCTGCTGAACCTGCAGAATGTGGTGAAGAAGTCCGGTTATTACTTCCGTCAGGTGGCCGACATCGATTGCTCCAGTGTGGGCAATTGGATCGTCATCGGTGATTTTGACAATCCCTTCCGCCATCACTATGACGGCGGCGGCTATACCATCTCTAATCTGTGCTATGACGGTGAGGCACAGGCTTTGTTCAGTGTTGTGGATGGCTCCCACTTCAAGAACATGAACATCGTCAATGCCCACACCAAGGATAATCACCGCACCGAAGAAAACAGAACCGGCAAGTATCCCGGCGGTGGCGACTCCACAGCTGCCATCGTGGGCTACGGCAGCGGCTGCTCCTTTGAAAACTGCACCGCAACGGTGAACTTCCTTAGTTCCAATTCCACCACCGGCGGTCTGATCGGCGCAGTGGAACTGAAGAACGAAAAATATACCCTGATGAAGAATTGCCATGTCAGCGGCACCATCACCAGCGGTGGTTGTGCTGGCGGCTTGATCGGCAATATCAGCAAATATCTGTCCGACGGCGATTATATGCCCGCAGAAACCATCACCATCGAAAATTGCTCTGCGGATGTGAACATCATTATCTTCACCATCAGCATAGAGCATCCTTGCGTCGGCGGTCTGATCGGCGAATCCTTTGGCGTGTTCATCGAGAAGTGCCACACCACCGGCACCATCAATGTCGTCGACGGCGATGTCGGCGGTCTGATCGGCAATGCCGGCAACTATACCGACGTGACCCGCTGCTACTCCGAGGTGGATATCTACATTTCCTCCGACGATCATTATGGCGGCGTCAGCGCCGGCGGTCTGATCGGCCATATCTACTCCCGCAGCGATGTGTACGATTGCTACGCAACCGGTAATATCACCGCACCTTATATCGGATGGAGTCCTTGCCAGGACAGCACCAACAAAAACGGCGGTCCCTGGCGCAAATATTACAATCCCTGCGGCAGCTTGATCGGCACCCTGGAAGTATTCAAGGCTTATAGCGAAGATCAGAAGATAACTGTCTATAACTGCTATGCCACCGGCAAGGTGGATGTGCCCAACATCTGCGAGGATGAGCGGGTATACTGCCACGGCGCACTGATCGGCCTTGTGCTTGACAGCGATACTGTGCTGGCTAGCAACATCAAGGATACCACCAAGAAAGAGCTAACCTGGGATGATTTCAAGGAGACCTGCATTGGTCACTTTGGAAACAACTATAATCTGGAAGACCTGCGTACCTACTTCACCCCTATCAACGAGTATCAGGGCGCAAATGTTCTAGGCCTACAGAACCCCAAGTATGATGTTCTGCCCACCCACGAATATGTGCAGATCATCACAGAGGAGCAGTTCTTGGATCAATCGATGTTTGAGGGCTGGGATTTTGAGAATGTGTGGATCATGACCGATTCCGGCCCGCAACTGCGTTAAGCGTCATAACGAAATAGCAGACAAAGAAAAAGCAGTCCCGAAAGAGGTGGATTTGACTCCTCCCAGGGACTGCTTTTGCTGTTTCATAATCATATCGGAACTCAAAAATGTAGTGAATTTGTAGTGAAATGCGAAAATATCGTTGTTATTCGTGGTTTTATAGGGTGTTTCGAGGCTAATTCAGGTAGTGCCATGGCAGACAAACAGAATTTTGGTCATACAAACGCCCTCGCTTTCTACGAAAACAGTATAGCATAGAATCTCCCTAATTGCAACTTGTAGAGGGCAACCACCAAATCGCCTGCCCATCCCGTCGGCAAGAGTTTTGTTCCTAAAGTAGATGACGAAAAGTGGCTTTTGAGTGGCGGGGCAAATACCGATAAAAACAAAAATCCCGTCACCATCATAGTTGGTTTTCCTGCAATGGACAGGTGGTAGAAATAAGTAATAGCGTTGCTTGATTTTTCTGTACTGTCGGTATATAATTTAGGTGGGTAACCGTTCGGAAAACTCGAATTTATAGGGGGTTATTTATGAACACTCGAAATAGTTGCTATACATATTTCAAGATAGTTGGAAATTTTAATCCCGATGAGGTTTCTGAGTTATTAAATCTCACGCCTGAGAAGTCTTGGAAAATTGGAGACTTACGTCGTAATGGTACAGCGTACGATTTTGCTCTTTGGGAAATCGGAAGATGCACGGAATATGACGTCGAAGTTGAAAACCAAATGAGAAAAACTATCGCATCTCTGCAAGATAAAATTCCGTTACTTAATCAGATAAAAAAAGAAAAAGATGTTAATTTGGTTCTAGAAATCGTTCCCTCAATTTATGTAGGTGACACAAATCCGTGCCTTGCTCCACCTCTTGATGTGATTGATTTTTGTCATGCAACAAGGACTGAGATAGATATTGATATGTATGTCTATGATTCGGAAGATGAACAAAGCCAAACAACACCAATTTGAAGAGGAGGTATTTGTGTGATTCTATATCGTCCAGTGGGTAAGGCGGAGTATGAACTGATTGCTCAGTCGGACTTTACCGCATATCCTCCTAGGCTTCCAGAGCAACCCATTTTCTACCCTGTGTTAAATGAACGCTATGCCAGAGAAATTGCAGAAAAGTGGAATCGTCGATACCCTGATTCGCAATACACAGGTTACGTTACAACTTTTGAAATTGATGATACATATATTGCTCAATTCCCTGTGCAAACTGTTGGAGCACGCTATCACCAAGAACTTTGGATTCCTGCGGAAGAATTAGATAATTTTAATCGACATATTATTGGCAAAATAGAAATTGTTTAGTTAGATAAATTCCAATTTGCCGAACAGATAAAAACAGCCGCCGACTTGATGGTCGGCGGCTGTGCTGTTTTTATATAAGATGTGGAAGCAGTCGTAGCTTTCGTAACAATCGAGGCACCGCTTCTTGTCCCCGGACAGGCGGATCCAGTTGGCACCGGTGATTTCACCGCAACAATCGCACACATAGGAGTCAAAGAGCCGGGCAGCTTCCGACAGGCGAATGGCGGTTGGCGCCACCTCGAACATTTCCTCCGGCTTGTAGCCCTGTGGGCTGACAAATTCAAACAGTGCGATAAACCCCAAGTTAGCGCACAAAGGCGGTGCTCAGGGTGGTGCTCCAGCTTTCGCCGGGAGCGATCCGGGCGGCCGCAGGCTTTTCATCCCAAGCAGTGCCGCCAAATTCGTAGCTGGGCAGGCTGTTCCAGGGTTCAATGCAGATAAACTGGGGCACACCGGGCTTGCTCCAAATCAAGCAGTAGGGGAAATTTTCAATGTTGCAGACCACACCACGGCCCGTGTCCTTTTCATACAGGCCCAGGGTCTTGGACTTCAGATTCACCATGCAGTGGCTGTCATTGTCGAACATGCCGGCGGTGACAGGAATGGTGTCGATATTGCCGCCCAAGCTATAAACCTGGCCGTTGACCAGTCCCTTGGGGGCAGTGCCCAGACACAGGGGCGATTCCATTTCGGAGAAACGGAGCTCATAATCAGCAAAGGTATGCTGATCATCAAAGGGAATCCCAAAGCCGGGATGATAACCTATGCCGAAGCTGAAGGACTCAAAATCCCGGTTTTCCACCTGCAGCGTATGATGCAGGGTATCATTTTCCAGTGTAAAAATACTCAAAAGCCGGAATTTCCAAGGGAAGGTAGCCAGCGTTTCTGCGCTTTCTGTCAGTCCCAGTACAATCTTTTCTCTGGTCTGCTCCACCAAAGTATGGGTAGATGTACGACCAAAGCCATGCTGATTGGGACTCTCGTATACCCGGCCCTTTGCTTCAAACTTGCCATCCTTCAGCTTGCCGCAGTAGGGGAACAAAATGGGCGCGTGATAACCCCATACAGCCGGGTTTGCCTGCCACATATGCTCCACACCGTCGCACTTGCGCACCACGCTTTTGACCTGTGCGCCCCAATCGGTGACCGTCACCTTCAAATATTCATTTTCAATGATAAATTCCATGGATGTTCCTCCTTATTTTTTATGTTTCCACAGCAAATTGATGCAGCACCACAGCAACGTGGCCCACAGCAGCAGGCTGTATGCAGAATATTGACCGCAAAGGTAGGGTGTCGATACCAGTACCAGCGCATAGTGCAGCACCTGGCCCAGCACCGCGCTTCTGCTCAGCGCGCTCAGCAGATTCAACACCAGCAGCACTGTGGTGGAAGCCAGACTGATGATGGAAATATTGCGCAGCAGACGCAGTTCCCCACGGTCCTTTCTTTTCCAGCTGAACCAAAGATCCGCAAAAGGAGGCGCGAAAAAGAGGAGGGCAAATACCTTCATCAGCACCTGCGCACCTCTGTCTTGGGTCGTGACAAAGCCCAACACGGTACACAGAATATACATACCTACCCACAGCGCCTTCAAAATTCCTTTGTCTTTTAACATCATACCCCTCCCGGGCGTTCAAATTTTCATTGCGCGTTTCGAAATGACTGCCATTGCACACCCGTCCGCAGACCGGTGCGGCAATCCCAAAAGGTTTTATCTTGTTCTTTTGTTATCTTTTTACCTCTAACCGGGGGATTGCCACGTCGCCTTTGGCACCTGGCAATGACACAATCAAGGAACACACAATCACAAGTTGTATTTCCCATATTTTACCCCAATGCTAAGCAAAAGGCAAGAAAAAAGGGGTGGACAGAAGCAAAAAGTTTTGGTATAATTATGTAAATCTGTAAAAAGGGGGATGGACGCACCATGAAATGTCCGTTTTGCGGCGACCAGGAAAGCAAGGTCGTAGATTCCCGCCGATCTGAGGACGGTCAGAGCATTCGCCGTCGTAGAGAATGTCTGAAATGTCAGCGCCGGTTCACCACCTATGAAATGGTGGAAAGTCTGCCCATTATCGTGGTCAAGCGGGATGGCACCCGCCAGAATTTTGACCGCAACAAGATTCTCAACTCCATGATCCGGGCCTTCGACAAGCGGAAAGTAGACCTGGACGATCTGGAACGTCTGACCACCGAAATTGAACAGGCCATCCAGAACTCTCTGGAACGGGAAATCAGCACAGACAAGCTGGGCGAAATGGTGATGGCCCGCATCAAACCCATGGACGAGGTGGCTTATATCCGCTTTGCCTCCGTCTACCGCCGCTTCCAGGATGTCAATAGCTTCGTACGGGAAGTGAGCCGTTTTCTGGAAGAAAAATAAGGAGCTCCTATGAATACCGATAGCTTTAAAGAATTACTGCGGGATTTTTCCTTCGAGACCTTCCTGGAAGATCTGCTTCCGGAACTGGCTCCTCTGTTGGATCAAGCCGCCTTTTGGGCCCGGCTACTGATGCTGGCAGGACCCTTTGTGATCCTTGCCATGGGCCTTTACTATTTCCTCAATGCCCCTAAAGAAGCCAATTACCGCTCCGGTTACCGGTGCTTTTTCGGCATGGGCAGCGTGGAGGCATGGCGCTTTACCCAGCGTCTGGCAGGCTGCATCTGGAGTGTGCTGGGCTTGGGTCTGGCCATTTGGATGGCCATCGCGGGGCAAAAACTGGCAGGCATGGGGCTGATGGACGCCATGCTGCAGATGGCTGTGTATATTTTCTGGCAGGCCATGGCCCTGCTGGCCAGCCGGCTACTGATCAATGGTCTGGTGTTTTTGCGCTACGATGCCAAGGGCAACCGCCGCTACACTTGGGCTGAGCTGTGGAGAGGTTAATAAAGAAATGAAAGGACGCCAAACGGCGTCCTTTTTGCTTGGCGATTAATTCAAATTTTCGTTTATCGTTCCGATTTCCACCATTCGTAGGGTGCGGCATCCCTGACGCGCCGCGGAAAAATGTTTCATTTTTCCAATTTCCGAAGGAAATCAATGGGATAATCGCCGTTGGCGATGTCAATTTGCCCCGCAAATTGACCGGCGCGTCAAGGATGCCGCGCCCTACGGGGTGTACGATAAATCCCAATTTATTGCGTTTTCCATTGGTAGGTTTCCAAACACACGGCACCGTTTATGACTTCGATGCCGTCTTGTTCCAGGCGGCTTTTTTGTCCTTCCAGGCCGCCGAAGGCGAAATGTTCCGACAGTTTCCCCTGGGCATTCACCACTTTATAGCAGGGGTACCGTTCCGGGTCCGGGTTTTGGTGCAGAGCATTGCCCACCGCCCGGGCCAGGCGCTTGTCCCCTAAATAGGCCGCAATTTGAGAGTAGGTGACCACCTTCCCCTTGGGGATGGTGCGTAAAAAATTATATACCCGCTGCTTCATGTACTCCATCCTCCAATGGTAAATTGTTGTTTACAATGTCATCCTGAGCAAGCGAAGCGCGCCGAAGGATCCGTACTCCCTTGTAAACAGCACCAAAAGGAACGGATTCTTCGACTTCGCTGCGCTCCGCTCAGAATGACACATTCGTTACAGTTGCTAAACTAAACAACAATTTATCTTACCAAGCAAACAATACTTTCAAATGTTGTGCGGTTGTCCAAACGGGATTGCCGAAGGCTTCCCCTCCATGAAATCCACAACCGTTTTCTCGACCTCGTCGGGTGTCTGCAAATGCCAATGTGCAAATACCTCTCCATTATCACGCATTGCATAAAATGGAAAAGAAACATCGTCAAAAAACACCTCAAACTTACCCAGGTTGGAAGTTCCGCACAAAATGGGGAAATCTATTTTGAAGTTCTCACTTACAGCAAGGGAACTCTTCACGTTGATTGGATAGCTTTCGTGTAATGTCCCATAAATTTTCAAGATAACAGAATCCATTTTACTGCTCCTTCTGAATCATAGTCACGATTGATTCCACATGGCTACATCTGGGGAAGAGGTCTGCGGCCAGGGCGTTTTTAACGGTATAGCCACGGTCTTTCAGCAGGGCCACATCCCGGGCCAAAGTAGCCGGGTCGCAGGACACATAGACGATTCTGCGGGGGGCGAAGCGGGAAAGGGCCTCGATGGTATCCCCATTCAGGCCCTTGCGGGGCGGGTCCCCCACCACCACATCGGCCTGGATGCCCTGGCGCTCCAGTTCCAGCGCCGCCTGGCCGGCGTCGCCGCAGAAAAATTCCGCATTTTCGATGCCATTGCGCTTAGCATTGTCCTTGGCATCCTCCACCGCCTGGGGCACCACTTCCACGCCGATGACTTTTCCTGCGGCCTTTGCCATGGCCAGGGTGATGGTGCCAACGCCGCAGTAGAGATCCAGCACCGTGTCATCCTTGGTAATTTCCGCCTGCTCGATGGCCGCCTCATACAGCCGCTGGGCCTGATGGTGATTGACCTGATAGAAAGACCGGGGGGACAGGCGGAAATTCAGGCCACAGAGGGTATCCTCAATGAAGCCGGGGCCATAGAGGGTGATAAATTCGTCACCCAGCACAGCATTGCCCTTCTTGGTATTCACCGACAACACCAGGGTGGTGAAGCCGGGGATCTTCTTCAGTTTTTCAATCAGCGCCTGCTCCTTGGGAACCTTGCGGCCATTGATAGCCAGGCACACCAGCACCTGCTTGGACACCGGGCCTCGGCGTACATAAATATGGCGCACCAAGCCTGCATGGGCAATTTCGTCATAGGCGGTGACTTTATGCTCATTCATCCAGGCGATGACGGTATCCTTGACGGCATCCATCTCCTCTGGCAGGATCAGACAGCGCTGATTTTCCACCACCTGGTGGGTGCCCGCCTTGAAAAAGCCGGCAAAGGCACGGCCCTTTTTGCTGGACACCGGGTACTGAGCCTTATTGCGGTAGCAGGTCTGCTCCGGGGCAGAGAGGATCTCCACCTTCTCCAACTGCTCGCCGCCCATGCGGTTGAGGCAATTTTTCACACGCTCTGCCTTCAGGCGGCTTTCTTCTTCATAATCCATGTGATGGAAATCGCAACCGCCGCAGAGCTTCGCCACAGGGCAGGCCCGGTTGATGCGATGCTCGGAGCGCTCCAAAATCTCCACCATCTTGCCGGCGGCCCAGGTCTTGCCTACTTTTTCAATGCGAACGGTGCATTTCTCCCCGGCAATAGCATTGGGGATGAACACAGCACAGCCTTCAATATGGGCAACGCCCTGGCCTTCGCTGGTGTAATCGGTGATGACCGCTTCGTAAACTTTGTTTTTTTCCAACATAGTATCCCTCCAAAGGGCATATTTTTGTTATTATAGCATATTTTTCTTAACCCGTAAACCCCGGTTGCAAAATTGAAGGAAATGTAGTAACATTAATTGTTGTTTAGAAGCACCGGCGCGGGAGCGCCCTACCTTCTCCCGGGGAGAAGGTGCCCGCATAGGGGGCGGATGTGGAATGCGGGCGATAACCTTAATTGCGGTATAGGTATAAGGCCTGATCACACGTTAACAATTCCTAAGTCTAATACGTATACGACATCTAAGATTACTGCCCGCATTCCACATCAGTCACAAATCGGTTCCGAAGTGCCGATTTGCGCCAGCTTCTCCCCGGGAGAAGCTATGGCGGCTTCGCCGCTTAGTAAGGTAAACAACAATTTATCTTCCGAAAAGAGGAAGTTTCATGGATTATGTAAACTGCAAATTATGTCCCCGGGGGTGCGGGGTAGATCGAATGGTGGGACAAACCGGCTTCTGCCGCTGCCCGGACACCGCCCTGGTTGCCAAAACCATGCTCCACCAATGGGAAGAGCCGGCCCTGGCGCCCAATGGAAAAAGCGGTGCTGTGTTCTTCGGTGGCTGTACCCTGGGCTGCAAATATTGCCAAAATGCCGCCATTTCCGGTGGCGCCGTGGGCACGCCCACCAATTCCGCTGAACTTCGGCAGATTTTTGAGGATTTGATCGCCCAGGGGGCGGAAAATATTGACCTGGTGACCCCCACCCATTTCCTGCCCACCATTCTGCCTGCTCTGGAACCGAAACTGAGGGTGCCGGTGGTGTACAACTGCGGTGGCTATGAAAGCGTGGAGAGCCTGCGGGCGCTGGAGGGCAAGGTGGACATCTATCTGCCGGACCTAAAGTATGCCGATCCCCGGCTGGGCAAGGCGCTTTCTGCCGCCCCGGATTATTTTGAAAAGGCTACTGCCGCCATTTCAGAGATGTATCGGCAGGTGGGTGCGCCCAAATTCCAGGGGGACAAGCTGGTCAGCGGCGTCGTTATTCGCCATCTGATTCTGCCGGGCTTTGTAGAAAATTCTCTGAAGGTACTGGATTGGATCGGCGAAAATTTCGCCCCCGGCGATGTACTGGTGAGCCTCATGCGGCAGTACACCCCCATGCCCGGCCTGCCGGCGCCTCTGAACCGCCGGGTCACCGATGACGAATACGATGCTGTCCTCAGCTGGATGTACCTCAATGACCTGGAAGGCTTCACCCAGGACGAATCCGCCGCCACTGCCGATTTCATCCCGGATTTTTGAATGGATAAATTGTTGTTTAGCGTACCAAAGGCGCATACCTTCTCCCGGGGAGAAGGTGGGCCGCCGTCAGGCGGCTCGGAAGTGGAATGCGGGAGATAACCTACGATGCGGTAGCGGCTAAGACTTGCTGAAATGTTACCCATTACTAGGCCTGAAACCTGTACCGCATCCAACCATCCTGCCCGCATTCCACATCAGTCAGGCCTAGCGGCCTGCCAGCTTGTGCTCTGCGGAGCACCCAGTCGACGGCTCTGACAGCCCACCGGGCTGTCATTCACTACCGCCGACTGCGCTTCGCTTACCCCGGGAGAAGCTAAAGCGGCTGCGCCGCTAATTGTTGTAAACAACAATACATCCTCCCATCGCCTTTTCGATTTGAAAAGGCGATTTTTGATTTGTTTACAAATTCATCTATTATTTTTCGTAGATGTGTGTTATAATGTGTAAAATTGGTTGAAATCGCCATTTTTACGATAAGGAGTAAGTTTATGGGACTGTTTTCCAAAATTTTCGGCACCCGCAGCCAGCGGGAGATCAAGCAGATCCAGCCGATCGTCAATAAAATTCTGGCGCTGGAAGAGGAATATACCGCTTTGAGCGAGGCCCAGCTGAAGGGCAAGACCCAGGAATTCAAGGATCGCCTTGCCAAAGGCGAAGATCTGGATGCCCTGCTGCCGGAGGCTTTTGCCGCCATTCGTGAGGCCGCATGGCGTGTGCTGGGCATGAAGCCCTATCCCGTGCAGCTGATCGGCGGCATTGTGCTGCACCAGGGCCGTATCGCTGAAATGAAGACCGGCGAAGGCAAGACCCTGGTTGCTATTTTGCCCTGCTATCTGAATGCGCTGACCGGACGGGGCGTCCATGTGGTCACTGTCAATGAATATCTGGCCAAGCGTGACTCCGAGTGGATGGGCAAGGTCTATCGCTACATGGGCCTGTCCGTTGGCCTGATCCTCCCCGGTATGGATCCTGCCGAGCGCCGGGTCAGCTATGCTGCTGACATTACCTACTGCACCAACAATGAGCTGGGCTTCGACTATCTGCGTGACAATATGGCCACCTACAAGTCCGAGCTGGTGCAGCGTGGCCACGCTTTCGCTATCGTCGACGAGGTGGACTCCATTTTGATCGACGAGGCCCGTACCCCTTTGATTATTTCCGGCCAGGGCGAGGAAAGTTCCAAACTCTATGAAATGGCGGACTATTTTGTGTCCAGCCTGCGGCGCAAGGTCTTTGCCAAGACCGAGGACAAGGAAGTCCATGACGATTACGATTGCGACTACTTTGTGGATGAAAAGAGCCGCAGCGTCAGCCTGACTGCCAGCGGTATTGCCAAGGCTGAACGCTATTTCGGCATTGAAAATCTGGCCGACCCGGAAAACTCCACCATTTCTCACCATATTAACCAGGCCATGAAGGCCCGGGGCGTGATGAAGAAGGACATCGACTATGTGGTCAAGGATGGCGAGATCATCATTGTCGACGAGTTTACCGGCCGTCTGATGTATGGCCGCCGTTATAACGAAGGTTTGCATCAGGCCATCGAGGCCAAGGAAGGCGTCACCGTGGCCCACGAAAGCAAGACTTTGGCCACCATCACCTTCCAGAATTTCTTCCGCCTTTATGACAAGCTCTCCGGCATGACCGGTACAGCGCTGACCGAGGAAGAGGAATTTGGTACTATCTACCGGCTGGATGTGGTGGAGATCCCCACCAACAAGCCTGTTGTCCGTGTGGATCACTCCGATGTGGTGTATAAGAATGAGGCAGGCAAGTACCGTGCCATCGTAGAGCAGGTCAAGAAGTGCCACGAAAAGGGCCAGCCGGTGCTGGTGGGCACCATTTCCATCGAGCGCAGCGAGATTCTTTCCAAACTGCTGAAAAAAGAGGGCATCAAGCATAATGTGCTGAATGCAAAGTTCCACGAAATGGAAGCCCAGATCGTGGCACAGGCCGGTAAATTCGGCGCGGTTACTATCGCCACCAACATGGCAGGCCGTGGTACGGATATCATGCTGGGCGGTAACGCGGAATTTTTGGCCATGAACGAGCTGCGCAAGGGTGATTACACCGATGAGTTGCTGGCCGAGGCCAATTCCTATGCCGAGACCGATGATGCTGAGATTCTGGCCATCCGGGAAAAGTATGAAAATCTGCTGAAGAAGTACAAAGCGGAGATCACGGAGGAGGCTCAGCAGGTCCGCGATGCCGGCGGCTTGTTCATCATCGGCACCGAGCGCCATGAAAGCCGTCGTATCGACAATCAGCTCCGTGGCCGTTCCGGCCGTCAGGGCGATCCCGGCGAAAGCCGCTTCTATTTGAGCCTGCAGGATGATCTGATGCGTCTGTTCGGCGGTGGCCGCATGGATCGCATCGAGTCTATGATGGACACCCTGGGTCTGGACGCAGATACCCCCATTGATGCCAAGATCCTCTCCGGCGCAGTGGAAAACGCCCAGAAGTCGGTGGAAAGCCGCCATTTCCGCTCCAGAAAGAGCGTTTTGGAATACGATAACGTGATGAATACCCAGCGTGAGGTCATTTACGAGCAGCGCCAGAAGGTGCTGGACGGCGAGGACCTGCGGGAGAATATTCTGTCCATGCTGCGCCAGAGCATCCGCAGCACCGGCGGCGATGTGGACGAGCTGAAGCGTTTTGAGGGTATTTTCTACCCCATCGGCACGCTCGAACGCACCGAAGATCTGGATGAGCTGTATGAACTGGCTGTTCAGACCTACGAAAAGAAGGAAGCTGCCTACGGCGAAAGCATTATGCGTGAGCTGGAGCGTGTCATCATGCTGCGTGTGGTTGACGAATACTGGATGGACAACATCGATGCCATGGATGATCTGAAGCAGGGCATCCATCTGCGTGCCTACGGCCAGCACGATCCTGTGGTGGAATACAAGAACGAAGGCTTTGAGATGTTCAACGCCATGATCCAGGGCATCCGTGACGAGACCGTCCGCCGCTTGTTCCTGGTCAAGCTGCAGCCCAAGCAGGAGGTCAAGCGTGAGCGTGTGGCCAAGGAGACCGGCACCGGCGCTGCCAATAACGCTGTTGTGAAGAAACAGCCTGTGCGCAAGCAGCAAAAGATCGGCCCCAACGATCCTTGCCCCTGCGGCAGCGGCAAGAAATATAAAAAGTGCTGCATGCAGAAGGATAAAATCAGCGAATAAGGCGCCAAAGGCGCATACCTTCTCCCGGGGAGAAGGTGGCCCGAAGGGCCGGATGTGGAATGCGGGCGGCAACCTACCGACTAGCATAACACTACAGGCTTTATGGAGAGTAGAATTATGGAGCGAAACAATACGCTGACCAAAAACGCCAGAGCTTTACGCAAACAGATGACAAAAGAGGAATCAAAGCTTTGGTATCAGTTTCTGCGTTTGTATCGCCCACGGTTTCACAGACAATATGTGATTGGTAACTATATTGCCGATTTTTACTGCAATCAGGCAAAATTAGTGGTGGAACTGGATGGCTCCCAACACTGTAACCCGGAAGAAATGGAATATGATCAAAGAAGAACAGAATATCTGCAATCGCAAGGCTTAACCGTTATGCGATTGAGCAATTTGGATGTGGTACGGCAATTTCAAAGTGTTTGCCATGCCATTGATATGGCAGTCAAGCAAAGCGGTGCCGGGTCCTAGGCCTGGAACCGGATCAAAACCGGCAGTTTTCTGCCCGCATTCCACATCCGCCCCCTGCGGGGGCACCTTCTCCCCGGGAGAAGGGATTGCGGCTACGCCGCGAAAAGGAGCAATAATGGCCATCAATACCTTAAAAAACGGAACAATGGAATATTTGGTTGCCGAGGGTATCGGTGTGCCTCATTGCTTCACCACCCGGCTGGGAGGTGTCAGCAGTGGCACGCTAGCCAGCTTGAACATCGGCATCCACCGGGGCGATGAGCCGGAAAATGTTGCGGAAAACTACGGAATTTTGGGCAAAACCATGGGATTTGACCCCATGAAATTGGTGGTGACCAAGCAGATTCATTCCGACATTGTTTGCCAAGTGGGGCAGGCGGATTGGGGAAAGCACATGGTCGAGGGCGCTTCGCCGATCTGCGATGCCCTCATTAGCTGTGATCCCGGCACGGCGCTGGCTATTTTCACCGCCGATTGCACGCCCATTTTGCTTTGGGACAGCATTACCGGCGCGGTGGGTGCGGCCCATGCCGGTTGGCGGGGCACGGCGGCAGATATTGCCGGAAAGACCGTGGCCGCTATGGTGACAGCCTTTGGCTGTGATCCCCAAAATATCCATGCCGCCATTGGCCCCAATCTGGGCCAGTGCTGCTTTGAGACCGACGCCGATGTGCCCAACGCGCTGCTGGAAACCTACGGCGATGCCGCAAAGGCCCATATCTGTGCCGTTGGAAACAAATTTTATGTCAACCTAAAAGAAATCAACGCCCTGTCCCTGCGACGCAGGGGCGTGGCGCAGATCGAAATCAGCACCGAATGTACCCGGTGCAATCCGGAAAAATACTGGTCCCATCGGCTCCATGGCGTTACCCGTGGTGCTCAGGGTGCCATCATCGTCTGCAAGGAGGCAGTCAAATGAAGAAAATATTGGCCTGCCTGCTGTCTTTGCTGCTGCTCACCGGTTGCACCATAGGCAAATCCCCCTATGTGCCCACCGGCAATGGCCTAAACGCGGGCATCACCGCCACTGTGCCTATGCCGGATGACCCTGCTACCGAGCAGCGCTTGACCCTTAGCTATGACGCGGCCGGCAGTCTCAATCCCTATACCGACAGCAATATGTCCAACCGGCTGCTGTTTGGTCTGCTGTATCAGGGCCTGTTTGCCGTGGATATGGACTATGAAGTCAGCCCTATGCTGTGCAAGAATTACCGGGTCTCCAAGAATATGGAGGTCTACACGTTCTATCTGGAGACAGCCACCTTCTCCGATGGCAGTTTGCTTACCGCCGCCGATGTAGTGGCAAGTCTGGAAGCTGCCCGGGCAAGTGAAGTGTATGGCGGCCGGTTTACCTATATCGATACCATCACTGCTACAGAAGATGGTGCGGTACAGATCGAACTGAAAACACCCTATGCGGACCTGCCGGTGCTGCTGGACATGCCCATTGTCAAGGCTGGCCAAGTGGCTGATCGCTGGCCCGATGGCACAGGTCCGTATTACCTGCTGGAGAGCCAGAATGGCCCCCGGCTGATCCGCCGCACCGATTGGTGGTGCAGAGCCACCATGCCGGTGACCGCCTCGACCATTTCCCTCATAGAGGCAGATTCGCCTGCCATGCTGCGGGATGATTTTGAATTTGGCACCGTGGGTCTGGTCTGTGCCGACCCCGGCAGTGACAGCTATGTGGACTTCCGCTGTGACTACGAGCTGTGGGGTTGTGAAAATGGCCTGTTTTTGTATCTGGCCTGCAATGAAAAGAGCAGTACCTTCTCTGACCCGGCAGTGCGGGCGGCATTGACCTATGCCATCGACCGGGATGGGCTGGTCAGCGATTTCTACGGCGGCTTTGCCGCAGCGGCAACACTGCCGGCTTCGCCCTCCTCGTCTTACTACAACCAGAAATTGGCAGAGCAATATGGCCATAATCCGGAAAAATACCAACAGATGATTGCGCAAGCTGCCCCGGAAGATATGGATATCACCCTGCTGGTCAATGGCACGGACAGCCGCCGCATCCGTGTGGCCAACAAAATCGCCGAGATGCTTCGTGCCGGTGGATTCCGTGTGACGGTCAGCAGCCTGCGGGGCACTTCCTACACCAACGCGCTGAACAAGGGCAATTATGATCTGCATTTGGGCCAGACCAAACTGAGCCCCAATATGGATCTGTCTGCCTTTTTTGCACCCAAGGGCAGCCTCAATTTCGGCAGCCTGTCGGATGCCGGTATCTATGCGCTTTGCCAGGAGGCTCTGGCAAACGCCGGTAACTACTACACCCTGCACCAGAAGGTGATGCAGAGCGGTATGCTCTGTCCCATCCTGTTCCGCAGTTACGCCATTTACGGCCAGCGTGGTCTGTTTTCTGATCTGAAGCCTGCCAGAGATTTTCTGTTCTGGTATTCCCTCGGCAAGACCATGGACGATTGCCGTATAAGTGAATAAAATTTACCGGGGGATGCTTGTGCATCCCCCGGATTCATATTTTGTTACCAAACGGCCAGGCTCAAGCGTAGCAGCAGACGCAGATACCAGGGACGTTTCTTCAGACCTCGGATACAGGCGGCGAAATAGCGGTCAAATTGCCGCAGTTCCCGGTCGTTAAGGCCGTCACGGCTGAATTTGGCCTTCTTCAGCAGCTCGTAGAGTGCCTTCGGCGGCTTATGGCCGCACAACCGTGCCAGCAGGCAGGTATAGCGCCAGCGTCTGCGCACCGGCAACCAGCCGTTGCCTTCCATAGCCCTGCGGCGCAGCGTGAGCCGCAACCGCCATTGGGCGATCACCGCGGCCAAGGCTGCCAGTGTTACCGCTACCCAAAGGATCAACTGCTTGACCCAAGGCGCCAGCGTTTTTTTCTGGTCCATGGACGTAGGCTCGGTGGGCAGGGGAGCAGTGGGCTCGGTGGGCTCAGTGGGCCGGGTAGGCTCCGTAGGCTCGGTGGGACCGGTAGTCGGAGGCTCGGTGGGACCGGTAGTCGGAGGCTCGGTGGGACCGGTAGTCGGAGGCTCGGTGGGGCCGGTAGTCGGAGGCTCGGTGGGGCCGGTAGTCGGAGGCTGGGTGGCCGGTGGGTCGGGCAGTCCGTCCTCCGGCGTAGTTTCCAGGATCACCCAACCCACGCTGGGCACATAGTATTCTACCCATGCGTGAGCATTGGTGGCGCGGACAGGGGTCACCTGGCCCGCTTGGGCACTGACCAGATAACCTTCCACATACCGGGCCGGGATGCCGGCTGCCCGCAGCAGTACGGTGGCAGCCGAGGCGAAGTGGACGCAGTAGCCGGTGGTTCCGTCATTTAGGAACCAGATGGCAAAGTCTGTCTGATCCGCAGGCATGGCCTGGGTGTTCAGATTGTATTGTGCGCTGTTTTGCACATAAACGCTGATGCGGCGGGCAATGTGGATGATGCTGGCATCCAGATCCACGCCGGCGGCGTCCAGATGGGCCCGTGCTTGCTGAGCCGTTTCTGTGGGCAGCTGGGTGTATGGTTTTAGTGTAGTGTAGGCGCGGTTGTCCACACCCAGAGAACCTGTTTGATCCAGCCAGATTTGCTGCCAATTGTTCCGCAGAGGCCGGTATCGGTACAGATAGGTATTCTGTCCAGTGCTGACCACCGCGCCGTCCATCAGCGTCAAGGCATCGGCGGGATAATAGGGGAAATATTGCACCTTTTCGTTTTGCAGGGTGTGGATCTGGATGGTTTGGGTGCCTGTCGCCAGATAATAGGGCTGGGGCAGGGCCAATTCCTCCTGTTCCGGCCAGGCTTCCCAGCTAAGACTGGTGTAGCCCATGTAGCTGCGGCCACGCAGATACAGCAGGCCGGATTGGGAGGCTGTTATCTCCATCACCTTGCTGTGGGGGTTGTTTCGGGGACCCATATCCCGCAGGGATACGATGTCAGAAGCATCCGGGTAATGTCCGCCTCCAAGGAGGCCTCCCTCGCCCCAGAAGGGGAAATAGGATTCCAGCTTTTCAAGCAGAGTCAAGAAACTCTCATTTTCATCCGGCGGCTCATATTCCGATTGGGGGATGTTTACAAATAGCAACATACCTGCCAGCAGCAGTGGAATCAGCACCAAAAGGGTGAGCCGGTTGGCCTGACGGGTATTTCTCCAGCGGGTGCTGCCTGTGATGGCCAAGATGGACAGCGTCAGGATTGCCAGCAACAGATAGCTTTCCGAGGGCACGGTATCGGTGATGACCACGCAGGGGAAGATTGGCAGCAGGGTAGCCAGAGCGGCTAGGGAATGTATCCGCTTGTTCAAAGCCAAGGCGGCAAGCCCTGCGCAGAAGGCAGCAATGGCCTGCAAGGCCAGCGTCAGATCCCAATCGTCGTAACCAATCACGAATTCGGGGATGCCCCAGCCGTAGCCTTGGTCATACAAGGTGGTGACATGATTGACCATGGAGAACAGATTGCTTTCCGTGTCCAGATCATACAGCATCCACGCGCCGCCCACTACCGCTGCCAGCAGCAACAGCCAGCCATGGCGCAGCTGCAGGCAGAGGGTGACGATTATGCAGAAGATCAGCGCTGTCAGCGCCACGGCAGACATGTCCACCTGCATGGAAAAGGCGGTGGATAAGCAGCCGGCGCCGGCGATGGCCATCAAGGTGGCAAGGCCGGTATCCAGGATGGCGGAAAGAAGGTCACGTCGTTTCATAGGCGTCACCTCCTATGTAATATTGCCAGAAACTGCCCGCGATGGGTTCTGCCAGCTGATTTTGCTCCAGCGGCGGGGTGCACAGCAGGGAATCCAGCACATCCATCAGCTCTCGTGTGCCGTTTACATGCCAGCGCTTCGGGCCTTCAGCGGTGTCGGCCAGCACGTCAAAGGCAAGACCAAGGTTCTGCAGATACAGCCCCAGCCAAAGCAGCTTGCCCAGCTTGCGGTTGAGCTGTTGGGGATTGCCGCCATGGGTCAGGCGCAGCAGCAGATGATTGCTGACCCGCTCCATGGGCTCCCGATAGATCAGCTTGCCGGTTTTGCCCGACAGCTTCCAGTGGATCTGCCGCAGGCTGTCACCGGGGCGATAAAGCCGCAGCTCGTGATTTTCCGAGAAACCGCCGCCGGCCTTGGGACGCCAGAAGGTGACGATATTCCGCTCCGGATGGGGCAGATCCAAGGGCTTGCACTGCAGGGGGCGAATGATTAGCCGGTGATCGGCGGGCACTTTACGGGGCAGAAAAAATAGACCCATGTAGTCATAGACCCGGCCACGGCTGAAATGCAGATACAGCGCGCCGCAGTTATGGGTGGGGCAATCTTTGCCCACTTTCAGCCGCCAGCGCTCCCCGGTTAAGGTGTGGCGGGCATCGATGCGCACCTTCCATGCCGGCACCGGCAGGGGACAGCGCAGAGAAATATCCACAGCTGTATGGGTGCCTGCTGTTACCGCGTAAGGGATGGACAATTGGAAATGGCACAGCAGCATGGCCGGCAGGCTCACCGCCAGCGACAGCAGTGGCAGCAGACTGGCGCTCATCAGCACGATCCATGCCATCCATTGCCGGTAGGCCAAGTAGAAGATCAGGCAGAACAGCCACACAGTGATATATTGTAACCAACGTTTTACCATAAGCTTAGCGCAGCTTCGGCGGCGCGACAGAGGTCAAGATATGCTGCAGTACAGCCTCTGCCTGCATATTTTTGGATTGGGCGGCAGCGGAAAGCTGCACACGGTGGGCCAAACAACGGGGGAAGGTCTCCTGTACATCCTCCGGCAGCACATAATTCCGACCCCGCAGCTGGGCGATGGCCTTGCAAAGGGCGAGCAGTGCCAAGGTGGCACGGGGGCTGGCGCCTCGCTGCAGCAGCGGATGGTTGCGGGTGGCCTGCACCAGCGCCACGGCGTAGCTTGCCACCAGCTCACTGGCGTAAGTTTGCTCTACTGTCTCCTGCAGCTGGCAGAAGGTGGCCCGGTCCATGATGGGCTCCAGCTTTTGCAGAGGATTGCCCTCCTGACGGCCCATGACCATGGCCAGCTCATCCCTGGCCGCAGGATAACCCAGGGAAAGCCGCAGCATAAAGCGGTCCATCTGGCTGTCAGGCAGGGGCTGGGTACCGGCAGCGCCGGTGGGGTTCTGGGTAGCGATGACCGTAAAGGGCTGGGGAACGGGGTAGGACACGCCGTCCACCGTCACCTGGCCTTCTTCCATAGCTTCCAGCAGGGCAGACTGGGTGCGAGAGGTGGCGCGGTTCAATTCGTCCGCCAAAAACAGGTTGCACAGCACAGCGCCGGGCTGGTAGGTCATTTCGCCGGTCTTTTGATCCAGCACAGAGTAGCCGGTCACGTCAGAGGGCAGCACGTCCGGTGTAAACTGCACACGGCCGTATTCCAGTTCCAGCGTCTTGGAAAAAGACAACGCCATGGTGGTTTTGCCCACGCCGGGGATATCTTCAATGAGAATGTGGCCCTTGGCCAGCATGGCAGCCAGTGCCCACACCAGAACGTGATCCTTGCCCACAATGACCTTGCGGACTTGACTCAAGACCTGTTGGGCTTGGGTTGCCACAACGCGTTCGTTTCGTTCCATAGTATCACTCCTGTTTACATAATTTGTAAGGACATTATACAGCAGAAGACTGCCAAATTCAAGGAAAAAATTAAATTCATGTAACATCCCGCAGGTAGATGTGTGAAAGAAATTCAAATCCTCGTTTATCGCGCTGTTGGATGGTGCACCGCACCCCAGCCCCCTCTGACGAGGGGGCTGGCAAAAATCGGTTCTTCGGAACCGATTTTTGACTGGGGGAGAGAAAAGGTGTGTTTTTATGCGCATTTGTTGGTTACTTTTGTTTTTCTCT
>JAZUAW010000005.1:0-13048 GCA_045638225.1 Faecousia sp. | reverse complement strand
TTGAGGATCCGTCCTACGGCAAGTACGTGATTGAGCCTCTGGAGCGGGGTTACGGTATGACTTTGGGTAACTCCTTGCGCCGGAGTCGGATCGTAGCCATGTCGTTCTGTGAGCCAAGGAGTTGAGTGGAACCATTGTCTTCCTAAGACCGCTTGGCCTCCGACTTTTGAGGATCCGTCCTACGGCAAGTACGTGATTGAGCCTCTGGAGCGGGGATACGGCATGACACTGGGTAACTCCCTGCGTCGGATTATGCTCAGCAGCCTGCCCGGCTACGCCGCTACTTCTGTGAAGATTGCCGGCGTGCAGCACGAGTTCTCCACCATTCCCGGTGTTACCGAGGATGTGACCGAGATCGTTCTGAATGTCAAGCGCATGATCATGAAGCTGCACACCCAGGAAGTCAAGACCGTGTATATTGACGCTGTTGGCCCCTGTGAGGTCACCGCCGGCGATATCAAGGCCGATGCTGAGGTCGAGATCCTGAACCCCGAGCTGCACATCTGCACTCTGGGCGACGATGCCACTTTTAATATGGAAATCACCCTGTCCCAGGGCCGCGGCTATGATTCCGCAGACCGGAACAAGACCCCTCAGACGGTCATCGGTGTGATTCCTGTGGACTCCATCTATTCTCCCGTCAAAAAGGTGAACTACACTGTGGAGCCCACCCGTGTCGGTGATAAGACCGACTTTGACAAGCTGACCCTTGAGGTCTGGACCGATTCCACCATCTCTGCCAAGGACGCTGTGTCCCTGGGCGCAAAGATCCTGTCCGATCATCTGACTGTGTTCACCAACCTGTCCGATGCCGTCGGCACCTCCTCCACTGTTGTGGATAAGGTGGTTGATCGCCCCGATGCCAAGCTGGCAATGACCATTGATGAGCTGGATCTGTCCGTCCGTAGCTTCAACTGCCTCAAGCGCGCCAACATCAACACCGTTGCTGATCTGATCAGCAAGACCGGTGAGGATATGATGAAGGTCCGTAACATGGGCAAGAAGTCCCTGGATGAGGTTCAGAAGAAGCTGGAAATGATGGGTCTGTCCCTGGCCAGCGAAGATTCTGGCAGCAACAATTAAGTTTTACCTTTCAAGAAGGAGGAATACGATATGTTCGGCACTCGTAAGCTGGGTAAGACCAGCACTCAGAGAAAGGCCATGCTGCGTCAGCTGGTGACCGATCTGCTGGAAAACGGCAAGATCGAGACCACCTTCTACCGCGCTAAGGAGATTCAGCCCGTGGTTGAGAAGATGATCACCCTGGGCAAGAAGGCCGGTCTGGCCAACTACCGCCGCGCTCTGGCCTACATCACCAAGGAAGATGTGGCTAAGAAGCTGTTTGATGAGATCGCTCCCAAGTACGCTGAGCGCAACGGTGGCTACACCCGCGTGACCCGTACCGGCGCCCGCCGCGGTGACGCTGCTGAGATGGCAGTCATCGAGCTGGTGTAATCTCGCTCACAAATTGTAATAAAACTCCGCACCGAAATTTCGGCGCGGAGTTTTTTTTTTCAAAAAAAGTGTGACGAAACGGAAAAAAATGGTACTATATAAGTGAACGCAGTATGCCGGCCATAGCCGGTGCGGCAGAAACCAGGAAAGAAAGGTGTGACGGTCAATGAAACAGAAATGGAGCATTCTTTTGTGCGCGGTGGCGGTGGTGCTGGTGGTGGGCGCAGCGCTGGCGCTGTGGCTGCCGAACCGCAACACGGAGGATACAGAGCCGGGCGAAACCGTTGCAGACCGCCCGGATACAGACCCCAATGCCCCTTTTGAAGATCTTTCTGTCTGGGAAAAAGAGAAGGTTCTGGCGGCAGTAGAGGAATATTGGGCAAGATCGTTAGAAAAAGGACCGGATAGATTGGTTTGGTTTGCACAGGTAGAGTCCAAGCATCCTGACGACTTTGAAAATAAAACTGAGCGCTCTGAATACTATTATACGCATCACTATGGCGTAAGGTATTATGGAACATTCAACGGCTATGATATTGTTATATCTCCGGTGGGTTTCGAAATTACCGGATGCTACGTAATCACGATTGCCGGATACCCTTTTGTATACTATTGCCCTTATTTTGAACTCTTTGCTTACAAGGATGGTGTGGCAATACCACTAATGGAAGGTTACGAACGTGGCTTGTTGAGTGACGATCAAATCGAACTGATATATCTGTGTTACGTGCGTTATAATAATCAAGTCTATATAACTTCGTAGCAATTCTGTAAATGTACAATAGGAGGAATGAATATGAGAAAAATGAATAGTTTACTTGCCTATATTCTTTGCGCTGCGTTGATTTTGCTGTCACCCACTACAAATCCGGCGATTTCTGCATTAGCAGATGATTCTGCAGCCGAGGAGCAAAAGATTTATTGTAATGCTACTATGGAAGATGCGTTCGCAGACAACTACATTATGGTTGTTCTGAATAACGAAGCAAGTCTGGATTACCTGGAAACAGAAAAGATTGTTTTTCCCGAAATAAAGACAGTGCGTATAGAGAGTTTTACCAGCCCCAGAGGAAAAGAAATCAAGGCAATGGTGGACGAAAGGGAAAATGTTTCCCTGATGGAAAGACTGTTTACCAGTGATCCCAATGCGGAGGAGATTTCCAGTTATCGGGAAGTGCTATGCATTGAATTGGAAGAACGGGGCAAGGATAAGGTGCTGGAAGATATTGCACTGTTGGAGCAACGGGAGGATATTCTCTATGTGTGCCCAGATTATATTTTTTTCGGCATGCTCTGATAAAGTTAGAAGTATACCTGAACATGCACATTGGGACCCAGAAGAAGTAATAAACCTACTAGATGCTCAGAACATGGTTTCTCATGGTGATCCCGTGGTTGTGGGTGTACTGGATACAGGTATAGATGCGCAACACTCGGATTTAATGCAGAAAGTAGACAGACAACTATCCATAACAGTTTTTGCGGTTTATTGACATTTCATGGCCAATCTGCTAAAATATCCCCACAATGCATCAAAGGGGAACGAACCATGAAGAAGATCGTCGCGCTGTTGCTGAGTCTGGCGCTGTTGTGCCTTGCCGGCTGCGCCCAAGAGGAATGCGTGCACCAATGGAGCGAGGCAACCTGCGAAATGCCGAAAATATGTACCCTGTGCGGAATGATTGATGGGCAGCCGCTGGGCCACAACTGGCAGGAGGCAGATTGCGACTCCGTCAAAACCTGCACCGTCTGCCAAGTCACCGAAGGCGAAGCGTTGGGCCATGCTTGGCTGCCTGCCAATTATCAAGCCCCTGCAACCTGCAGGACCTGTGCCGTCACGGAGGGAGAGTGCTTGCAGCCTGGATTTGCAGCGTATCCTGTCAATGTGATCAACGTACAGTTGGGTGTGCAGTATGATTATCTGGCTGCCTGCTATGTGCAGGGCTACACCACCATGGGCAAAATCTGCTGGGATGATTATCAGATCTTTGAATCTGATGAGACCCACGCGGCCGTGGATGGCTACCAGTGGCACAGCATCACAGTGCGGATCACATTCTCCGACAGAAATGCCCAGAAGTATGGCTTCGTTGTCAACACAGCGCTGGATGATTATTATTGGTATTCCTCCCAGACAGCGGATGGCTACACCGATCAGTTTACTGTCAGCTACAATGGAAAACTCTATGATCAGTGCCTGCGGGCCAACGGCTATGGCAGCGTATCTGAGTGGGTGGATAATACTTGCGTCTATACGGCTACCTTTGCCTGGCGTGTGCCTGTGGGCTATGATGGCCACCTGATCCTGTTCTATAATGGGGCAGGGGATGTGGAGGATATGCTGCAAAGCGGCAGCGAGAACATTCTGGTTTTCAAATTTGAATAAAAAGAACGGCAGGGAGTGATCCCTGCCGTAACTATTTATCCGATGACACCCAAATGCTCCAGAAGGATCTTTGTGCCCAGCAGAATCAAAATGATACCGCCGGCAAGCTGTGCCTTCTTTTCGAATTTCGCTCCGAACACATTGCCGATCTTTACGCCCAGGCCGGACATCAGGAAAGTCACCGCACCAATGAAGCAAACTGCGATCCAGATGTTGACGTTGCCGGCCATTGCCAGGGAAATACCTACCGCCAGCGCGTCAATGCTGGTGGCTACCGCCATGACAAACATGGTCTTTACCGTGAAATCCGCACCTTTGCAGCTGGCGCATTCTTCCTCTTTTTCAAACGCTTCCTTCAGCATATTAAAGCCGATCAGTGCCAGCAGGCCGAATGCCACCCAGTGGTCAAAACTGGAGATGGCGTTGTAGAACAGCGCACCGACGAAAAAGCCGATCAGCGGCATCAAGCACTGAAAGCCGCCGAACCATGCGCCGCAAATCGCCATTTCCCGCAGCCGCGCCTTTCTGACGGACAGACCCTTGCAGATGGATACTGCGAAAGCGTCCATGCTGACGCCGATAGCCAAAACAAACAATTCACCGATTCCCATATGGGATTATCCTCCGTAAAATAAGATACCTTCAAATTTTACCAGAAAATAGGCATATGTCAATAAACAAAAGGCGAAAAAAGTATGATTATTTGCCGGTTTTCAACTTATATATTTCCTCTGTGGCCAGACCCAGCTTGGTGACCACCAAAGGATTGCCTGTGGGGTAGCAGTAGTAGGAGTCATCCTCGGTGGAAATGTCGAAGCAGTGTTCTTTCCGCAGACGATGGAAATCGTATTCCACATGGAGGCTGTTGGTAGCTTTGGGCGGCCGCACGATGCGGTAATCCTGCCCGCGGTAGTGGCCTTCCAATACCCAGCCGTTTTCCGGGTCGTGTCGAACCTTGGCTTTGCCCAAAGGGATAAAGCGCCAGCAACGAGGCAGACCGTATACATCCACGGTATCCTCGTACACATATTCGCCCCGCTCAATCTGGGCACGGACTTGGCTGCGCTGCCACTCGAACCAGCTGGGGATGTGGGCAAATTCCGTTTCGCCCTCCAGGGCACGGAGCTGGCCGTTTTCTTCCATGAACCAGCGCTTGCCGCAGTGCTTGCAGAAAAGCTCTGCACCCTTGGTGTCCATTTGGAACTCGGTGCCGCAGTGGGGACACTGGTAGAGCACCTTGTGCAGACCCTCGGCCCGGAAGGTCTCGGTGAGCCGATGGCCGCTTTCCAGCAGATACTGGTAGTCGTCATACTGCATAGCTTGTTTAATGACGGCGTTAATCTGGTCTACGGTCATTTCTTCCACCTGCTGAGCGGTCAGAACCTGGCAGAACACTGTGTGCATAGGCACCTTGCGCTTGTTGGCATAGTTCCAGGTGGGGGAGTAGAGGTGGTTGCCGTGATGGGTTACCACCACCAGTGGCACCTTGTTCATCTTTACAAGGCGGCCCAGAGAATCCGGCAGGAAGCTGGTGGTGCCGATGGGAGTATAGCGTGCCTCCGGATACAGGCACAGA
Source organism: Faecousia sp. (assembly GCA_045638225.1). Taxonomy (GTDB): domain Bacteria; phylum Bacillota; class Clostridia; order Oscillospirales; family Oscillospiraceae; genus Faecousia. Next base: position 7,631 of record JAZUAW010000005.1, on the reverse strand, counting down.
ATGTCGCCGTTCTGGATCACTCTGCGAATGGACTTGACCAGATGGATATCGCTTGTAAATTTACGGGTGCAGATGGCGCCGATCCACTCCAACAGGAAGGGCATCATCAGATAGCCGTCGATGTTGACCACATTGTTGACCTTGTTGGGATAGGTCACCATGGTGGCCAGCTCAAAATCGATGAACTCCATATGGTTGCTGAAAATGAGATAGGGCGGCTTCAGCCCCTCCATGTTGATGGTCTCCAGCTTGTATTTTTTGCCCCGGAGCATGATCTTGGACAAGAACCAAATGAGCCATGTCCAGAATTTCGACTGCCGACGGGGATAGCGGGCGGTTTTGTACCGCTTTTTATTTCTGTAATTGACCTCCATGAGGACACCTCTGTTTCTTTCTATATCTGGGTGGTTTGTTCCGGGATTACTTGAATTTCAATGGCCAAAACGCCGTGTTTTTGTTGTTTCTCTGCAGGATAGTACAGCAGCATATCTTCCGGTGCGGCGGTGGGAAGCTCCTCCGGCAAATAGCCGCAGCGATCCAGCGGCAAAGCCCGGTAGAGTTCCGCAAAGTTAGGAAAGGGATGGAGCTTTGTTACCAGACACAGCAGTTGTGCACTTGGATTGGCGGTATTAGTAAACACGATGGTATCACCAACGGAAATTTCACGCCGTTTTTCGTCCATAAGCCTCAGCTCGATGGTCTTGTATCCTTTGGCGATCATTTCAAAGGGCCGGGGCTTGAGATTCATAGAATGGGTCATGCCGTGTTCTCCTTTGCTGTCTTTGCAGGTAGATGCATCAAGGGGATGCAAATGATAATTTGTTCTATGCGGTCTCTTGTGTCGATTCGGCGTATTGCAGCTACACTGAGCATATTCTACATGAAAAACCACCAATATGCAAGTAGCATTGTGCCGTCAGCCTGCATAGACTGGCGAAAAATGATTTTTGAGGTATGCTTATGTATGATTTTTGTTGTGTTTTGCGCTGCCCGTCGGATGCTGTGGCGCAGGTCAGTGGCGGCACGGTGCGGGGCCGGATTCGCTTTTACCAAACCGAAAAGGGCGTGCTGGTGCACGCTGACATCGACGGCCTGCCGCAACCGCAAGGAATCTATGCCTTCCATATCCACGAAGGCACCGACTGTGCTGTACCGCTTACCCACTATAACCCCGGTAGCTTGAAGCATCCCCATCATGCCGGGGATCTGCCGCCCCTATTTTCAGCAAATGGCAGGGCCTTTTCTGTATTCCTCACAGACCGCTTTGCTCTGAACCACGTCCTTGGCAAAACGGTGATCCTTCATTCCAACCCCGATGATTTCACAACCCAACCCTCCGGTAATCCGGGAAAAATCCTAGCCTGCGGTCAAATCCAATCCTGCCATATAAGATAAGCCGACCTGCCCCACTGGTCATTCCGAGGGCCATAAGGCCCGTGGGAATCTCCTGGTACAAGGTTTGTTATACGCCTGGGTATCGATAGTTTGCACCAGGAGATTGCCATGTCGCTTCACTCCCGGCAATGATACAAAATCCTTTGACCATCAGGGATGCTGTGTCCATCTGGAGTGAATTTTCGTTGACGACCATGGGACATTGTGCTAAAATGATGGGGAAAAGGGGATGATGAATAGATGCACAAGGTATACGAAAACGATGATCTGATGATGTACTTCCGAAAAAGATATTGCCATTGTTGCGGGGGTGCTTTGGCCCGGAAAAGAACGGAAAGAGTTGTGGGAAAGGGCGACCCTGAGCACCGTGCCTATTGTACGATCGGCACCACTTATAAGCCCTATGGGGATATCTTGGTCATTGGAAAAGCGTATTACTGTACTGCGTGTGGTCAATTTTTTTCTTGCGATGAACAAGGCGAAGTCATGGAGGCGCAAAAGTATTATCACAGAAAGGTAGTTTCCAAAGAGGAAATCGCCTTGGTTCAGCAACAAAATATGCAATCATCCCTTAAGAAAGCATCCAAATACAAGTGGTTTCTTTTGATGCCTGTTCTTGGTGCGTTGATTTGTATGATTTACATATTCAATGGCAGATTAAGCCAGAAAACAGAGCATCAGGATGGCGCAAAACTGTTGTTTGCTTCGGCATTGCTGTTTGTCGGGGTAGCGTTGGTGATCAAAATTGCGCTTGGTTTCATGGGCGATATGAGCTTCCTGCATCACTATGAAACCGTGATTATGTTGATTCCGTCCATGTGGTCGTTTAATATACCTACCTTATGGTATATGAACAATCAATTGTGCTGAATTCATTTTGTATTCTCCTTTGTGGCAGAGAGGCGATCAAGCACCAGGAAGGGAATTGGGTTACGGAAAGCTTGTTGTAAAAAAGCAAAAAGGATCAAAACAGGGAGAAAGCGTTTATGAAAAATGTACCCATGGAAAAGCTGAATTATTTACTGCAACACCTGGAAGGCTATATAGAGAATGTGGTCTATGAAGTTTTGGCAGACTCCGAAGAAGATCCCCAGTATTCCGCAGTAACAACCACCAATCTGATTAAATGCCATATCGAGGTAGAGGAAGCTTTGGGACATGCGCTACCTTATCACAATGTGGAAGAATATCTGCGATTTTATTGCTTGACAGAGGAAGAGCTGCAGGTGTTTGAGAAAAAACGTCAGCATGAGTCGGCCTATTATCACGGAAAGCAATACTAACTGAAAAAGCAAAAGAAGCACCACAAAAGTGGTGCTTCTTTCCGTTGGTGGACCTGAGGAGATTCGAACTCCCGACCCCTACAATGCGAATGTAATGCGCTCCCAGCTGCGCTACAGGCCCAAAAACTGCGGTAGGGGGGACGCAGTTCATTATATGATTCTAAGGGGTATTTGTCAAGTTTTTTCAGCGCCGAATGGCGTACTCCACCGGGGTATCTGCCGGCAGTTCCAGCAGTTCGGGATGAGCCAGCAGTTCTTTTACCAACGCTACCGTGCCGGAATAATAGTAGCCGTCGGCGATGCGCTCGTCCAGTGTGATGCCCAGCGGCAGCACTTCGTGAAGATCTTCGCTGCCGTCGGGCAGGTAATCCTTTTTCCAATACTTTTGACCCACGATCACAAAGCAGGAATTGGTGCCCCAGTTGACCAAATGGTGATAGCCACCGGGGAGGCCGATAGAGCCTAAGTTGCTCAGAAAAATGGCGGCATGGTTGGGGTCGCTGCCTACCAGCGCATCCGGCGCCCAGCCGTGCTTATCCAGCCACAGCACAAATTTGACGATGCCGGTGATCATCCACTGGGGCAGCTTGCAGATGATGTCCATTGCCCCGGTGGAGGTGTCCTTTTGCGCATCGCTTTTGGTCAGATGGATCTGCTGCATGATCTTTTTATGGTAGCTTCCCAGCGTCTCCTTGGGGTCGTATGTAAAGAAGGCAAGGGCTTCCTCTGCGTGGTCGTTGAATTTTTTCTTCACCGTAAAGCCTACGGTTACTTCCTTGCGCTGGTACATCTTGCTGCCCACGATGAAGCGGTTCATCTTGGGTCGCAGGATGAATGCCTTGCCAATGGCAGCGCTGACAAGGTGGAAGAAAGTATATTTATCATTTGTACGGCCTTCGTTCAGCTTTTGGAGATAGGCATTCAGCGGGCGCAGATCAATGTCTACACTAATGTGGGCTTCATTGTCTGCCCGGTTGGGAAGCAGGGAAGGCATGATACGGTTCATGGCGGGAATGTCTTTGAGCCAGATGCCGTCTTTTCGATCTCCCCATTTTCTCTTTGCCATACAATTCGCCTCTTTTCTTTGTTTGTGGCCATTATACCAGAGAAGGGGCCTGCTTGCAATGAAAAGAGCAAAATTTCCCTTTTCTTTTCGGTGCCTTTGTGATATGATACAGGAAGTTTTGAATAAAGGAGCTTGTTATGCCGACGATCGCTGAACTGCTGGCCCAAGAACTGGGACAGAAATTGCAATATATCGAAAATGTCATCGCGCTGGTGGACGAAGGAAATACCATTCCTTTCATTGCCCGTTACCGTAAGGAAATGCACGGCGCCATGGATGATACCACCCTGCGTAATCTGGAAACTCGCCTTCAGTACCTGCGCAATCTGCAAGCCCGCCGGGACGAAGTGAAGAATGCCATCGAGAATCAAGGAAAGCTGACGGAAGAACTGTCCACTGCCATCGATGCTGCGGTTACGCTGGCAGAGGTGGAGGACCTGTACCGTCCCTACAAGCAGAAGCGCCGCACTCGCGGTACAGTTGCCCGTGAGAAGGGTCTGGAGCCTCTGGCTGCCGCAATCTTTGCTCAGGATGGCAGTGACCCCGCTGTGCTGGCAGAGGGCTATGTAGACCCTGAAAAGGGTGTGAACACCATTGAGGAAGCGCTGCAGGGCGCCAACGATATCATCGCCGAAGATCTGTCCGACGATGCCGGTATCCGCAAGGCACTCCGGGAACTGATCACCCGCCGAGGCAGCCTCCAGTGCAAGGCTGCTGACCCGGAAGCGGATACCGTGTACAAGCTGTACTACGATTTTAGTCATCCTATCTCCCGGCTGATGGATCACCAGATCTTGGCCATCAACCGTGGTGAAAAGGAAGAAATTTTGAAGGCCACCGTGACTCTGCCCGGAAACGAAGGCCCGGCTCTGGTGTGCCGCGCCGCCCTGAAGCCCACCATGTTTGTCTCCCAGTTTGTCAAGGCTGCCGCTGAGGATGCCTATGAGCGTCTGATTTTCCCCAGCGTCCAGCGTGAAGTCCGCAGTGACCTGTCTGATCGGGCTTATGCCGGCGCCATCCATAATTTTGCTTTGAATCTTAAACCCCTGCTGATGCAGCCCCCTGTGAAGGGCTTTGTCACCATGGGCCTGGACCCCGGCTACCGCAATGGCTGCAAGGTGGCTGTGGTGGATGCTACCGGCAAGGTGCTGGATACATCTGTTGTATATCCGACCTTCAGCGAAAAGAAGAAGCAGGAGGCCATCGCCGTCCTGTCCGGCCTGATGCGTCGCCATGGGGTACGCCACACCGCCATCGGCAACGGCACAGCGTCCCGTGAGACCGAGGCCATGACCGTGGAACTGCTGCGTTCCTTCCCGGAGGCCAGCTACATGATCGTCAATGAAGCCGGCGCTTCTGTCTATTCCGCATCCCCCTTGGCTGCGGAGGAGTTCCCGGAATATGATGTGAATTTGCGTTCCGCGGTGTCCATTGCCCGCAGATTACAGGACCCGCTGGCGGAACTGGTAAAGATCGATCCCAAGGCCATCGGCGTGGGTCAATATCAGCACGATTGCCCTCAGAAGGAGCTGGATGCGGCGCTGGGCGGCGTGGTGGAGGATTGCGTCAACGCCGTGGGCGTGGATATCAATACCGCTTCCCGCAGCCTTCTGCAGCAGGTTTCCGGTCTGACTGCCACCACGGCAAAGAATATCGTCACCTATCGTGAGGAGAACGGCGCCTTTACTTCCCGCGCCCAGATCAAGAAGGTGCCCAAATTGGGCCCCAAGGCTTTCCAGCAGTGTGCAGGTTTCCTGCGTGTGCCGGAGAGCAAGGAGATTCTGGACAACACCGGCGTCCACCCCGAGTCTTATGAGGCTGCCAAGGCCCTGCTGGCGCTGCTTGGCTTGAAAAAAGGTGACGACATGAGCGGCCTGTCTGAAAAACTGACCGCTTACGGCTCTGCCAAAGCCGCCGCAGAGTGCGCTATAGGTGAGATCACTCTGGTGGATATTGCCAAGGAACTGTCGAAACCCGGCCGTGACCCCCGTGATGAATTGCCTGCACCGCTGCTGCGCAAGGATGTGCTGGAAATGAAGGATCTGATGCCCGGCATGGAGCTGACGGGTACTGTGCGCAATGTCATCGACTTCGGTGTATTTGTGGATATTGGTGTCCATCAAGACGGTCTGGTGCATATCAGCGAAGTGTGTAACCGCCGTTTGAAGCACCCCAGCGAGGTGCTGAAAGTGGGCGATGTGGTCAAAGTAGTAGTCCTTTCCGTGGACGAAAAACGCCACCGCATCAGCCTCTCCATGAAACAAGTGAAGAAATAATAAATGCGCCTGCTGTTTCACACAGCAGGCGCCAATTTTATCGCCAATTCTGGGCGTTTTGGGTGCGGTAGAGGTCGGCGTAGATGCCACCCTTTTGCAGCAACTCGTCATGGGTGCCGCATTCGGTGATGTGGCCGTCGGCAATGGAAATGATGCGATTGGCTGCCCGAATGGTGCTGAGGCGGTGGGCAATGATCAGGGTGGTACGGCCTACGGACAGGTTATCGAAGGCCCGCTGGATCTTGGCCTCTGTCACAGAGTCCAGCGCAGAGGTGGCCTCATCCAAGATTAAAATGGGCGGGTTCTTCAGGAAAATTCTGGCAATAGCCACCCGCTGCTTCTGGCCGCCGGATAGCAGAGTGCCCCGTTCGCCCACATAGGTGTTGAAACCCTGGGGCATGGCCAGAATGTCCTCGTAGATTTCCGCCTGCTTGGCAGCTTCGATGACCTCTTCCATGGTAGCGCCGGGCTTGCCGTAGCGGATGTTTTCAAAAATGGTGTCGGCAAACAGGAACACATCCTGCTGCACGGTGCCGTTATTTTGGTGCAGGCTCGTCTGTGTCACATCCCGGATATCCTGCCCATCGATACGGATGCTGCCGCTATCCACATCGTAGAACCGGGGGATCAGCTGGCAGAGGGTGGTCTTGCCGCCGCCGGAGGGGCCTACGATGGCGATGGTCTCACCGGGCTGCACTTGCAGGCTCACATTCTGCAGCACTTCCAGATTCTCTTCATAGGCGAAGGTGACATGATCCACCGTGATCTCGCCCTTTACATCCTGCAGGTTGCTGGCCTGGGGCTTGTCCTGCACAGTGGGGTCCGTGCGCATGATACTGACAAATCGGCTTAGACCGGCAAAACCGTTGGAGAACATTTCCGAGAAGTTGGCCAGCTTGCGCATGGGGCTGACAAAGGAGGAAATGTACAGTGTGAAGGTCAGCAGGTCACGGTAATCCATGTCGCCTTCCATAACGAAATAGCCGCCCACACCGATAATCACCACATTTAGGCTGCACAGGAAAAACTCGATGGAGCTGTGGAAGGTGCCCATGGCCTTGTGGAAAGCCCGCTTGGAAGTCTTGAACTGGCCGTTGGCCGCGTCAAAGCGGTTGCACTCCATCTGTTCATTGGCAAAAGCCTTGGCGGTGCGCACACCGGAAAGGCTGGATTCAATCTCCTGATTGATAAATCCGGTTTTTTCCTTGGCTACCTTGGAGGCGTTGCTCATGCGACGACGCATCAGCATCACAACAGCCAAAAACAGGGGAATCATCAGCAGCACAATGATGGCCAGCTCCCAACGGATAGAGCCCATGACGATCAGCGCACCGATAATGGTCAGCGTGGAGGTCAGCAGATCTTCCGGGCCGTGGTGGGCAAGCTCCGTCAGTTCAAACAAATCGCTGGTCAGGCGGCTCATCAGCTGACCGGTGCGGTTGCGGTCATAAAAATCAAAGCTTTGGGTCTGCAGGTGACGGAACAGATCTGTGCGGATGTCCGCCTCCACCCGGATGCCGAAGGTGTGACCGAAATATGCCACAATGTAGTTGAGCACCGAGCGCAGCACATAGCAGCCAAGCACTGCCGCCATCAAAATAAAAAATGTGC
>JAZUAW010000004.1:0-149162 GCA_045638225.1 Faecousia sp. | reverse complement strand
ACGCCATGGACCTTGCCCTTCAGCAGCTGAGCAGTTTCCAGGGCCTCGGTAAAATCATAACCTTTGGGCGGAGCCATCTCCGCGGTGACGGCGAACTGGCCATCAAGCAATGCTTTTTCTAACAGGCTCATTATTTCTTCTCCCTCAGATTGATGTGTCTGGGATACGCGACATTCGCATAACCCTTATCCTCGCGGGTCATACCCAGCTTGTCCAGCTGGCCGATGGCCTCCAGGCGCTTATAGATCTTAATCCAGGCGCAGTCGTTATTGGGGTCGACCTCGCACTTGCCGTTCTTCTGGCCGCCGCAGGGACCGTTGACCAGGCTCTTGGCACACATGGTGATAGGGCAGATGCCGCCGGTGGTGCCCAGAACGCAGTCGCCACACATCTTGCAGTATTCATTGAAGATGCCAACACGCTCTACCTGGCCCAGGAACATGGTATTGTTAGAAGGATAGATGGGCAGCTGGATGTTGTCAGCAACCGTCTGTACACCGTCGCCACAGGCCATGCCCACAACGGCTTCTGCACCGGAATCCTTGATAACCTTGGTGTCTTTCTTGACCAGCAGCTTGTGGCAGCACTCGTCAGGCAGGACTGTAGCAACAACTTCAAAGCCCTGCTCTTCCAGGAATGTCTTCATTTCCTGAACTTCCTTTTCGCCGCCGGTCTGGCAGGCAGCGGCACAGTTGGCGCAGCCTACGATGGCGACCTTGTGAACGCCCTGCAGCATAGCCAGCAGTTCTTCACGGGGTTTCTTGCTTGTGATGATCATGTTTGCATCTCCTTAACATGTTGATGGCATGAAAAAAGCGCAAAACCGTATTCGGTCTTGCGCCTCCGCTTGGAATACCTGAGAGATTCCCCGCAAATTAGCGGGTTGCACTATCGGTGTGCGGCTAAGCGCACTTTACGAAGCATCGTCATGGCCCGGTCCTTTTGCCTGAGAGATTTTGCATTCCCCTTCGGCGCCTTATCCGGTCTCTCCCGGGTCAATCATCCGATATATTCAGTTAAAATGGGCACAAAAACACACATTACGAGCATACCATATATTCCAATTTCCGTCAAGCATTTTTTGCACCTTGAACATCTTTTTTGATCCTGCGGCATCTTGCTTGTGTAATATGCCAATTACGTCTCTTTTTCGATGCTGCCTATGATCCGGTTGACCATGTTTTCTGCTTCCTGTGTCAGTTGGTCCAAGGTCAGATCCAGCTTGCCTGCAAACCAATCTCTATACAGATTGCCCAGACCACCGGCGCAGAAACGGATTGTCATTTCATACAATCTGTGATTGCCGAAACCATAGATATGCTCATGTTGCAGCATATAATCCATCACGTATTGGATCAGCTGCTCCTGCATCATGGCAGCCGCACCGGAGTTCATCACCTTTCTGCAAAACACAATATCTTCCTCAAGGAAAAACTGAATGCGTTTGAGCAATACATGGGGGATATCGGACAGCTGTTTCGGCTCCTCGGAGATGGCCTGCTCAATGGTGGAGAAGATGCCCATAATCAGGTGATTGATCACATTGGGTACATCGGTAAAATGGGCATAAAATGTACCCCGGTTAATCTGTGCCCGGGTTACGATATCCGTAACGGTGATCTTGTCCAGCGGTTTTTCCTGCAGAACATCTGCAAGTGCTGCTATGATCATCTTCTTGGAACGGATCGCGCTGCGGTACTCAGCTTTCGCCATAATTTCCTCCCGTAAAATTGTACAGTTTTCTTTGATTTGTTCAAAATTGACTATTCATTATCAAATTGATGATTGCATGCGATAAACAAGAATATTATAATATATCATGTGTACAAAAATCAATAGTTGTTGAACTTTCTGATATGAATTTTTGAAACGGGGGAATGTGTATGAAGCCGAAGAAATCCAACGATTTTTTCAGTATACTTGCTTCATTTATTGTAGAAAAAAGGACAGTTTTCTTTTTTCTTTATTTAGCAGCTATGATATTCAGCCTGTTTTCCATGAGTTGGGTGCAGGTTGAAAACGATGTAACGGTATATCTTGACGAGAATACAGAGATCCGGCAGGGTCTCGGAGCCATGACTGAGAACTTTACGGTCTACTCTACAGCTCAGGTCATGCTGAAAAATGTTACATACGAAACTGCGCAAGCTGTCAGTCAGCAGATTGCCGGGATCAACGGTGTGACCGCCGTCATGTTTCCCAATGATGCCCAGCACTATAAGGATGCCTGCGCATTGATCGATGTGAATTTTGCCGGCACAGATGCCAGCACCGTCAGCAAGGACGCACTGGCTGCCATCCGGCAGACGATCGCTGGTTATGACGCCTTTATCTACACCACCATAGGTGCTGACTTAAATGCCATGCTGGCTGAAGAAATGCTGGTCATCTTTATTGTGGCCTCTGTGATCATTCTGGTTGTGCTGACGCTGACATCCCGTTCCTATGCGGAGGTGGCCGTGTTGCTTCTCAACTTCTGCGCCGCGGCAGTATTGAATCTTGGCACAAATTTCCTCTGCGGTAAGATCAGTTTCATTTCCAATTCTGTTGCCGTAGTGCTGCAGCTGGCACTGGCCATCGACTACGCCATCATTTTGTGCCATCGTTACTGTGATGAGCGGGAGACACTTTCCAGCAAGGATGCCGCAATCGCCGCTCTGAGAAAGGCGATCCCGGAGATCAGTGCATCTTCTCTGACCACCATCTGCGGTCTTGCTGCCTTGGGCTTTATGGGCTTTAAGATCGGTCTGGATATGGCCATCGTCCTGATCAAATCCATTGTCCTCAGTCTGATGACCGTCTTTACCTTGATGCCCGGTCTGCTGGTGCTCTTCGGACCTCTGATGGACAAGACCAAGCATAAAAAACTGCTTCCGAACATGTCTTTCCTCGGAAAATTCGCTGTCAAAAGCCGTTGGGTACTTCCGCTGATCTTCATCCTTATTTTGGGTGGCGCTTTCTATCTGTCCTATCTTTGCCCCTTTACTTACAGCATGAACGATGTAAAGACCACCAAGATGTCGGAAGACCAAGTGGCCTATTTCGAGATCAAGGATACCTTTGGAACCAATAATTTGGTGGCACTTGTTGTTCCTTCCGGTGATTACGAGGCAGAAGCAGCCATTTTGGCGGAACTGGATGCCTGTCCCGAGGTCAAGAGTACCATGGGCATTGCCAATATTGAAGCAATTGGCGGATACTGTCTGGGTGATTCGCTGAATCCCAGAGAGTTCTCCGAGCTGATCGATCTGGATTACGAGGTGGCATTGGCGCTGTACACCCTGCATGCATCCCAATCGAACCAGTATGGAGAGATATTGACCGGCATGCACGAGTATTCCGTGCCTCTGTTTGATATGTTCCTGTTCCTGAAAGAGCAGCTGGAAAACGCCAATATTTCACTGGATGGTGCCGGCGACGGCATGGGTGACATGCTGGATCAGCTGAGCATGGCCAAAGAGCAGATGCAAAGTGAAAAGTACAGCCGCATGGTGATCTATCTGAATCTTCCGGAGGAAGGGGATGAAACCTACGCCTTCCTGCAGAAGATCCGGGATATTACGGGAAAATACTATGAAGATGACTACTACGTGGTTGGCAACTCCACCAGTTCCCGGGATCTGGCGGCTTCCTTTGAAACAGATAATCTTCTGATCTCTGTTCTTTCCACCTTATTTGTAGTGCTGGTGGTTCTGTTTACATTCCAATCTGTAGGTTTGCCCATTTTGCTGATTATTGTCATCCAGGGCAGTATCTGGATTAATTTCTCTTTCCCGACACTGATGGATCAGCCTCTGTATTTCCTGGGTTATATGATCGTGCAATCCTTGCAGATGGGCGCCAATATCGACTACGCCATCGTTATTTCCAACCACTATCTGGAAGAAAAGAAGCGGATGTCTTATAAAGAAGCCATTGTCCATGCTGTCAACTCCGCATTCCCCACAGTCTTTACCTCCGGTACCATCATGGCCTCCGCTGGTTTGCTGATCGGTAATATGTCCGCCCAGCCTGTGGTATCCATCATGGGCACATGTATCGGACGCGGTACGATCATCTCCATTTTCCTGGTGCTGTTCGTTCTGCCGGCCATACTGGTGATCGGCGATACGATCATTAATAAGACCAGCTTCCATATTCCTGAATTTACCCATCAGAGGAAGGAAGCAGAAGGAAAGCTTTATGTCAATGGTCATTTGAAAGGCCTTGTGAGCGGCATGGTCGACGGCAACTTTACCGGTGTGATCCACGGCAACGTGGACGCATCCGTGGCAACAGACCTGAAGGTCATTTCCGATGAGACGAAAACACCGGATGTAGCTGAGTTTACGAAAGGAGGCACAGAAGATGAACATGCATAAGTCCCTTGCCGTGATCCTGTGCCTGCTGTTGCTTGCGTACCCTATGGCTACGGTATTTGCACAGGAGCAGACAGATGTGATCCGTATTTCCTCTCTTGAGGAGTTTCTCACCTTTGCCGAAAACTGCCAGTTGGACAGCTATAGCAAAGATCAACATTTTCTGCTGACCTGTGATATCGATCTAACCGGCACCGCATTTAACGGCATCCCGATTTTCTGCGGCACATTTGACGGCGGCCACCATACCATCAAGGGCTTGGATATCCGCTCTGCCGGTTCTCAGAAGGGCCTGTTCCGTATCCTTACCGCCACCGCCGCAGTTCGAAATCTGCATGTTGCCGGCACTGTGGCTCCCACCGGTTCCCGGGAACAAGTTGGCGGTATTGCCGGTGTCAACGCCGGTGTGATCGAGGATTGTACCTTTAACGGAACCGTCACAGGCTCTGCTTATGCAGGCGGCATCGCAGGCTACAACGAAGTCCGCGGACGCATTCGAGGATGCAGCGCTAACGGCAATGTCAGCGCCTTTCATTTCTCAGGCGGTATCACAGGCAGCAATGCCGGCACTGTTGATGATTGCCACAATCAGGCATCTGTCAATACCAGCGCACAGCAGAACCAGATTGACATTTCCGACATCAATCTGGGAAATTTGACCAATACAGAATCCGCATCCGCCACCACGGATATCGGCGGCATTGCCGGCACAAATTCCGGCACGATCCTGTCCTGCACCAATCGTGGCAACATAGGCTACAAGCATATGGGTTATAATGTTGGCGGTATTGCAGGTCTACAAACCGGTTATGTTGCCAATTGCAAAAACTTTGGCACCGTTTTGGGCCGCAAAGAAGTTGGCGGCATTGTGGGCCAGCAGGAACCGCAGGTTGTTCTGCGCTATGAAACCGACACCTTGCAGATCCTAAAAGCACAATTTGCCGTACTCTCGGATCTCATTGACCGAGCCACCGCCAATGCAGGTGACAATGCAGCCAACATTCGCAATCTGCTGCATCAGATCGAAACCTGTATTTCGGATGCAGAAAAAGCCATGGATGTACTGCAGGCAGGTTTGGAAGAACCACAATTTGAGAACTTGCAGATATATCTGGATGCCTTCCAAACACTGTCCGAAAGCATCGATGGTATCGAAACCGCTATCCGTAAACTTGGGGCTGCACTGGATGAAACCTCCACGGATCTTAATGATGATATGAAAGCCATTTCAGCGCAGCTTGCTGTAATTGAAGAAACCCTCAACCATGCAGAGGATAATCTGGGCGGCCAGATCGTGGATATCTCCGATCAGGATACCCCCGAGGATCTGATCAGCAAGATAGAGGGCTGTAGCAATCACGGACCTGTTTCCGCTGATCAGAATGCCGGTGGTATTGTTGGCGCCATCGTGTTCGAAAATGATCTGGACCCTGAGGAAGATATTTCAGTTGTTGGTAACACGACCCTCAATGTGATCGGCAGTCTTCGCTCTGTGGTCCGCGATTGCGAAAATACCGCTGCTGTCACCGCCAAGAACCAGCGAATCGGCGGTATTACCGGCTGGGTCACCATGGGTTTGATCAGGGATTGCAGCAATACCGGCACCATTGACAACATTTCAGCAGAATATGTTGGCGGCATTGCTGGTCAATGCGCAGGCTATATTCGAAATTGCAAGGTCAAATGTACGGTCACCGGCAGCAGCCATGTAGGTGGCATTGCAGGCAGCGGTGCCATCGTGTCTGATTGCTATGTGATGGTGCAGCTGAACGGCACAGAAAAATTTGGCAGCATACTTGGTTCTATTGAAGAGACAGCCCAAGATGTGCAGGAACCAATCGCCGGAAACCTCTACATGCAAACCGGCATGGCGCCCGGTGGCATCGATGACATCAGCTACGAAGGCAAGGCCCATGGGCTGACTATGGATGATTTCTTTATGCTGACCCAGGATCCACTATTCGATCAGGTGACGATCCGGTTTATTGCCGATGGGGAAGTGGTGCTCAGCGTTACACAACAAGCAGGCACAGCCTTTACCGCCATTCCCAGTATTCCCGCAAAAGACGGTTTTACCGCATATTGGGAGGGATTGGATCAATACAACTGGGATTGTGTGCTGTTTGATGTGCAGATCGATGCTGCATACATTTCCTACTCCAGCGTGATCCAAACGGATACAACTAACGAGCAGGGGAGACCGATCTTACTTTTGCAAGGTGATTTTGCCATCGGTGCAACCGCCACGCTTGCGCAGCTGGAAAGCTTCACCGCTTTGAAGCAAGGCCAGAGTTACATTCAAGGCTGGCAGATCACCACTGCGGATTGTTTGGACCTGCATGGCGGCAGATTGCTGATTCCGGCAGGACAGGATATGAAGCATGTGATCTTAATGGTTCGTGACGGCAACGGAAACTGGTCCGAACGGGTATATCATACTGCGGGCAGTTACATCGTCTTTGACCTTGCAAACGGAGATGATGCCATCGCATTGGTGGAAAATCCCCAGACGTCCTTCTTGTCCGGTGAAGTACTGATTGCTGCAATCACAGGCGCCGCTGTGGTCATCGTCTTCATTGTAGTTTTTGCAGTCATCAAGCGACACAGGAAAAAATCCGTTACCCCTGATTGATCCCACATCACACACAACGCCTCCCGGACGAAAGGTCTGGGAGGCGTCTTCTCATGACTTACATATCAATAGCAGGATTCATGCGATATACATTACGCTGATCCAGCTTCTCCCTTAGCAACTGCATGGCCTCGCCAAAGCGCTGGAAGTGGACGATCTCACGCTGGCGCAGGAATTTGATTACATCGTTCACATCCGGATCATCACTCAGCCGCAGAATATTATCATAGGTGGTGCGTGCTTTCTGCTCTGCTGCGACCTCGTATGCACAACCCGAATACCAAACAGGGGACAAGCCATTGCACGGAAAAGCCAATAAAAATGACGGGCAGCGTAAAAACTGTCCGTCACTTCTTTGATATTGCTCGATAGAAAATGTCAGAATTTGCAGAGTAAAACAGGGGAGTTTCCGGCGGCTCGCTCTCTTTTAGAACTGAGAACGGATTTTTGTCTCGATTTGGCGAATCACATCCATAAAAACATCATCACTCTGTCCTGTGGGATCAGGCAGGCCCCAGTTGTCGTCGAAGGGACGGCCGATATAGGGACAACCTACATCGCACCCCATTGAGATCACAATGTCGGGAGTGGGAATCTTATCGATGGTTTTGCTATACTGAGTCTGCTCCATATCGATTCCGTAAAGCTGCTTCATCAGGCGAACGGCATCCTGGTTGATCTGGGGTTTTGTTTCCGTGCCGGCAGAATAAAACTCGTATTCGCTGCCCCGCAGATGTTTGCCCAGGGCTTCTGCCATCTGGCTGCGGCAGGAATTATGGACACAGAGAAATGCGACTTTTTTCATATCTTTCCTCCAAAGAACGGGCACCGTGTGCCGATGCACTGATTGTTCTGTCCGCTGCGTGTACACACGGGATTGGACTTTTCCATATGTATACCCAAATGCTCAGCGGCGAAATCCATGGCCGCCAGGATGGCTAAATAGGAATCCCGCTTGCAGCATCGGGGTCCGCCGTTTTTGCCGATGCTGTCCAGGGCTTTTGCGGTCATCTGATTGCTCAGCCCCCAAGGTTCTGACGCGAGTGGTGTAGAATCTGTGGCGATGGCCACGAACTGTCCTGCGCTAACGCCGGCACCGCAGGCACCCCAAAATCCGCAGGCACCACCGGGAACCGCCTTGCCGCGACGATACATTTCGTGGAGAGATTTTTGCAAATCTATAGATCCTCCGGCATTTTTGAATGCGGTCAGCAACGCTGCACCCACCATCACATGATGCTCCGGTCCGTGCATATGGCAGAAAGGCATCGCCATCATCTTCTCAAGAATGGTGATCGGGTCACAGGAGGTTTCGGAAAGGCACAGCCCCAAAACGCTGTCCATTCCCTGCGTGTGACATTCGCTGCAAACATAGTGACCATTGACGCAGCGGGTCTTGCTGGGCTCTGTCTTATGGCAGATGGCGCATACCATCATTTCATCTTCTGCAAGATATTCAAGCTTTGCTTTGCAGATCAAACATTCTTCGTGCATAGGAAATCCTCCTTTATGGGGCCTCTGTATCGTTATAATAGCTGGTTAGAGCATGTCTGTCAATATTTCCTTGACGTGATAGTTGCAACATTTCCGCCTGTGCTGTATAATGACATTATGGAGGTATGACTTATGATGGAATTGATTGAACGGGTGAATTCTCCTTTATTTGCAGGCATCAAGGCGGAGGAACGGAAAGCCATGCTCGGCTGCATCGGCTATCATATCGGCACATTCAAAAAAGGCGACATTGTAGCTTTCGAGGAAGAAAACATCAAACATATCGGCATTGTGTTGTCCGGCGCTGTGGACATGGTCAAGGAAGATCTCTGGGGGAATAAGACCATGCTGGTCCGTACCCGCAAAGACGAGCTGTTCGGCGAGACCTTTGCCTGCGGTGAGGACAATCTGTCCGTGGTGACTTTTGTGGTTTCCGAGGATGCCAAGATCCTCTTTATGCCCTTTGACCGGGTAATGCACAGCTGCACCATGGCCTGCCGGTTTCACCACCAGCTGATTGAGAATATGGTGCACATCATCGCCAACAAGAATCGGGATCTGATGCGGAAAGTGGAAGTGGTGTCCAAGCGCAGCATCCGGGAGAAATTATTGGCTTATCTGTCTATCCAAGCCCAGACCCAGAATGCCCGCTACTTTGAGATTCCCCTGGGCAGAGTGGAGCTGGCAGAGTACCTCTGCGTTGACCGCAGCGCATTGACCCGCGAATTGGTCAAAATGAAAGAAGATGGACTGATCGACTACGACAGGAACTGTTTTCGGATGCTGTAACATATTTTATCGAATAAAGCCCTGATTGATGTGACATTTGCAACATCAGTCAGGGCTTTTCTTTGCTATACTCGCTGTAGAACAAAGCAAGGAGGGATCTTACATGCTGGAAGGATGCCAAGGAAAACCCAAAACTCCCACGATTATCGAAAAAACGTGCCCCCAATGCGGTGCGTTGATCGAACTGTTTTCCATTGATACGCAAATGCCCTGTGAACACTGCGGTTTCGTGGCCTATAATGATACCTTAAGCTGCGTCCAGTGGTGTGCCTACGCTAGAAAATGTGTTGGCGATGAGATGTACGAGATGATGATGGAGATCGCCGAACAGCAGAAAACGAAAAAGGAGAGAATCGCATGATACGAAGAATCATAACCATCAACGAAGAAAGATGCAACGGCTGTGGTCTGTGTGCGGATGCCTGCCACGAGGGTGCCATTGGCATCGTGGACGGCAAGGCCAAGCTTTTGCGGGAAGACTACTGCGACGGCTTGGGCGATTGCCTGCCGGCTTGTCCCATGAATGCCATTTCCTTTGAAGAGAGGGAAGCGCCGGCCTACAATGAAGCGGCGGTGCTGGCTGCAAAGAAAGCCAAGGAGGAATCGCTGCCCTGCGGCTGCCCCGGTTCTGCCTGCCAGAGCGTCCAAAGTAAAGTCACCGAACTGCGGAATTTCCCGGTGCAGATCAAGCTTGCGCCTGTCAGCGCTCCCTATTTTGATGGCGCAGACCTGCTGATCGCTGCCGACTGCACCGCCTATGCCTATGGCAATTTCCATAACGATTTTATGAAGAACCGGGTGACGCTGATCGGCTGCCCCAAGCTGGATGCTGTGGACTATTCCGAGAAGCTGACCCAAATTTTCAAGCACAGCAACATCCGAACCATTACCCTCACGCGCATGACAGTACCTTGCTGCGGCGGTCTGAGCCATGCTGTAAAAACCGCCCTGGAAAACAGCGGCAAGAATATTCCGCTGCATATTGTGACCATCAGCCCCGACGGGAAGATTATGAGATAAAGGAGTAATAACTATGTTTTGTTATCAATGTGAGCAGACAGCCGGTTGCAAGGCCTGCACAGGCAATGTAGGCGTTTGCGGCAAGAAGGCAGGTACTGCCGAGTTGCAGGACAGATTGACCGGCGCTTTAATCGGATTGGCCCGCGCCACTGAAAATAATGAGCATCTGGTGACAGACTCCACCAACCAGCTGTTCCTTGAGGGTCTGTTTGCTACCCTGACCAATGTGAACTTCAACCCGGAGACCTTCTTCCGTCTATTGGATTGGACAGAAGCAGAAAAACGGCGTCTGGTTGGCAACTGCTACACATGCGCCAGTCCCTGCGGCAGAAACGAGGACTACGATCTGGAAAATCTGTGGAAAGCTGACGATGACAGCCGCAGTCTGAGAAGCCTGATTCTCTTCGGCATTCGTGGCGTTGCGGCCTATGCCTATCACGCATGGGTGCTGGGCTACAAGGATGACAGCATTTATAAATTTATTTACAAGGCTTTGTTTGCTGTAGGTCGTGACGATTGGGGTATGGATCTGCTGCTGCCCATTGTGCTGGAAGTGGGTGAGGTGAATCTGAAGTGCATGGCATTGCTTGACAAGGCCAATACTGAAACCTACGGCCATCCCCAGCCCACCCAAGTGAGCCTGACAGTGGAGAAGGGGCCCTTCATTGTGGTCACCGGCCATGATCTATACGATCTGAAGCTGCTTCTGGAGCAGACCGAGGGGAAGGGTATCAACATCTACACCCATGGTGAAATGCTGCCTGCCCATGCCTATCCCGAACTGAAAAAGTATCCCCATCTGAAGGGTAATTTCGGCACCGCATGGCAGAATCAGCAGAAGGAATTTGCAGCGCTTCCTGCGCCGATCATTTTTACCACCAACTGTCTCATGCCTCCCAAGGAAAGCTATGCTGACCGGGTGTTCACCACCGGCGTGGTGGGTTATCCCGAAATGCAACACATTGGCGACAACAAGGATTTCACCCCCATCATCCGCAAGGCGCTGGAGCTGGGTGGCTTTGAGAAAGACACCACTTTCCCCGGCATCAATGGCGGCGAAACGGTGAAGACCGGCTTTGCTCGCAACACCGTAATGAACGTGGCCGATACAGTCATCGACGCGGTAAGAAACGGTGCTATCAGGCACTTCTTCCTGGTAGCCGGCTGCGACGGCGCTCGGCCCGGCAGAAACTACTACACCGAGTTTGTCAAACAGACACCGGCGGATACCGTGGTGCTGACCCTGGCCTGCGGTAAGTACCGTTTCAACGATCTGGATCTTGGCACCATCGGCGGTTTGCCCCGACTCATGGACATCGGCCAGTGCAATGATGCCTATTCTGCCATTCAGATCGCTGTGGCTCTGGCGGATGCCTTCGGCTGCGGCGTCAATGACCTGCCGCTGAGCATGGTCCTCAGTTGGTACGAGCAGAAGGCAGTTTGCATCCTGCTGACCCTGCTGCATCTGGGAATCAAAAATATCCGCTTAGGTCCCACGCTGCCTGCCTTTGTATCGGCCAATGTGCTGAATTTCCTGATTGAGAAGTTCGGCATCGCCCTTATCACCACCCCCGAGGAAGACCTGAAAGCCATTCTCGGCTGATCACAGGTAATAACACAGCAACGATAACAAAATCCACCTGCTTCACCGCAGGTGGGTTTTGTTATTCAAATATAAACTTAGTCGGTCAGGTCTTATTAGCGAATACGGTGCTGGCTGTGGATGGTTCAAGCGGCCTAATAATAGTGAATCGTGCATATCCTAATGATGCAGCAAAAACTATGTGAAAGGAGTAATGCTATGGAAAAGTCGCTTCCATTGGATACTTGCAGGAATGTATTTAAATCCGGCGAACCATCCAGGGATGCCTACACAAGCGCATGGATCAAGCTGATCAACAATCATGTACATCTTGATGATAACTTGACAAAATCGACGCAAATCGATGATATCACCGGAAACGAAATTGCTTGTCCCACAGAAGGGGAGTGGGACAATGAATAATCCGAAAGCAAGTACGTCATCTTACCATAAAGTTGCTATATACTGCCGGTTGTCCGAAGAGGACCGCAATAAATTGAACCCGGAAGATGATAGTAATAGCATTCAAAATCAAAAAACAATGTTGATTCAATATGCCATGGAGCAGGGATGGTTAATTCACAACATTTATAGTGACGACGATTATGCCGGCGCTGATCGCCGCCGTCCGCAATTCAATCAGCTGCTGCGAGACGCGCAGGCCCACAAATTCGACATTATCCTCTGTAAAACACAGTCACGTTTTACCAGAGAACTGGAAATGGTAGAGAAATTTATCCACGGTCTGTTTCCATTGTGGGGTATCCGTTTTGTGTCCATTGTCGATAACGCAGACACAGCCAATTCTGGCAATAAAAAGTCCCGGCAGATCAATGGGCTGGTCAATGAGTGGTACATTGAGGATATGTCCGAGAATATCAAGTCCGTACTCACCAGCAGACGGTTGAACGGACTGCATATTGGCGCATTTGCACTGTACGGATATATGAAAGATCCGGATCAAAAAGGGCATCTGATCATTGACCAAGAGGCTGCAACGGTTGTTCGAGAGGTTTTCACGCTTTTTTCCCAGGGATATGGAAAAACCGCAATTGCAAGGATTCTGAACGACAGGGGAATCCCCAATCCAACAGAGTACAAGCGGCAAAAGGGGTTACGTTACAGAGGGGCAAAAGGGAAGTCCAGTACCTTATGGAAATATTTTGCGATTTCCGATATGCTGTGTAACGAGATTTATATCGGGAATATGGTCCAAGGCAAATACGGCAGTATTTCTTACAAGACCAAAGAAAACAAACCGATTCCGAGGGAACAGTGGATTCGCATAGAAGGAACCCACGAACCAATCATCGATGTGGATTTGTGGAACACAGTACAAAAGATGCTGGCCGAAAAAGCAAAACCATGCTTTACCGGTCAAGTGGGAATTTTCGCGAAGAAATTGAAATGTGCTTACTGCGGATATACCCTGAGATCCGGAAAAAAGAATGACCAATATCGTTACTTCGTGTGTTCGAACAGACATGTTTCAAAAGATGCATGTGAAGGCTCATTTATCGGCTATGACAGGTTGGAGAAAGCAGTGATTGCAGAGATTAGGCGGCTGTCTGCCGAATACCTCGATATAGATGAATTGGAAAGTCAAGTTGAATTTACCCCGAATCTAAAAGAGCGCAAAGCAAAGCTTGCGCGCAATCTGTCAGCATATTCAAAAAAGATCGAAGAATTGAGCGCAGGAATCAAAACACTGTATCTAGATAAAGTAAAAGGCTTGATTTCTGAACATGAATTTTTAGCGTTCTCAACGGGATTTAAGGAGGATCGTGCCAGAGCGGAGCTGGCTGCAAAACTGACCATCAAACAGCTGTCCGAGTTGGAACAGCAGATGGAGCTGGGTGATAACCGAAGGGCTGTCATAGAAAAGTATGTCACTCTGGAATGCGGTCTGAGTCGAGAAATCGTGGATGCCTTGATCGATCATATTGTCGTGTACCGAAGGATCCCGGGAACCAAACACACACCGATTGATATCCACTGGAATTTCTAAATTTCATCAAATTTTGCACACAGACATCAAAAGTTATGCATACACAGTTGCAGCATCTGCGCCCATGTCCTCGGCCAGGTCGGTGATGGGGTCGCCCTTGACCTGCATACTGGCGGCGCTCCAGGGGAAACCGGAAGCCGAAGTAGGGTAGACCCCTGCCGTATGATCCACGAAATATGGTGCGAAGGCAGAGTCCTGGATCTGGGAATCTGTCATATTCCGTGTCAGCTGATGCACCATGGCACCAACCATCTCCAGATGCCCCAACTCCTCCGTTCCAATGTCCGTCAGTAAGCCCTTCAGTTCGTCAAAGGGCATGGAATATCGCTGGGAAAGATAACGCAGGCTGGCACCCAGCTCTCCATCCGGACCGCCGTACTGGGAAATGATGATGCTGGCAAGCCGGGGATTGGGTTTTGCGATCTTCACGGGATACTGCAGTTTTTTCTGATAAACAAACATACTGGACCTCCTTTATTTCCTGCCATATTCCCAGGGCCACGGATCATCCAGCCAGGTATAATTTTCCTGGCAGGAAGGAATACTGTGGCTCATTGGGCCATGATTCTGGGAGTATTCCATCATACCGTCATGATAGATGCGTTGATATTGCCGATACAATTCCAGTGCCTCCCGATCATCTCTGTGGGTATCCAGATACAGCGCCAGTTCCTGCAGTGCAAAACCCAGAACCTGCAGCTGTGATTGGGGCGTGACCGGTTTCTCATCCTTGTTTACCATGCCCATAAAAGGCAGTTCCAGCCCGGGATACAGCGTGCCCCGTACCAGCGCTTTTCCCGGATCATGTTTGGGCGGGTCTTCCATTTGGAACGGAACATAAGGATTTGCCAGTGGTGCCATGGCCGGCAAGCGTCCAACCATGCCATCCCTTTCATTTTTGTTGTTATTCAAAATAATACCTCCTTTTTTGTTGTCGTTCGCTGTCATACTATGTAACAACAGGATTTTGCGTGCATAGTAAGTCAAGCTTGGCATAGATATTAAGGAGGTGTTTTCATGAAATATGTATATTATTTGAAGCGTTTTTGGTTGCTTTATCTTTGCACTGCCGTAATCGCGGTGGCAGCTATATTGGGCACCAGTGACGCAGTTACCACAATTGCCCAAAACACACCTGTTCCACGTAGCCATATCCTCGTCATCGACGCAGGGCATGGCGGTGAAGATGGTGGTGCCATCTCCTGCACTGGCGTATTTGAGAGTCAGATCAATCTTCAGATCGCATTGCGATTGAATGACCTTCTGCATCTTCTGGGCTATGAGACCAGAATGATCCGCACAACCGATACCTCCATCTACACGGAGGGCAATTCCCTTGCACAGAAAAAGGCCTCTGATCTTAGGAATCGGGTCAAAATCGTCGAAGAGACAGAGAACGCCATCTTGATCTCCATCCATCAAAATACCTTTCCTGTAGGAAAGTACAGTGGCGCACAGGTGTTTCATAACGATACCGCAGATTCTAAGGCGCTGGCTCAGCAAATGCAGGCAACCTTCATTGAAACGCTGAATCCAGACAGCAACCGGCAATGCAAAGGCGCGGATGGCATTTTTATAATGGAACATATCAGCAAACCAGGCATCCTGATTGAATGCGGTTTTCTTTCCAATGGGGAGGAGGAAGCGAAGCTTCGCAGCGCGGATTATCAAAGGATGCTATGTTGTGTGATCGCAAGCGCCTTAAGTTGTTATCTCTACCCTTGACTATCAAACAAATGATTGGTATAATGAAGAAAACAAAGGAAATGGGGAAGCAACATGGCAAAGGCAAAGACCGTTTTTTACTGCACCGAATGTGGCAACGAAACGCCAAAATGGCAGGGAAGATGCCCTTCCTGCGGTGCGTGGAACAGCTTGCAGGAGCATATTGAACGGCCTGTGGCGCCAGGCAGAGCAAAATCCGCCCCTGTCGGCGAATATAGAAAACCAAAAACCATTTCTCAGGTCGACAGCGGTGACGAGATCCGTTTTTCCACCGGTATGGGTGAACTTGACCGTGTACTGGGCGGCGGCGCTGTAGCCGGCAGCCTGGTCCTTGTAGGCGGTGCGCCGGGTATCGGCAAATCCACGCTGCTTTTGCAGATCTGCAACGCTCTGTGCACCGAACGGTCAGTTTTGTATGTATCCGGTGAGGAGAGTGAACGCCAGTTGAAGCTGCGGGCACAGCGGCTTGGGGTCGCACCGGAAAACCTGTATATTTTGGCAGAAAATCGCCTGTCGGATATTCTGCGATCGGTAGAGGAAGAAAAACCGGACATTCTGATCGTTGACTCCATCCAGACACTGTATTACGAAGAAAATGACTCCTCTCCCGGCTCTGTATCTCAGGTCAAGGATTGCACCATGCAGCTGATGCAGCTGAGTAAGAGTGAGGGCGTTACCGTTTTTGTTGTGGGTCACATCAATAAAGATGGCAATATTGCAGGACCCAAAGTGCTGGAGCATATGGTGGATTGTGTCCTGTATTTTGAGGGCGATCCCAATACATCCTACCGTCTGCTGCGAGCGGCAAAAAACCGTTTTGGTTCTACCAACGAGATCGGCGTGTTTGAAATGTTGGACAGCGGCCTGAAGGAAGTACCAAATCCCTCGCAAATGCTGCTTGAGGGCCGTCCTGAGGGCGCCAGCGGCACTTGTGTGGCCTGCGTCATGGAAGGCACACGGCCGATCCTGGCAGAGGTACAGGCTCTTGTCAGCAAAACCAGCTACAATGTGCCAAAACGAACAGCCGATGGTTTTGATTTTAATCGTGCGGCTCTGCTGCTGGCTGTCGCAGAAAAGAGAGCCGGAATGAAGCTGAGCCTGTTTGATGCGTACATCAATGTCATTGGTGGTCTGCGGCTGGACGAACCGGGAGCAGACTTGCCTGTGGTACTGGCAGTTGCTTCGTCCTATCGTGACGCTACTATTGCCGATGATCTGGTGGCCATCGGTGAGGTAGGCCTGACAGGTGAGATCCGTTCCGTTTCCCAAATGAATCAAAGATTGCAGGAAGTTTCCAGATTGGGATTTAAGAAGGTAATTATTCCGAAGTTTGGCTCTGAAAAGTTGGATATTCCCAATGGTCTGACCGTATACCGTGTCAAAAATCTACAAGAAGCCATCGCTGTTGCCATGTAAATTGGAGGCTTTATGATCCATGATATTCTAAGGCGCATGGGCTACGCGAATTGCACTGTATCCCAATTTCACAGTAAAGAAGACGGCAGTACCTATGATGTCTGGCGTTTGGACACACCGGATGGTATCCGGGTCTTAAAAAAGGCCAAGGGGTCAGAAGCACAGATGTACAACGCCTATTTTTCCTTACCGAAATGCTATGCGCCGCGTCTATACCAATCCCTACAGTTTGACGGAGCTACTTATCTACTGATGGAATACATTCCAGGCGAGGATATGACCAGAGCCAGCCGGGAAGCATTGACACGGACGCTGGATAGTCTCATTGCCATGCAAAAGGAGTACTGGCTGGAAGAAAACCGCGGCACCGTTGATCCCAATTGCCTGCAATCCAGAATTAATAGACGGAATTACCTTAAAGAACCGATCTTGCAACAAGCATACGATGCCTATCTAACCGCATTGGACACGATGCAGCTTACGCTCTGCCACGATGATCTGCTGCCATTTAATGTGATTATTTCCCAGGACAGAGCGGTTCTGATCGATTGGGAAGTCGGTGGCATCCTGCCGTATCCCACTTCACTGGCACGGTTGATCGCCCATTGCAGCGAAGAAAAGGACACATTCTTTTTCATGAAAGATGCTGATAAGGCTTTTGCAATCGATTACTATTATAACAATTTAATCGAGAAAATGGGTATTACCAAGGCTGCATTTGATCGTGATTTAGCACTTTGCTTGCTCTATGAATACTGCGAGTGGGTCTATGTGGGCAACAAATATCCCGACGCAGATCAAGCCAGATACCATTCCTATCTAACCAAAGCGCTACAACAGGCACAATTACTCGGTTTCAAGGACCAAAAATAGGGGAGGGGCAGTACATTCTGCCCCTCTTTTTCCTGTGTTTTCTCACTTTTCATCGGAAAAATCTAACTTCGATAACGGATTTGCCTGTGCGGCAAGTTTGAGTTCCGTGCTCTCAATATGCGTATAAATCTGGGTCGTATTTAAGTTTTCATGTCCCAGAACTTCCTGAACAGTTTTCACATCGACACCACCGGATAGCATCATGGTAGCGGCAGTATGTCGCAGCTTGTGGGCAGAAAATTGTGTAGAATCCAGGCCGGCCTGCAGCAGCGCCTTCTTGACCAAACGATGCACAGCATCGGTAGAAATACGGTTACTGTTGCGGGAGCCAAACAATGCGCGATTATCTGTTAGTATTTTTTTGTTGCGTTCGGGCAAGTAGGCGTCGATAGCTTTACGGCAGGGAGTACCGAAGTAAACGAATCGCTCTTTGTTGCCTTTACCGACAACTCGTATCCGATCCTCATATACATCCGAGATATTCAATCCTACCAGCTCACTGCGGCGAATGCCACAGTTAAGAAACAACATCAAAATCGCATAATCCCGCTTGGCATTTGGACCGGACACAGCCTGCAGCAGCGCAGCAGATTGCTCCATGGTTAAATACTTAGGCAGGGATTTACGCAACTTGGGATACTCCAAATCCGCAACAGGATTTTCCTGTAACTGTTTTGTGCGTACAGTTAAGTACTTGTAAAAGGATTTGATGGCAGAAAGTTTGCGGGCTCTGGAAGCATTGGAGATGCCGTGATCCGGTACAGCTGATTCCGGATTGATCGGACGATCATTTGCAAGATAGGACAAAAAATCAAAGATATCCGACGTAGTGATTTGCGAAATGAATGTAACATCGATATCATGTATGGGAATGTCGTCAAGACGAGTCGACATTGGCATATCATTGCGCATGAGTTTGATAAAACGAAGAAACATTCTCAGATCAAGATAATATTCAGAAATGGTAAGCTGTGATTGACCTTTGATCGTTTCGTGGTAGATCAAGAAGTCCCGCAAAACCTGCGGACAATCGTGATAACGCTTCATATTGGACCTCCTAAGCTTAATCTATCTATATGATAGCATATCTTCGCCATAAATGCAACAAAATTTTTATTTTGTTGCGTTAAAAGGCTAAGAACTATCTCAAGGATGCTATCCCTGCCCTTCATAACATAAAAATCCCGAACAAGTTTTTACGCTTGTTCGGGATCTATTTTGTTACCACGTTGCGATCAGATCACGGTAGTATTGCCACATTTCCTCTTCATGATCAAAGTTACACACATACATCTGATTGGCCATCAAGGCAGACAGCGCATCCGGCACGCGGCTGGTCATCTTCAGGCAATGGCCATACTTCCGCAGAATCTCATCGTGGTTCATTCTGTAGTTACGGTAATCACGGCGTCCAACAAAGGCAGCATAGTGATGGGGTCGGTCCATAGGCAGCGTATTGCAATCAAATGCGATCATATCTGCCCAGATCTTATAGACATCCGTCTCGTATGCGTAGTTATACATTTCAGGCGTATAGCCACCGGAAGGACGCATATTAACCTCCAGACCGATCACATCACCGGCCTTACCAAGCCCCTCCTGGTCCTCACGCAGGACAAAAAATTCGAAATGAACAAATCTGCTCTTTACACCGTATTCCTTTGCAACGGCTCTACCAGCCTTCAGGATCGCCTCGGGCATTTCTTTGACGATGTAGTAGCTGCACTCGCTGCCGTCATTGACCACATCCATGCAGGAATTGGGAGTGATATTGCCGGACTCAAACAGGGCCTCCCCTTTCGAGTTGATAATGGCATCGTAGGTCTGCACATAGCCCTTGACGAACTCTTCCATAATATAGATATTATCGTCCTTATTATCGATAAACCATCGCAGATCGTCGTCAGATTTGATCTTGTAAGTATTGTTTGCGCCAACACCGTTATCAGGCTTTACCACCACGGGGTAACCAACCATCCGGACAAAAGCATAGGCATCATCCCAGCCTTCAACCAAATGGTAACGGGCGGTAGGCACACCGGCACGGCGATAGTATTCCTTCATGGCAGATTTCAGCTTCATAGGCTCCATATCTGCCTCTTTGAAACCGGAGCAGATATTAAAATCAGTGCGGAGCTTAGCATCCTGCATCAGCCAGTACTCATTATTGGACTCCAGATAGTCGATACGACCATACTTATGGATGAAGAAGGCCACCGCACGGTGCACTTCTTCATAATTCTCCAGATTGCTGACCTTATAATACTCGTGCAGTGCAAAGCGCAGCTCCGGCATCAACTCATCGTAAGGGCAATCACCAATGCCCAGAACACGCAGCCCATTCGCACGCAACTGCTTGCAAAAATACGAATAATTGCTGGGAAAATTCGGGGAAATAAACACAAAATTCTTCATAATATCAACCCTTTCAAAGAAATTGGGGCACATAGACTTCGCACATTCTAAACCACCAAGGCCAATCGTGATCTACATCATGACCCCAGTATTCAATCTGCGCGTGGATTCCCTTTTGATGGAGCACAGCCTCTAAACGGCGGGTACTTTCCACCAGAGGACCTTCCCACGCCCCCTGCCCTACCACGATCAAAATTTTACGATGGTTATACATATCGATGTAGTAATGATCCTGAGGCATATTGGCCAGATAATTGACAGGACAATTCTGATAAAGCAGATCGTCCATGTAATCGCCAAAGAAGTCCAGAGAGTCATATACGCCGGAAATGGCAAAAACACTATCAAACAGGTCAGGTCTGCGGAAGAACAGGTTAGCCGCATGCATAGCGCCCATGGAGCATCCAAAGGGCAGAATGTCATGGCGACCGGACATATGATGGATGGTAGGTACAAATTCATCGACAATATAGCGGTACCAGCGCTCGTGGTTTTCGGTACGCCAGCGGTTGTCTGCACCAATTGCAGCCCACGCGAAATCGTCCAGACAATCCACAGAGAAGACAGTGCATCTCCCCTCTTCAATCCACTGGGCCCAGCAATCAATCATTTTAAAGTTCTCAAAATCGAAAAATCTACCGCTCTGGCAAGGGATAAACAGCACAGGCTTACCACCGTGGCCGTATACTTTGTACTCCATTTCACGGCCCAAGTGAGAGCTATAGTGCCGATAGTATTGAATATTCATGGGACTCTACCTCTTATTGTTCTTTTTATATTATAAACCCAGACAATCCATAAAGATGGGGATCTGACGCTCCCAGGATGCTTCGCTATGATTGCCACCGGGTACAATCCGCAGCGTCAGCTTTACCTGTTTTGCCAGCAGAACATTGGCGGCTGTGAGCAGCGCACCGCTGCTGGCACCGTGATTGTCCATTTCCTCGCTGCCATAATCCATATAGATGCAGGTGTCATTGCGCACATTGCCTTTGACAATCATCTGTGCGGCCTTGCCGGTATCCACCCAAAGGCTGGGCGACAGACAGGCTGCCCGCTGGAAAACTTGATTATAGGCACATGCACCGTAAAGCGCCATCAGACCACCCATAGAGGAGCCTGCGATGATGGTGTTCTTACGGTCAGGCAAAGTGCGATAATTTTCATCGATATAGGGCTTCAGCGTTTTGGTCAGCCAGTTCATATAAGCATGTCCCCTGCCCTTGATGCTGCCAAGACCAGGCGCGTCAAAGCTGAAAGGGGCATATTCCTGCAGCCGTCCATTGCCTTCGTGATTACACTCTACTGCCACAATGATCAGCTGCTTTTTATTTTTATGCATATATTCCCGCATACCCCAGGACTTGCCGTAGGTGGCATCTGCGTCAAAGAAGACATTGTGTCCATCAAACATGTAGAGCACAGGATAACGCTGATCGGGTTTTCGGTTATAGGTTTCTGGTAAATACAGATATACCCGGCGTTTCATATTGCCACTAAGCTGTGGTATGGTCACATTCCATTTCTTGATCACGAACAGCTGCCTCCATTTGTATACGATGATGTTACAATTATATGCCTAAATTCTCTATCTGTCAACATAAGCCAATTTTTTTGCATAATTTTGACAACAAATTTTCCATATTCCGTACATACCAAATGAAACGACCAGCCGAGCATCAGCTGGTCGTTGTTGTTTGATCGATCGGCCGATTCTGGGGCTTGGGTTTGATAATAATCAGAACCTCCTTGGCATTTGGGCCCAGGGAGCCGGACATCGAGATCATATAATTGTTATGAGATGGCGGATAACGAGTAACACTGATCTGGTAATATTGATTGGCAAACAGATGGAAAATGCATATACCATTTTCATCAGTCGTGCCTATAATACTTTGGCTGATCCATAGTTCTACACCGGGCACAGGATTACCTTGATCATCAAGCACCCGAACGGTAAAATCCGTCCGTCCCTTATAAGTCAATGTCATTTGCAGCATTCTGCCGTTCTTATTAAAGGAATACCTGGTATCGGAGGTTTCTTCGGTCGAGTAGAGCGATGGACACGATACGACTGTAAACGATATCAGCGTAGGGTCACTCTCCTGTTCAAAGAATGTGATCATGCCATCTTCATCGCTGGTGTAGCTCTTCTGCAAAGATTGGTTTGTCACAGATACCGAAATGGTAACACCGGGCACAGGGTCGCCAAACTGATCCACAAAGCGTACCTTATAGGCATATTCCTCGCCGGAGTCTTTATGCAGATCCAGTTGAATCACCAGCTCATTGCTTCCCGGTTCAAATTCAAATTCCGTTTCGAAATAATCCGGATTATTTTGAATCTTCACAACATGGCGGGTATAACCGATTTCTTCAGCCGCGATAAACATATAGCACCCGTCCATATTCGTATAGCCCATACTGGTGTTCGTACCCAAACTGCCGCCAGAACTTGTAGCTACAATGGCCTGATTGGTTACAGGTGCGCCATATTCATCTACCACGCGGACAGTAAATATCTCCTGTTCCGCAACACCCATCTCCTGAAAAGATTGGAGTTCAAATGTAAAATCCAATTTATCGGATACAAAAGTAAAATAGTCGCCAGAAACATAGCCATTCGGAGCAAAGGTAACCTTCACAGAACAGCTTCCTACACCGTAATTGGTCAGAAATTCACAAATACCATTTTCATCGGTGACACCAAACTGAGCGCCCTGAGAAGATCTGTAGAAGATCAAACCGGTTCCCGGCAGAGGTTCTCCCGCTGAGTTTAGGATTTTGATGGAATATGGCACAGGTTTCTCTACCAAAACCACAGCAAGGGAATCCGTGCCAGGCTCAAAAGAATAAACGGCATCTTTGTAGTGATACTCGTACTGGAACGGCAGATCAGTAAAGCGGATGCTGTAATCATCGCTCTGGGGCAAAACAAAGGTTGCAACGCCATCCTCTCGAATACGGCTGCTGTAAAGTTCCGTTTCACCTTGCATGATATGGATACAAGTGCCTGTGAGTTTTGTCTTATTCTCTGTTTTCACCGAAACAGTGTAAACTGCCAGCGGTGCAGTGCTTTGTGTAGCTTCCGGAACAGGTTGATTCGGTATACCGGCACCCAAATGAAAATTTTCCCGGATATAGGGATACAGGACCCAAGCTGCGCCAACAACAAGCGCAAGAAGAACCATGGCAGTGACAGCCGCAACAATCACACGCAGCGAGAGTTTGCCTTTAATGGGTTCTTTGGCGCCGGCAATCTTTGCGTAGGAAATGGGATCGCCAAGGATAGCGCCGCAGTTAGGGCACAGAAAATCATCAGAATTTACCTTTTTCCGGCAACGCAAACATCTATCAGCCAAGTCGATCCCTCCTTTTTATAGAAATATTATACCATATATGTCAATAGAAAAAGACTCTGCCGGCAACTCAGGCAGAGTCTTTAAGCTTTCGGATGGCATTTTTCGTAGACAGACTTCAATTTCTGATTGACCATGTGGGTATACATCTGGGTAGAAGAGATATCGCTATGACCCAGAAGCTCCTGCAAAGAGTCCAGATCAGCACCATTTTCCAGCAGATGCACGGCAAAGCTGTGGCGAAGTGTGTGAGGTGTGATCTCCTTATCGATGTGGGCAGTAACCTGATAGTGCTTAAGGATCTTCCAGAAGCCCTGTCTGCTCATGCGAACACCGGAGATATTGACAAACAGCGCCTGCTCATCCGGGTTTGCCACAAGGCCGGCACGCACACCCTTCATATAGGCGTGCAAAGCCTGCAAAGCGGCAGGATACAGGGGGATCATGCGGAACTTCTTCGCACCAACACACTTGATCACGCCCGCATCCAGGTTAACATCATCCACGTTCAGGCTGATCAGCTCAGATACACGCACACCGGTGGCATACATGATTTCCAGCATAGCCTTATCCCGGCAGCCCTTGGGATCGGACACCAGCGGCTGGCTCAAAAGAAGCTCGATCTCTCGTCCGGTAAGGATCTGGGGTAATTTCTTCTCACCACGGTCGATCTGAATATCGACAACAGGGGTCTGCTCCAGAAATCCGGAAGAAACAAGATAGGCGTAAAAGTTTTTCAGACTCGCTAATGTGCGAGACAGGGTCGCACCGGAACGGCCTTCCAATTGTAAATGTTCAAGATAATCAGAAATATGTACCTGTTTGGCGGCGGAAATATCCAGATCAGCGGAGCCGTCCAGCCAATCAGAAAACTGTCGAATATCCCGCATATAGGATGCTACAGTATTGGGCAAAGCCTTCTTTACCTTGGACAGGTAATTCTCATAGGCTCGAATCAGATCCAGCATAGACACGCTCCTTTCGTAAAAAAACCGGGATATAGCGAAAATATAACCATTTTGCCGCCTGGGACAGGCAACAAAACGGTCTCAAAAATCATCAAATTCCCTGTGTCATAAATATAACGGATAGGTTACAAAATTGCAAGTCAGAAAACCAAGATATGCAATTTTTGTAAATTATGCCCATTATTATGTTAACGTACTTATGTAAACTACAGTAACGCGTGCCGCCGCAATCACACCGTGGGGACAGCCTGAAGTATATATAGGGGATGCACACCTCGCACTCCCCTATATGTTGTTTGTGCACATTTTTGCGTCTTTCGTATGGTGTGGGTAAATTTCGTTTACCTATTTGTGCACTTTGTACATGCTCTTAAAATCGTTGTTTCGGTGACTTATATTTCGGCTTCCGTTGACGCTCCTTGCCCAGTAAAAATGTCACCAGAGCACCCCCCAATACCAGCACAGCAGTGGCTCCTACGCCGCCTTTCACCCCGTCAAACATCACAGCACTCATACAGAAAAGGCCC
Organism: Faecousia sp.; assembly: GCA_045638225.1. Taxonomy (GTDB): domain Bacteria; phylum Bacillota; class Clostridia; order Oscillospirales; family Oscillospiraceae; genus Faecousia. The sequence goes on along the minus strand of JAZUAW010000004.1, from coordinate 123,996 downwards.
ACAAGATAGGCCGCAGCCCCTAACATACACATAACGAAACGCTTTTCTTTCACCCTCCCTGTCAACACCAGGGCAGTGGTGGCCGAGCCAAGGAATACAGCAAGCATAGCCATCCAACCCACCGCTGTTTCCCCCATTTTCTCCGCTGCTATCAACGCGGCACCTATCATAGCCAGCGCTACGCTTACGCCTAAACCCGATCCCAAACCCCACAGCAAAGCAATCGGTATTTTCGCTCTGGAATCCTTTCGAACCATCCTTCATCTCCCCTTTCGAAACATTTCTATGCGGACAAGGGTATAAAAATAACCGGAGCAGAATGTTCTGCTCCGGTATACGATTGAGATTATTCTTCGTTGGCAGGCTGGGCGGTGAGTGCCTGGAACTTGGAACGGGTCTGCTGCACTTCAGCAAGAGACTGTGCAATAGCCTCCTCGGTACGGCGCAGAGCATCGTCCATGTACTCGTTGCTGGCCTTACGCAGACCGGCGATCTGGACCTTGGTCTGCTCCACCATCTCCACGCACTGACGCTTGGCCTCGTTGTAGATGGCTTCCTGAGAAACCAGGCGGGCAGCCTCCTCGGCGGCCTTACGAATGATGTTCTCGGCCTCATGACGAGCCTGGCTGATCAGCTCATTGCGGGACTCCACAATGGTACGGCTCTGCTTCAGTTCAGCAGGCAGCTGTGCGATGATCTCATCGAGCATATCCAGAGCCTTCTCGCGTTCAATAATGCACTTATCGGCGCCCAGAGGCAGGGATCTGGCATCCTGGATCATGTCATAAAGGGAAGTAATGATATCTTCGATATGCTGGTCGTTCATTTGGATTTTCCTCCTTGACGTTTTTCATTTATTCTGTTCTGAAAGTCCGGGATGATCTCTGCCGGTAAAAATTCAGATAGATCTACATTGTAATTACCCAGTTCCTTAACAGTGCTGGAACTCAGGTACATATACTGGCTCTCCGCAGTCAAGAACATGGTATCCAGATTGGGATTAATCTTATGGTTGATCAGTGCCATCTGGAATTCATTTTCAAAGTCGGAGCCTGCGCGCAAACCCTTCACGATCACACAGCTACCTCTGCGCTGGGCATAATCGGCCAGTAGTTCGCTGGAGCAATCCACCTCAACATTAGGAATGTCAGCCGTAACCCTTCGGATCAGCGAGACACGCTCTTCCAAAGAAAACATCGGGTTTTTGCCGGCATTGACCATGACACAGACAATCAATTTATCAAAAATATTGGCAGCGCGACGAATAATATTCAAATGCCCGCTGGTGACCGGATCAAAGCTGCCGGGATAGATGGCGATCTTCAAAACGCCGCACCTCCTCAATCCTTACGGTAGATCGTAATGAGGGTTCTTCCGTATTTATAGTCTTTTGATCTGCTATAGCCCGGAAAATCAGGTAAAACTACCTTATCCGAGGGCCTCTCGGCTACTATTATACCACCACTTTTCAAAATGTCAATTTCCGTTATGCAATTTAGTGCATTTTCCAGAAAAACTTCTGCATATGGCGGATCCAGGAAGATCATGCCGAATTGTTCCTTACACCCACGCAAGAAACTCAGATAATCACTTTTGACCACCTTGGCCTGTTGTTCCAATTTAGTACGGCGCAGATTCTCCCGAATCAGCTTACAGGCTGCCTCACCCGCATCTACAAAAACCGCCCGATTGGCACCACGGCTCAAGGCTTCAATGCCCAACTGCCCAGTGCCACCAAACAGATCCAGTACATCCATACCGGGAATATCAAAATTGATCACGCTAAACAGCGCTTCCTTGACTCGATCAGATGTTGGTCTTGTCGTCAGACCATCCGGTGTTTTCAGAACAACGCCCCGGGCCTTTCCTGTGATAACTCGCATAGGACACAGTTCTCCTTCCTATTGGTTTTCTGTTCGAAAATAATGGTACACAGCACTTGCAGCATCCGCCGGCAGCAATCGCTCCAGTTCCGGCAGTGTCGCGTCTCGGATTGCGGCAATGGAATGGAAGCTTTTCAGTAGCAATTCTTTTCGCTTCGGTCCGATGCCCGGAATATGATCCAAAGCAGAATACCGAAGCCGCTTGCTGCGCAAGTTACGATGGTAAGAGATAGCAAAGCGGTGCACCTCTTCTTGAATGGTTCCCACAAACGCAAATACGGTTTGCTGGCTGTCAATAGCAATCACATTGCCCTGTGGCGTCACCAGCGCCCTTGTACGATGTCGATCATCTTTGACCATGCCGAACACAGGAAAAGCAAGTCCAAGCTGTTCCAGCGCGTCGACGGCGGTCTGAGCGTGGGTAACACCACCATCGATCAGCAGCAGGTCAGGTGCCTGTTCAAAACCTTTATCTCCGTTTTTATAGTGTGCAAATCTTCTGGTCAGCACCTGGCGCATGGAAGCATAATCATCCTGCCCAGATAAACCCTCCAGCTTAAATCGTTTATAATCGCTCTTTTTCGGTTTGCCGTTTTCAAAAACCACCATGCCCGCAACAATGTCCGTACCGGAGATGTTGGAGATATCATAGGATTCAATCCGCGCAGGTGGCGCCATGGACAGTATTTTTCCAAGCAGCACCAAGCTGCCCATGAATTTTTCCTCTTTGCCCGTCAGTCGCTGAGCCTCTTCCAGAGCATTTTTATTGGCCAGTTCCACCAGACGCATATTATCACCGCGCTGCGGCACACGCAGATGGGGCTTTTTCCCGTACCTCTGCTCCAGCAGCTGAGAGAGAAGCTCACTATCATCGATGGCAAAAGGCAGCAGCACATGCTTGGGCGCCACTCCCCTGCTCAAATAATACTGCTTCAGCAGGCTGGAAACTGCCGTTTCTTTATCATCCGGCAATCCAAATACCTCAAAGTCCTTGTCAAGCAAATTTCCGCCAGAGAAATGTAACACAGCAAAACAGGCCTTAGTCTCAGTTTCACCGTAGCCAATCACATCGGTATCCGCGAGGCTGGAAGCCGTGACCAACTGTTTTTGCCCCAACGCTTCTACCGCGTTCAGACGGTCACGCAAGGACGCCGCCAGCTCAAATTCCAGATTTTCAGCCGCTTGCAACATTTGCGCGCGGATATCATCCGCCGCCGCCTTAAAATTACCTTGCAGCAGCTTTTTAGCCTGTTCCATCCGCAAGTGATATTCCCCTGCCGACATTTTCTCCTGACACCATCCGGCGCATCGGTTCATATGGTAATTCAGACAAGGTCTGTCCTTACCAATATCCCGTGGGAACTGTTTCTTACAGGATGGCAACTTCAGTGCTTGTCCAACAGCCTCAATAATCTCGTTGCTGACACCCCTACTGCCAAATGGCCCAAAGTATTCTGCGCCATCATTTTCCACGCGGGCAGATAGAGTAATGCGAGGGTATGCTTCTTTCATGTTCAGCCGCAGGTAAGGATAGCCTTTATCATCCTTCAGAAGGATATTGTATTTGGGCATATGCAGCTTGATCAGGCTGCACTCCAGCACCAGCGCCTCAAACTCCGATGCTGCCACAATCACATCGAAATGATGGATGTGGCTGACCATCAGTCTGGTTTTCGGCGTATGGGAGCCGGTATCTTGAAAATACTGGCTGACACGATTTTTCAGTTTTTTCGCCTTACCAACATAGATCACCGTATCCGCCTTGTCCCGCATAATATATACACCGGGAGCAAGAGGCAGGGACAACGCTTTATCTTTCAGTTCCTCAAAAGTCATAGTATCACCAAAAAGTACCGCCTCAATGCTGCTGGCATTGAGGCGGTCAGAGTTTTCATCAATAAACGTCCCGCTGCAGCAGGATCTCCAGAGCAGTCACAGCAGCCTCAGCATCGCTACCATCGGCAACCAGAGTAACGGTGGTGCCGGTAACGATTCCGAGGGACATGATGCCCAGCAGACTCTTGGCGTTCATCTTGCGGCTGCCGGATTCCAACCAAATGGAGCAACCAAATTCATTTGCCTTCTGCACAAAGTATGTAGCCTGCCGGTTGTGCAGGCCGGACTCGCAGCGTACAACGACTTCTTTACTGTACATATTGATACACCCCTTTTTCCGCCGCTTGAGCGACGGTACAGTTTTTACCTATGATAAGCAAAAAAAGTGAACTTGTCAACCTTTTTCCGCAACATGAGCCATGGTTTTACTTAAATTCCGCAATGGTGACACCGTCTTCACCCTCACCATAAACACCCAAACGGTAAGATTTGACAAATTTATTCTTTTTCAGCGACTGATGGACAGCTGCTCGGACTGCACCGGTACCTTTACCATGGATGATACGGACAATAGACAGATTGCCACGCATAGCTTCATCCATAAACCGTTCCAGCACGATCACCGCTTCGATGGTATCCATACCACGCAAATCCAACTCGGTGGGCGCGGCGCTCATTTTCATTTCTCTGCCGGAATGTTTGGGGCGGACATGCTTTTCCTTGTAGGGATTATCCTGTTCCAGCAGGTAGATCTCATCCGCCTTGGCAGTCAGTTTCATAATACCGGCCTGCAGCTGATAGGTACCATCTTTATTGATAGCAATGACACTGGCCTTGGTGCCCAGCTTCAGCAATTCCACCGTATCACCAACCAGAATGCCTCTGGAGGGTTCAGGGCGGTGTTTTTCAGGCTGCTGCGCGCGGAGCTTGTCCTCCGCTTCATTGAGGCTACGGCGCAGCTCAGACTGTCTGAGATTGATATTGGAAGTATCTGCATTCTCAGCCAGCTGCTTCTTCAGCGCCTTGATTTCTTCCGATGCCTTGTTGGCAGCATAGCGGGCATCTTCAATGATCTGCTGTGCTTCCTTACGGGCAGCCTCCATGGCCTTTTCCCGCTCCTTACGCAGCTGTTCGTGGTAAACTTCGCTCTGCTCCTTGATCTTGGCAGTTTCCTGCTTCCGCCGTGCCGCCTGGTGTCTGGCAGCTTCCATTTGCTGACGCTGCTGCTCCAGCTGAGAAAGAACGTCTTCAAAATCTTTGTCAGATTTACCGACCAGATCGTCCGCTTCCTTCAGAATGTGCTCCGGCAGACCCAGCTTGCGGGAGATAGCAAAGGCATTGGACTTACCGGGAATGCCGATCAGCAGCTTATAGGTAGGCCGCAGAGTCTCCACATCAAACTCACAGGATGCGTTGATAACGCCCTTGGTGCGCATGGCATACAGCTTCAGCTCCGCATAGTGGGTGGTTGCCACTACACGGCTGTTCATTTTCCGACAAAACTCGATGATGGCCATAGCCAGAGCCGCACCCTCAGCAGGGTCTGTGCCCGCACCCAACTCATCAAAGAGCACCAGCGTGCGGTCGTCGCATTGCTCAACAACATCGACGATGGTCTTCATATGGCTGGAGAAGGTGGAGAGGCTCTGCGCAATGCTCTGCTCGTCGCCAATATCCGCCAAAATAGCATCGAAAGTCGACAAAATACTGCCATCCCCTGCCGGAACATGCATACCACATTCCGCCATAAGGGTCAACAAGCCGATGGTCTTCAAAGTAACAGTCTTACCACCCGTGTTGGGACCGGTGATGATCATGGTATCAAAATCAGACCCAAGGCGCAGAGAAACAGGCACCACCTTGTCCTTAGCGATCAAAGGATGCCGGGCATTGCGCAGCTCTACCCTGCCCTGATCGTTCATAATCGGTGCCCACGCCCGCATCTGGTAACCAAGTTTTGCCTTTGCAAAAATGGTATCGAGTCGAATGAGCATGGCCACATTCAGATTGATATTTTCCCTGTGGGCTGCTGCATCGGCAGAAAGCTCCGCCAGAATGCGCTCAATTTCCTTCTTTTCCTTCAGTTCCAGTTCTCGCAGGGCGTTGTTGGCATTGACGGCCGACATGGGCTCCACAAAATATGTGCCACCACTGGCGGACACATCATGGACAAGACCGGGTACTTCATTCTTACACTCGCTCTTAACGGGCACCACATAGCGGCCATCACGAATCGTAATGATGGGCTCCCGCAGGAACTTGGAAAAAGCAGGAGAAGAGATCACCTTTTGCAGAGAATCCCGGATTTTACCAGCCTGGATGCGCATATGACGGCGGATGTTGGCCAGTTCCGGGGATGCATTGTCAGCAATTTCCTCCTCCGAAAGGATGGCACCGAAAATTTTATCTTCCAGATATTTGTTGGGGGTCAGTGCGGCAAACAGGGCATCCAGAACAGTCTTTTTCTCATCCTCGGACACATAGCCTTTGATATTGCGGGCACAGCGCAGAACGCCTGCAATCCGCAGCAGTTCGATAGGCTGCAAAGTTCCGCCCCGATCTGCCCGTTCCAGCGAAGCAGACACATCCTGTACGTCACCGAAGGCAGGATTGCCCTTGCGCGTGCAAAGATCGGAAGCTGCAGTGGTTTCATCCAGCAGAGCCTGTACATCCTCCAGATCTGAGACAGGTCGCAGACGCAGGCAAGCCTCCTTACCGCCTCGGCTGCCGGCACAGGCCGCCAGCATTTCCAGAACCTTGTCCAGTTCCAGCTTCAATAATGATTTTTCGTATAATTCAGACATGGTGTTTCTCCATAGTTCAAATCAGCAGTGATTTATAAAAATCCAATGTCGAGAAGCCTCGTTCCAATTGGGTAGTCAGGTAGGCCTCTGTAATACCGGACAGTTGCTGCAGCGACTCGGTGCCGATTTCAAAAGAAAACAGCTTCTTTGCGTCGCAATAAGTAATATAGCGCATGGCATCGGCCATGGCAGCACTTACCGGCATGCGGATACCGGCAGCCGAACCCCGACAGTCTTCACACAGCAGCGTACCACCGGAAATATCGAAATAAGACGGCTCTTGGCTGCCGCACACATGGCACCCAAACAAATCCGGCGTGTAACCGGAGATGGACGCCGCCCGCAGTTCAAATACCGACTTTACAAGCAGCTCCGGTTTACCCAGCTTGTCAAGCGCATACAGAGAATTCAGCACGAGGCTAAGCAGCTCCGGATTGGGCAGATCCTCCTGTGAAAGCACTTCCGCAGCCTGGGCGAAATATGTACCCAGGGACAGCTTCATGAGATCACGCCGCAGTCCCTGGAACAATTCGATGGAATGAGCCTCATTGATGGTATACTGACCCTTATACTCGAACAGGGTAAACTCTCCGTAAGCCAATAGCTGGCAGGGCGCAATCAAAGGCGAGTTCTTTCGCCGCAGGCCACGGGCCTTCACTGTCAATTTCCCGTGGTTACGGGTCAGTACCGTCAGCAGAGCATCCCGGTCATTGTAGTCCGTTACCCTCAGGACGATGGCCTGGATCGTCAGATACATGGCTTTCCTCCAATGTGCATTGCTTATATTGCAGGTAATAGGCAGGTGCGCCGGTGAGCAGAAACATTTCCCAGTAGTATTTCGAATCCATGTTCATCGCCTCCTGCAAATAGGATTTGCAGGAAACAGGAATTTACCACAGGGAAATTCCGCCTTACTCCTTATAGCCGAAGTTGCGCACCATAAAGTCGGAATCTCTCCAATTTTCCTTGACCTTGACCCACGTGGTCAGATACACCTTAGTACCCATGAACTTTTCACAATCCGCACGGGCCATAGAAGAGATCTTCTTGAGCATAGCGCCGCCCTTACCGATGATAATACCCTTATGACTGGCCTTTTCGCAGTAAATGGTGGCATCCAGATCAATGATGCCATTGTCACGCTCGGTAAAGGTAGTGATCTCCACAGCAGTACCGTGGGGAATCTCCTTTTCCAGGCACCACAGCAGCTTTTCACGGATGATTTCCGCCATCATCTGACGCTCGGGCTGGTCGGTGGTCATATCGTCCGGGAACAGGAAAGGACCTTCGATGGCATACTTGTCGCATTCGGCAAGCAAGGTGTCCACGCCGTCACCGGTCTTGGCAGAGATGGGAATAATGGCATCAAAATGATAGGCCTCGCTGTAAGCGGCAATGACCTCCAGCAGCTTTTCCTTTTCCATTGTATCAATCTTATTGATCACAAGGATCACAGGTGTGCGCTTAGCGCCCAGTTCTTCCAACAGAGACTGTTCCTGTGCGCCCACGGAAGCAATCGGCTCTACCACCAGCAGGGTCAGATCCACATCAGCAATAGAGTCCTTAACCGCGCTGACCATATAGTCACCCAGCTTGGTGCGGGGCTTGTGGTAGCCGGGGGTGTCCACAAAAACATACTGGGTATTTCCTCTACTGAGGATACCGCAAATACGGTTACGAGTGGTCTGGGGCTTGTTGGAAACGATGGTGATCTTCTCACCTACCAAATGGTTGGTCAGGGTAGACTTGCCCACATTGGGGCGACCGGCGATGGTAACAATAGCAGTTTTCGTATTCATAACTCAATCTCCTAAGTAAAAGTAAGAGTCCGTTTGTTAATCACGGCGCATGCCCGGAATGGTTGCGGCAATGTATTCTTCTCTTTCCCGCATTTGCTTTTTCATAGGGCCCTCATCCAAATGGTCGTAGCCCAGCAGATGCAGCACAGAGTGGATGGTCAGATAGCCCACTTCACGCTTGACGCTGTGGCCAAACTCCTTCGCCTGCGCTGTTGCACGCTCCAAAGAAATGCACATATCTCCTAAGGGACACAAGCCTGTTTCGATATCCAGATAATCCTGCCAATCCGCAGGGGGATTCGCAGGCTCCAACTGGAACATAGGGAAGCTCAGCACATCCGTGGGGCGATCAATTCCACGGCTGGCCTGATTGATGGCATGGATGCCCTGATCATCGGTCACCAGCACATTGATCTCACAAGGAGCTGTGATCTTTTCTTCCCGGAGGGTCGCTTCAATGCATCTGGTGATATGGGCAGCGATCAGCGGCCGCTTCAGGCTGAAACACTGGAATGTTATTTTGATCTTATTTCTTTTCATATTCTCTCTTCCTCTGGTAGCTTCCTTTGTAATTGTGGGAAGGTTTTTTGACCTGCTGCTTCTGCGCTGCCTTTTCGTAAGCATTGATGATCTGCTGCACCAGCGCATGGCGCACAACGTCAGCAGAAGTCAGACGGCAAATTGCAATATCCTTCACATCCTCCAGCACCCGGACGGCATCCTTCAGACCGGATACCTTGTCATCCGGCAGGTCGATCTGGGTCACGTCACCGGTGATTACGATCTTAGATCCGAAACCCAAACGGGTCAGGAACATTTTCATTTGTTCTTTGGTTGTATTCTGCGCTTCGTCCAAAATGATGAAGCTGTCATCCAGCGTACGGCCTCTCATATAGGCAAGAGGCGCCACCTCAATGGAGCCACGTTCCTGATACTTCTGGAAGTTTTCCGGCCCCAGCATGTCATACAGCGCATCATACAAAGGACGCAGGTAGGGATCGACCTTATTCTGCAGGTCACCGGGCAGGAAGCCAAGACGCTCGCCAGCCTCCACGGCAGGCCGGGTCAGAATGATCCGATTGACCGTCCGCTCACGGAACGCAGCAACCGCGGCAGCCACAGCCAGATAGGTCTTGCCTGTACCCGCAGGTCCAACACCAATGGTAATGGTGTTCTTTTGAATAGCCTGCATATATTTCTGCTGGCCAACGGTTTTCGCCTTGATAGGCTTGCCTTTGGCCGTGATACAAACCACATCCTCAGCCAATTTCGAGACCTGATCATCCTTTCCCTCGCTGACAAGGGTAATCAGATACCGTACGCGCTGCTCATCGATGGGCTCGCCCTTGGCGGCAAGCGTCAGCAGGCCACTGAGTGTGCGCACCGCCTGATCAGCAGCCTCCTCATCACCGACGATCTTCAATTCCGTTCCCCGATTGACAATGGAAACACGGAAAGCTTCCTCAATACGGGATATATTCTCGTCAAAAGAGCCGAAGACATTGATCACATCTTCCACGCGCTCCGCACTGACAGTTCTTTCAATCATTTTTGCCATGATCCAATATACTCTCCTCTAATCTGGTTGTTCCTATCATTTCATGGCAGCTATAATTGCCATAAAGGATCAGCAGGTCATCCTGTTGTTCGATATGTTCTGTTGCGTTCAGGATCTTGCCCGCGCACATGGCCTTCATTAAATACTCTCTGGAAGCCAGCGCCAGATCAAACTCCAGCAAAGCCTCCGTCAAATCATACCGTGTCCACGTTTCCACCACAATAGACACAGGTAACACAAAACCACCGGGCAATGTCAAATACCTCTGCTCATATATTTTAGCACAACTGCCACCCGAAATTCCACTATTATTCGAAAAATTTATTCGTTTTTTCCCGATAATTACAGAATATTTTTTGATCTGCTCCTGTTTTACACCACGAACAGAGATAACGGACGGCGAAACGGCTGTGATTGCCCTGTTTGTTTGGGCGTAAACCTCTCCTTTTGCGTTGGTGGCCTGCATGGCAATCCCACAATCGGTATAGCCTGAAATGAGTACCTGTCCCGCCTTTACTGCCTGCCCAACCTTGCACACACCATTGCCACGCAGCACCGTAATTTCCCTTATGACTCCATCTCGCAGCGCAACAATGCTGCTTACCGCATGCTCCGGTGACACGGAATTCTCCTTTGCACCCTCACGAACGGAAATCACCGCAGTACAGCCATAGGTATTCACACCTGCCCAGCTTAACTCCGGGATAGCTTCCAGAAGGGCATTTTTCATTTTCTCACTGCGGATTCCCCTTCTGGACGCTCCAAAATTGATGCCACATTCGGCTGCAGCCTGCAAAATTTGTCTTGTATCTACCGCAATATTGCCCTGCACCTGCACAAACAGCACACGGCTTGGCAGCCATATAGTGAAGATCAGCATCAACCATATGCCAACCACAAGTACAGGTCTTTTTCGCAAACTCAGCAGCGTCCAATACAAGCCGCTTCTTTTCAGCAGTTTTATCTGGTCGCCACGTCTTTCGAGTAATACGCAAAGCCGATTCCAATCCCGTCTGGAAATAGAAAATCGCATCACCAACGGTCCGATAACTTGAAAATTCCATGCAGGAAACTCTCCTCGTTGTATCAGTTGCATAGCGCCCGCAATGTCCGCACTGGTTATTTCTACCCGCAACACACCTACGAAATATTGCCAAAATGCCACATTTTCACCCTTTCTCCAATAGAATACTCTCAATTTCGCCGGTTATCACCAATATTTGTCCCTGCATCCTGCTCAACCGCAAACCCGTACCGTTTATCACGATGTGGCCATAGCGGACCGCAATGCGAATCTGTTCAAACGAGTATGCCTTCACACCACAATGATTTTCAATCCAGATTCTTCTCTTTCCGCACAGTTCAAGGATCGGCTGCAGTGGCGCAGCTTCTCCCTGACGCTCCATGCGTTGCAAAAAATATTGTGTCAAGGACTTTCGATGTTTCATAGCACATCCCCCTTTGCAAAGATATATGCGTTTTTCGGGATGAATTGACTTCGGCGTACATAGGATTTTGTGAGGTGATGGAAATGAAGCAACGACCCTTCAGCGTTGTGATCGCGAGTCTCGGATTTATCATACTGATTTTGGATACAAAAACTGCCCTCAGCGGTGCTGCCGAGGGCATAGATCTATGTATGCGTACGGTAATCCCATCACTGTTTCCCTTCATTTTTCTATCGATCATGCTGACAAGCGCCATTTCCGGTTGGCACATACCGATCCTCAAGCCCCTGTCCAGATTTGTGCATATACCGGTTGGCACGGAAGCGCTGTTGCTTGTTGGATGCCTTGGGGGATATCCAGTCGGTGCGCAGTGTATTGCAGAAGCAGTACGCAAAGAAGGTATTTCCCGGGAAACAGGGCGCAGGATGCTTTCCTTTTGCTCCAATGCAGGCCCAGCCTTCCTGTTCGGCATTGGCAGTACGCTGTTTTCCCAGCCATGGAAATGCTGGGTGTTATGGGCGATCCACATAGGCAGCGCTCTTCTGATCGGTCACTTCACACCAAGTGTCACTGATCATGTCACCTACACAATGAAAAGTACAAAAACCACGGCATCCCGGACACTTCAGCAAACGCTGCGTGTGATGGCAACCATTTGCGGTTGGGTTGTGCTGTTTCGTGTTGTATTTGTGTTTTGCAAACGGTGGTTCCTCTGGCGCTTACCTATGACGGCACAAAGTATATTCGCCGGTCTTTTAGAACTCACAAACGGATGTTGTATCTTGGCTCTGATCGCAAATGAAGATATCCGATTTATACTCTGCTCGTTATTCCTTGGCTTCGGCGGTATCTGTGTGATGATGCAGACCTACAGTGTTTGTGACGGAATGGACACCTCACGATACCTTCCGGGCAAGATCCTGCATGCCTTTCTAAGCACCTTCCTCGCCACTGCTGTAATTTCCCGGGAAATGGCCTGTTTTCTTTTTCCGATTCTTATAATTTTCATCTGCGCTCACTATTATTTCACAAAAAAACGAAAAAAAGCGATAGCATTCTTCCCCGCTATATTGTATAATGGCGGAAAAGCAAACCGGAGGTAACTACCATGTTATTTCGTAAGAAAATACAGCCCCAATGTGCCTACTGTAGCCATGCGACCCAACTGAATGAAGATCAGATCCACTGTCCGAAGAAGGGCATCAAAGCACCAGAGGACCACTGCCTGTCTTTTTCCTATGATCCCATGAAACGCGTGCCCTGCAAAACCAAGGCTGTGGATTTTTCCAAATATGAGGAATACGACTATTCCCTGTAACCTAAAAATAGAAAAGCACCGCAAAAGCGGTGCTTTTCTTAATCCTGTCAAACGACAAGGAAGAACTTTACTAGGAACAACAGGGAAATCACATAGGTCAGCAGAGAAACTTCCTTCGCCTTTCCGCTGAAGAGCTTGATCAGGGTGTAGCTCACCAGGCCAAGACCAATACCATGGCCGATGGAGCCGGAAACAGGCATGGCAATCAGCATCAGGCTGACAGGCACCATCTGATCCATATCGGAAAAATCCACATTCTTTAGGCCCTGCAGCATCAGCACGCCCACATAGATCAGAGCCGCAGATGTGGCTGCAGGAGGAATAATGGCGGCAACGGGAGCAATAAAGATACAAGCCAGGAACAAAATGCCGGTAGTAAGCGCCGTCAGACCGGTTCGTCCACCAGCCTCCACGCCGGCAGCAGATTCCACAAAGGTAGTAACTGTGGAAGTGCCGGAGCAGGCACCGGCAATGGTGCCGATGGCATCAGCCAGCAGCGCTTCTTTCATCTTGGGCATATTGCCTTTTTCGTCCACCATATTGGCACGGGAAGCAGTGCCAACCAAGGTGCCAATGGTATCGAACATATCAATCACACAGAAGGTTATGATCAGCGTGATCACAGTGAACCAGCCAACCTCCATAAAGCCCAGCCAGTTGAACTTGAAAAGGGTCACATCCACCAAATCCTTGAAAGGAGGCAGGAAGGAAGCGTCCTTCAGCTGGGCAAAGGGATCGACGCCCAGAATCAGCCACTGTCCGCCCCAGAAAATGACAGACGCAATCAACATTCCGTAAAGAACAGCACCTTTGAAGCCCTTTTTGGACATGACGATGATGGCCAGCAGGCCCGCAAACATGGTAGCAACAGTCAATACCATTTCGCCATAATTGGCACCTGCTGCTGTCATGTTGCCCTCGATCACAGAAGGCGTCAGCGCGCCAAAGAAGTCCCTAAGCACATAGAATGTGGGAGTCGAACCGGTCACCGGGTCAAATGCGCCCAAAACACCGGCGTTGGAGCCAAGGCCAATATTCATCAGCATAATACCAATTGCGGGAGATATACCCAGACGGATGCCAAGAGGAATGGATTCTACAATCTTCTCACGAACATTAAACAGAGAAAGGATCGTAAACACGATACCCTCAGCCAGAATTATGATCAGAGCAGCTTGGAAGGATGCCACATAGGTCATACCGGTCATCGCAACGATATTGCCCACCACCACAGCAAAGAAGCTGTTCAGGCCCATGCCTGGTGCCAATGCAAAGGGCTTATTCGCCAGAAAAGCCATGCAGAAAATGCCGATGGCAGATGCCATACAGGTTGCCATGAATACACCGTTCCACAGCTGCTGGCCGCCTTTGCCCCAATCGGTCAGCAGGTTGGGATTGAGCGCAACGATGTAGGCCATAGTCATAAAAGTAGTCAGGCCTGCCATGATTTCTGTCTTTACTGTTGTTTTGTTTTCTTTGAGCTTAAACACTTTTTCAAACATTTTTCTACCTCTCTAATTTTCTCAGGCTACGCCTGTTTTATGACGGTTATTACAGTTGATCAGTGATCATGATGGGGATCAAACGCAGAGCTGTCAAAAGTGATGACAGCATAATAAGTTTTCTCTTCCTGGGCAAGGCATTGATGCAGATGCTGACGGATAGCACTCTCCTGTTTACGCAATGCTTCCGGCAGCGCAATATCAAAGATCAGATTGGTATGTCCAACGCCACTTACCATACGAAAATCATGGGTACGCAGTCGGCTATCGAAAACCGTCAGGCTCGCATCTACCAGCTGCCGCAGCCTTGTCAATTCCGGATCATCCGTCACCACAGGATCATAGTGGATCACCAGCTGAATACCATGGCTGGTCATACATTCCCGTTCCAGATCATCGATAATCTCATGGCAGGCAAGTGGGTCTTCCCTGCTGTCCATCTCCACATGCAGCGAAGCAAAACGACGCCCGGGACCATAATCATGAACATACAAATCATGATAGCCCAGCACTTTGGGATGGCTGCTGACATAATCCACGATCAAAGTCTGCAATTCCGGGGAGGCATTCTCACCCAGCAAGGGGCTGATGGTCTCTTTTGCCAGCTTGATACCGCTGTACAGAATGAACACAGAAACAGCCAGACCAACAAAGCCATCCAGGCCGAAGCCGGTAAAACGTTCGATCAGCGAGCAAATAAGAACCGCCAGTGTAGCCACACAATCGTTTCGGCTGTCCATTGCGGAAGCCAGCAGTGCGTCAGAGTGGATCTGATTACCAAGCTTACAGTTGAACAAATACAACCAAAGCTTCACCAGAATAGAGCCCAACAGCACAGGCACCAGCATGGCATTGAATACAGTTTCCGACGGCCAGATCAACTTCTGAACAGAAGACTTGCCCAGTTCAAATCCGATCAACAAAATAATGGCGGATACTACCAGCGCTGACAAATACTCATATCTGGCATGGCCATAGGGATGCTCTTCATCTGCCGGGCGCTCAGCCAATTTGAAGCCAACAAAGGTCACCACGGAGCTGGTAGCATCAGAGACATTGTTCATAGCGTCAGCGGTAACAGATACAGAACCTGAAATAATACCTACCACCAGTTTTGCAGCAGCAAGGAACAAATTACAGACAACGCCCGTCATGCCGGATAATCTACCGACAGCGCCCCTGTCACCGTTTTTCGCGAATATGCGAAGCAGAAGTTTTGTCATATTATGCTCCTGTCACCTTTTCATAAGCAGCGATCACAAATTCCACCTGCGTCTGCAGTTGATCCAGTGATGCCAATTTCAATTTATCCTTTTCAGAGGTATGGAAATAGTAGGGTGTCATGCGAAACACCGCATGAATATCCTCCTGCGAAGACAAAACAATGTTTGCACTGACCTTTACAGTGGAAATATGCCGCAAAAGATCTGTATGCGGCAGCTTTTCATCATTTTCATAGGGTGTGTCATACAAGGCCTGTTTTAAGCCCCACAGATGAAATCTGCCGGGTACCACAGTATAGAAAATACCGCCTGGTTTCAGCACACGGGCAAAGGACTCTTCCTGGAACGGTGCAAACAGGTGTACCGCGTAATCCATGGTTTCATCCGCAATAGGAATTGATGCCATATTGGCCACAAAATATCTACCGTTGCCGCGCTTGGCTGCAAGGCGCACCATTTCCCGGGAAATATCAAATCCATAGACCTGTAAATTACTATTTTCACCCAATGCGGAAGTATAATAGCCCTCGCCACAGCAAATATCCAGCACACTTCCCTGCTTATCCGCAAAAATTCGGCAAAGTTCATCCTTTAGTGCGCGATAGTAACCCTTATTCAAAAAATCCCGTCGGCTGCGGGCGGAAAACTTGTCATCGCCGATCAAGTCACCGCTTTTTCCGCTGCGAAGCAAGTTCACATAGCCCTCCTTGGCCAGATCGAAGCTATGTCCCCGTGCACAGCGAAGAACACAGGCGTGTTGATTTAATTGTTCACCACATACAGGGCAGATCAGCATCGTTATGCCTCCCATCCAATTCTTTTAGGGATTTCATTGCAGGACAAATGCCTTCATATACGACTAAATTCCTTGCATTCTGGAAATAATATGGATATATTATAGACAAGGAATCCGTGAAATGCAATATAAATTTGCAAGGAGACTCTATGTGCACTGCTATCAGTTACCACGGTAAGGCCAGCCATTACTTCGGGCGAAATCTTGATCTTTCCTATTCTTATCAGGAGCAGGTAGTGGTCACGCCCCGAAACTTTCCTTTCACCTTTCGCAATTGTACCCATTTGTCACAGCACCATGCCATGATCGGCATGGCTACGGTTGCGGATGGGTATCCGCTGTATTATGAGGCGACCAACGAGCATGGACTTAGCATCGCAGGCCTAAATTTCCCCAACAATGCCACCTATCTTTCAAAAGCCCGTGGAAAAACCAACATTGCGCCTTTTGAACTGATTCCATGGATCCTCAGCCAGTGCAAAGACCTTACGGAAGCAAAGGCTATTCTGCAAAAGTGCAGTATATGGAAGCTACCGTTCAATAGGGAATATTCCCTGTCACCACTGCATTGGATGATCGCAGACAAAACAGGCAGTCTGGCCGTAGAACCGATGGCCGACGGTCTGAAGATCTATGACAATCCAATTGGAGTACTGACCAACAATCCCCCTTTTGACTACCATCTATACCACCTGGCAGATTTCAGAAACTTGACGCCAAAGGAATATAAGCTACCATTTGGCAGCATTGAAATGCAGCCATACAGCAGCGCTATGGGGGCAATGGGTCTGCCCGGTGATTTCTCTTCCGCGTCACGCTTTGTCCGTGCCGCATTCGTAAAGGAATATTCCGCATCCGCAGAACAGGATGTCAGCCAATTTTTCCACATTCTCTCTTCCGTAGCGATACCTAGGGGCAGTGTATTGTCGGAAGATGGCAGTGATCACATCACCATTTATAGTAGTTGCTGCGATACAGGTGCAGGAATCTATTACTACACCACCTATGACAACAGCCGGCTCACGGCAGTTCGAATGCATGCGTGTCCACTGGAAAGTAACCAACTTACAGTTTTTCCCCTGCGGACAACACCGGACATTCATACTGAAAACTAAAAACTGCACGCATCAGCGTGCTATACATAAGAAATGGAGAATGCTATGAAACAAATCCTGTTTGATCTGGACGGCACATTAACAGACTCAGGCGAAGGCATCATGCACTGCGCAGAGCTGACACTTGCCCATTACGGACTGCCTGTCCCCAGCCGAGAGGAACTGCGCAGCATCGTCGGGCCTCCCCTCATTGACAGTTTCCGACGCTATGGAATTGCGGAGTCGGAACTAAACAATGCTGTTGAATTTTATCGCAAGCACTATCTGGCCGTAGGACAGTTTGAAAACTTTCCCTACCCCGGAATCCGTCAAGTGCTTCAACAGCTTACTAACGATGGTCACAAACTGTATGTCGCCACTTCCAAGCCGGAAACGATGGCACAGAATATTCTAAAGCATTTTGATCTTGCACAGTATTTTCAGATCATCTGTGGAGCCGCCTCAGACGGCAAGCGAAATACAAAAGAAGCTGTTATCGAGCATCTGTTGACCTTACTGGAAAAGAAAGATAACCTGATCATGGTTGGTGACACCATCTATGATGTGAAGGGGGCTGCCTTTCATGGCATTCCCTGCGTAGCCGTCTCCTGGGGTTACGGGGTCGTCGCAAATATGGAATCCGCCGGCGCAACCATCACCACCACCATGGACGAACTATACAACGCGCTGCAATTATAAAAACATCCCCGCCGGTTTTTGTACCGGCGGGGTAAACTCTAGCCAAAATATCGGATTACTTCTTGCGGGCAGCAAGATCAGTGCTCATCTTTTCCACCGTCTTCTTGTCCAGATTATAAACGATACCCAGACCGATCAGCTGAACAACAGCGCTGAACATGTACAGGCCGGCAACCAGCCAGCATATATTCTTGGCGGTTTCAGCACTCTGACCAATGGTGCCAAGTGCGGAATTGTAACCCAGCCAACCCATGATCAGCAGAACAAGGGACGGACCAACACCCTGGGCCAGCTTACGGAAGAAAGAATGCAGGGAATAAACAGTGCCCTCCTCACGCTTGCCAAACTTCCACTCGTTATAGTCGATGGCATCACCCATCATCGCCCAGGAAACGCAGGTGTAGGTGCCCATACCGACACCGAAAACCACCAGGCCAAGCAGATAGATGACCAGAGCAACAGTCTTATCGGAGATCAGGGGGAAGATCAGCATGACGATGCCACCAAGAACAGATCCCAGAGTGCCAACTACAGAGGCTTCTTTCTTACCGTATTTCTTCACGATCTTTGTGATAAAGGGCATAAAGATAAACATGGGAAGGAAACCGATGATCTGAACAATGCCGGAGTACTTGGCCATGCCGAAGTAAGTGGCAAACATAACGGTGTTGGCAGTGGAAGCCGCATTCATGCCCAGGAACATACCCATGGCAGCAATCGTAGCACCAATCGCAGGACGGTTTCTCATGAAGTTGCCGAAAGCCTTAAGGACATTGAACTTTTCGCCGCCCTCATTGGTCTTGACAGAATTTTCATCCACACGGATGGTGATCTTATTGATCATGAACATGAAGCAGAGGAAGCCCAAAATACCCATCATCAAAGCAGCCCAGAAGACGCGGTCGCCATACAGAATCTGAACATCCGCACCGGTCAGGGGGTTCTTCATGACCTCGCCAATTTCATAAGCCTCACCGCCGTAAGCCGCGGGTTTATTATGGAAAACACCCTCCATATTGGGAATCTTGCCGGTGCCATCATAGGTAACATCTTCCCAAATGATCATGGGCAGCAGCATCATGGGCAGCATATTACCGATCATGGAGCCAATGGAACGCCAGGTAGACAGCTGTGCACGCTCACCCACATCCTCGGTGATCACATTCAGCATAGTGCCGTAGGGAACATTGGCAATGGTGTAGAATGCGTCCCAAATAACATAGCCGAGAATAAACAGGACAGCCTTCAGCCAGGTGTCCGCATTGGGCAGAGGCAGGAACACAGCGGCACCGCCAACCAAAAGGCCACAGGCACCAATGAAGATGTACTGCTTAAACTTACCGCGGCGGTAGTTTCTCTTGTCATTGTCGATGATGGTTCCGATCATGGGGTCATTGATAGCGTCCCATACCTGTACCAAAATCAGCAGAGCGGACAAAAGGCCAGTCTCCATCATCATGTAAACCAGCCAGAAGGTCTGGACCGTACCTTTCAGCGAGAAGCTCATATTGCAACCAAGGTCGCCTGCAGCGTAGGCAACTTTGTCACGAATACCAAACTTTCGATAACCCTTTTCGTCCAGTTGGACGGGTTTCCTTGCCATAATATCTTCCTCCTTATTTATCTGCAAGATATTCTCACAGTCATGACGATTATAAACGAAGATATAAATATACGGCAAGGGGACAATTCGACGCTTTTGTGACACCGCCAACTAATTTTGCGGCTTTGTCATTGTATACTATCTACAAAACCATTGCATATTTTGCAAAAGATGTTATAATATTCAAAAATAATAGGAAGCGGAAGGAAAAAGACATGTATAAGATATGTAAAACAGAGCATTCCGCCGCAAGGCAACGTGAAATGGAATTGGGACTCATGAAGTTGATGACCTTGCAGCGTTATGAAGATATCACTGTCAGTGATCTGTGTGAACATCTGCAAATTCCCCGCAAATCATTCTACCGTTATTTTTGCAGCAAAGATGGCGCACTCAATGCCCTTCTGGATCACACGATGCTGGAATACGAAAGCTTTAATGTGGTATATAAAGAAGGAGAGCACCGAACGCCAGCGAAGGATTTCGCTCAATTTTTCAAGTTCTGGCTGCAACACACGGAGCTTTTAGAAGTTCTGGAAAAAAATCGAATGAGCGCTTACCTTGTAGAACGGACGCTCAACCATATAGCCAGCCACAAGCTGATTCCTGCTCGTTTTCTTTGGCATAAAACCGAATATGAGAAAAAACAGATCACTCTATTCTGTATTAGCGGGCTTATGAGCATCATGCTTTCCTGGCACAAGGAGGGTTTTCCCCGTAGCGCTGAAGAAATGGGCACAATTGCGGCAGAGCTAATCAGCCAGCCCCTATTTCCCAACCTGGATCTTCTGCTTTGATTGGAATGGCCGCATCTATGCATGGATGCGGCCCTATACTTTTACCTTCCAGAAAAATATGTCAAAAATCAAAAAATAATGCTTGACAAATGGAAGCAAACGATGTATTATATCAAAGCTGTCTGCGAGCAGCGAACAAAATATGGAGCAGTATCGAAGTGGTCATAACGGGCACGACTGGAAATCGTGTGTACCCCAAAAGGGTACCGAGGGTTCAAATCCCTCCTGCTCCGCCAGAAACGAAAAACCGGTATTCTTTTTGAATACCGGTTTTTTAATTCTTTTGTACCGTTTTACGCGTTGTAATGTTCAGGAAACACCTATTGTGCTATTTTGTGTCCGATATGTTTCCCTTATTGTTTCCCTTATCAAAATAATAACGCAAAGATCCCCCTCCCAGGTCAGCCATCAGGCCGCCCAGGAGGGGGTACTTCACCCATTTGCGGAATCAAATAGTATTAGTTCGAGAATTTCTTGAATCGATCAATTATGCTATTTAAGATCGATAGCACCTTGGTTTCTTGATCGGACGCAAACGCATATCGAATCATGATGATAACCGCTCCAAGAGTTTCCAAAAAAACAGATGTTATGTATGTAATAATCACTGTGTCGGTCAATAGCGATTCTTTTTGAAACGCACGGATGAATAGCAACGCAGCCAACGCCATATATTGCGCACTAAGCAAAACAACAAAGAAAATAGTAAAAATTTTCTTTAGCGTATTTTTACTTTCGTTTTGTTCGCCTAACTGGATAGTTGCACAAGTAACAATCTGGTTAGCTATATCAATATAAGCGTCTTCTGATTTTGCTTTTAATCTATCATCCATAGGATCTGCGTCATCTTCCCAAAAAATTTCGGGTTCCGGCGGTTGATCGGCTTTCTCCGCTTCCTGTATTGCAGCATAAGCTTCTTTGGCCAGTTTTAGTAAATCCTCAGAACTCTTAACGAAGAAGTCGTTATTCATCTCAGGCGCTTCAGATTGTTCATTTTGTTCCGCCGTAGGTTGTTCCTCACGAACAGCAGTCGGTTTTTCCTCTTGCACAGCAAGTGGCTTTTCCGTATCTAATTGGTTTGTACATGTCTCTTCCATATTAACTTCCCACTTTACTCTCAAGCATTAACCTAGAAACAACAGCATTCCTTTCAACTCCAAAAAACTCCGCAACAGCTTCTATTGATTTATACTTCGAAATTGCTTTCATAAGTGAATCGTACGGAATGAGAACAAGAAGTGCAAAAATGTTGGCAATTTGCTCATTAACCAAGTAACTGTGCTTAGCATCATTATCTTTTGATTCTTTTAGAAGTTTGTCAGGAATGGATGTTATATCCATATCTACATGCATGCTAACATGGCAAGTTTTCAACGCATCCCAATCAGTCGTAACCAGGTGTCCCAACTCGTGAACAAGGGAGAATCTAACCATTTCCGGTGTTTCCTTTTCATTCAAAAGGATAGCAGCCTTGCGGCCATTCTTTCCATTTGATATATACATCATTGCACCGCATCGCGCAAAAGAACTGCGCCTACCCCCGCTATTCAAGGCAGCAAAATCAAACTTAGTGAACTTCACATCCACATTCAGTTTTTTTTCAACTGCCTTAATGATATCATTCGTGCGTATCATCTCTTCAGGATCATAGGGGATCATTTTCAATATTTCTGCGGCCTTATCACGGGCAATTTGATAATCCGGCATATTCCAGTACATCTCCTTCCCTCCACTCCTTACACTAACACGTTTTAATGTATCTTATGTAAAAAAGCAGACACATAACACAATTAACAACCAATCGTTCGTCTACAGTAGTGATTTGTACTAAGTATACACCCCTACTAATTTATTGTAACACAATTGTCAATACCCTGTCCATTTGTTATTTTACGACAAATTTTGCCACGCAAAAATCCCCCTCCCAGGCCACTCGGCCACCCAAGAGGGGGAAATTTCTACTCAATTTGGAATTAGCCTACACTGGAAGGGTGGTGCTGCTCATAGGTTGCATTGTCCATGGTCGCAGGGATAGTATCCGGCAGTTCCTTGACCAGTTCCACCTCCACATCGGTCTGCATTTTTTCCTCGGTCTGGGCTTTCTTGGTAGCCTGCGTACCGAAGTAGAAGGCGACGACCATCGTGAAGATGGACAGAAACTCCCCGCCGGAGATGGTGCCGCACAGGGCCAGCACACAGAACACCAACGTCAGTGCAAGGGTCATAATGGATTTCACGGTCAGCAGGTTTGCAAATCTTTCCTTCATGGTATGTATCCTCCTAAAAATTTATTTAGCCCGTTTTTCGAGCTGATGGTTTACGGTATGCATCAAATTATCCAGGAAGCCGTTGCCATCGAGCTTGTCCTTGTCATGGTACACTTCGTGCATCATGTTCAAGTCCTCCAGCTCCTCCACGGTCACCCAGCCCCTCTCAATATAGGATTTTCCCAGATGCTTAATGCGGTCATAGAGAATCACGCGATCAGCCAGCAGGGCAATATCCAGACGATCACTCAGCGCTTTGATTTCTGCGCCACGGGTGGCACAATCCGCCACCCTGATATTTTCGGCCCGGTCTTCCTTTTCGGCCTTGCGCTTAAATTTTGTGGTCCACACGCCGAAGAATCCGGCCACCAGCGCAGCGCCCACGCTGCCGCCCAGGATAGCGATCAGTACATCCACTCGCAGCCCCTCCTCACTCTACCACCGTGATCTGCACGGCATCGATGAGCTTGCCGTACACACCGGCGAAGCCGTTGTGGTAATCCAGAATGGAGTAGCCGGTCACCCATGGCAGCCAGTCGCCATCCTTGATATGTACCCGGTAGCGCAGCTGGTGTCCCTCTGCCTTCAAGGCGATGCAGTCGGTGGGTTTGCCCTTCCAGCCGGAGTAACCCTCACTGGTATCGTCCCACTTGGACACAGCGGAAAGCCAATTCAGCTCTCCCCTGCCGCTGATGTGGGATCGAATTGTCACCTTGTTGCATGTGGAAAGCCGCACCTGAATACCGGAGATCTCCTTGCCCACCAGCCCAGCACAGGAGCCGTCGCCAGAAACCTCCTCCTGCCACTTACCGTCGGCATACACCCGGTAGATAACCTGAGGTGCATCGAACTCCATGGGCAGATAAATGAACCCCTGAAAGTCGTAGCCCTTCAGTGTGTAGGGCGGCTTGATGGTCTTTTTGTACCACCGGCTGCCGCCATAGCCGCTGTTGGAAGTCACGATGGAGCCGTCTGCGTTGGTCTGCTCCACAATAGCCACATGGCCGGCACCGTCCTTGCCAACGCCCACCACACCTTTGCCCCAGCAGATCACAGCGCCCAACTTGGGCACCAGCCCCCGCTCGTAGCCATCCTCCTTGCGGAACCATACCTCGGCGTTGCTCTTGCTCAGCTTCGGCTCTTTGCCCAGCAGCTCATACCAGCGCCCCCATGCATAGCCCACACAGTTGGGCAGCACCGAGCCGTTTTTGATATGGACACATTCATTGACGCCGCCGGCGCTGGTGTGCAGGTAATGCTTGTCCGTCTTTTCCGGGGCCTTAAGCCTCGGAATAAAATTTGCCATAGTGTTGTCCTCCTTTGGCGTAGCACCACCCCAAAGGGTGGTGCTTTATTATTTTTTCTGTTTAATGTTTGGTGGATATTAAATCACCCAATAATGCTTTTCAAGAAACCGACAACCCGTCTTGCCAGAATTGCTTGTCCTTCTGCATTAGGATGAACGCCTGTGCCATTCGTTTCTTGAAAATACCATTCTCTCTGTTCATCTTCAAACGGGGTCAAGCAGCACTCGCTATACATATCTACAACTGGAATACTGTAGTAATCACATACCTCTTTTATCATTTCGCCATATTCTTTGAGGGTCTTACCGTTTCTCAAGTATTCCGTAGGCGATGTGTGGGCGGCGAGCACCTTCCTCTTAATCGGCGTTGCAAAGATGATAGGTTTACCAGGATATTTATGCAATAATCCCTGACACAACAGATGCAACGCACCATAAAATGTGGTTGCCTCACGATCTTCCATTGTTCCAATAGGGGTATACTGGTACGCCCAGTCGTTTGTACCTATGGCAATATACACAATATCCGCTTCGTTTGTATCCTCATAGTCATATCGCAACACCATTGGGTTTCTCGTTTCGTTGCTTGGATTGCTTGCGATCGCAGAACCGCCAATAGCCTTATTGATTACTTTCATGCCGAGTTTTTTGCCAACAATAGCTGGATAAATGATGGTGCTCTTTTCTGCTACTGTAAAACCGTCTCCAGCAGTAATGCTGTCACCGTCAAAAAGAATGGTTCCACCTTCGAAGTTGTTTCGCACCACGCTGTTTGGTATACGCTCGCTTCTAAGTGCATACTCATATTTCACATACTCCGTTGCTACTGTGCCAGCTTCAATTTGATTCTTGTTGATTTTGATGCTGTCATGTATGCGGACATATCCAGAATTATCAAGAGTAAACACATTGCTCCCTGCACCATTTGCCGTGGACACGAATTTTTTATCAATATCATAGATACAAACTCGGAAATTGTTATAGGCATTGGATTCATTAGAATAGACATAGCTACCTGCACTAAGGCAAATAAACTGGGTGCGCTTAAACGCTGTTGTTGTATCGTTTTCTGCGCCCTTGGAATCCAATGCACCAGTCTCAAACAACGTTTCATCCAATAGGTTCTTGCCCAGTTCGAATAGCGTTTCGGTTATCCCGTCAATTTCACTCTTGACGGCTCTGCTCGACACCGCGTTGGGGCTGTCATGAACTTTATCGTCCACAACAGGGATGTTAAGTTTTTCAACCGGGATAAGCTCCGCTTTTAGCTTTCTGGAGTACGGCTCATACTCGGTTGCTTCTGTGCCCTTTTCGAGTTGCATATAAGTTCTATTTGAAGAATCATGAATACGAATATATCTCGGAGCATCGATGGTAAAAGCGTTTGTTCCAGCACCGTTTTGTGTCGTCTCAAAGGTTTTATTCAAGTCATAGATGCAAACTCGGAAATTGGTATAGGAAGCGGCATTGTTTGAGTAGATATAGCTTCCGGCTTCAAGGTAGATATAAGGGGTACGCCTAAAGGTTGTTGCCGTATCGTTATCCGAACCCGCATTAGTAATGCCGCCAACTTCAAGTTCACTCTCGTTGATTAAGTTTTTGCCAACATCTAACAAATTGTTAGTGTCGCCGTCTGCTCCTGCTTGCAGCGTGGCGAGTTGTTCTCTTACATCTGCAATATTGGAGCCAAATGATTCAATGTCGGATTCTAATGCTTTAACAGCATCTTCATACCGAGCAATACGAACATCGTCTACCGCTTCGTAATAGGTTTCGCCATCGGTTGTGCGAGAAACGTAGGTTGCAGAACTGTTTCGTTCCGCAACAGGCACATAATCTTCTGCTTCCGCTGTCCCATCGTATGCAGTCAAACTTGCATCTGCATTTTTGGTGATTATTTCAGCCGCATAGCCGTTAGTGTGATAACCAGAAATACTATCGCTTGTATACTTGTTCTTAACTAATACAAAAGCATAGGTTTTGCCAGCTGGCACTACAGCTCCATTTTCTCTAATATCAAGATAGTTTGCGGATGAGTTACCACCAAAATAGAGATTCTGAAAAGATGCGTTTCCATCATCATCGCAAAACACAATGTAGTTCAGCGCCGTGGTAGCGTTTGCCCCGTTCCACCAAGAAGCAAGTTTTTGACGAATAACGTCACCCGATTGAACGGGTACTTTCAGCACGCCAGTATCTTCCTGTTCCGAAAGAGCAAGTTTGCCACTTGCGCCACCTACTCTGTACCCCTTTACGATGGCAATTCCATCATAGGCTATCAGTTCGTCGGGTGTGCTAACCTCGGTTGCAAGGGTGATAAGGTTGTATTCTTCGGTTGTCGGTTCTTCAGGATCAACAGGGACTTCCGGTTCAACGGGTTCTTCCGTTCCTTCATCGTTGCCACCAATGCGGACAAATTCGGGAATGTTGGAAATCTCATCGTGCAGCTTACCAACCTGTTCCCGAACGGCCTCGCCGGCGTTGCGGTAGGTGGTGCCGTCGTGGCCTACACGGATGTCCTGCAGCTCTTCATTGCTCATACCTGCTGCGGCAATAGCCTGTTTTGCCTGTTCCCGAACGGCATCGCCGGCATTGCCGTAGATAGTGCCGTCGTGGCCCACCCGAATATCCTGCAGCTCTGCGTCACCGGTGGTGCTGCCCTCCTGCAGGGTGGCAAGGTTGGTCACTCTGTTGGCGAGCATAGCATAGGCGGACAGGATCTCCTGATACACGTCAGGCGTCAGCTCCGATGCGTCGATGTTCAAACCGGGGTTAGGCTGCACATGGATGCAAATGGTGAAAATGTTGAGCAAACGCTCGCCTTTGATCAGCCCAACGGACAGCTCAACCACACCGGGCACGATGGTCACCTGCGGCGCCAATGCCACTGTCAGCGCATTTCCTTGGAATCTGTAGGCAGCAGAGCCGTCCGGCAGGGTGTCATAATTGCCACCGGTGCCACCGAGGCGCCGCTTATACCGGATCATTGCCGTGGTGCCCTCCGGAATATTCCAGGGCACATGATTGGCCGTCAGCATGATGGCAATATCCCGGCTGTATTTGTCATCCTGCATGACCTCCACGGCCGCAATGTGCTGCACCCGCACCAAATCCATTCGGATGTTATGTGTAATAATCACTTAGTAAATCCCTCCTGTTATGACGTCTTCACCAGTACCGTCTTGCCGATAGCCTCGATGTACTCCCATTGCATATTGCCCGTTCCGGAAGGGTAAAGGCTTGCAATTTGCGCATATCCGCCATTATCGCCCATGCCGAACTCGGCAGCATGATCACCCAGTCTGTACTCCAGCTTATACTGGCTCAGGGCCATCAAAGGCTCCGTTTCAGCATCGCCGTAATATTGCAGCATTCCCTGAATATAGGCGGCAATCTGTTCACCGTCCTTATAGGTGTTAATCGCATTGCCCTCAATGCTGATGCGGTAGTCCTCCACGCCCTCTCGATAACTGCGCACAATAATACGTCCATAGTTACTTGCAAAGTTGTCGGTGTCATTGTTCTCAACGCCAATGTTGATCACTTCTCTGACTACGCTTCCATCATCGCTGTACATTTTTACCCGGCCCGTGTCGGTCTTCACGATGCCCTTGAAGCCATCCTCGCGCTCTTCGATCGCTTCCAGCCACTTCACCACCAGCTTGTCCACATCCAGCCGGTCAACGCTCAGCTTACCGGTGGTAATGCTTTCGGCGCTCAGGTTGATCACCTTAATCATGGCAGCATCCAACGTGCCTGCCTTTATGAGGTCTGCTTTGAGGGTGCCCGATGTGATAAAATCCGCCACAAAGCCGCCCTCCAGGGTAGCAGCCATGGTAAATGGGCCATTCACACCGTTGGTGCTGCGGCCCCAGCCCATGTAATTCCACCGCCACACGTTCTTGGCCTTGGCCGGGTCGGCGTTGTCCGCCACATAGATGGTGTCCGGCATACCGTCACCATCGGTGTCCAAATGCCGCACCGCGCCGCCCTTGGCACCCAGGATCGCCGCCGTTGCCTGGGCCATAGCGATCTGCAACGCCGTTCCCTGGGGAATCTTCTCGATCTGCTGTGCCTGGCTCACCATCAGATCCGACAGGCTGTGCTTGGCCTTGCCGATGGTCACTTCCTTGTAACGACCCCGGAGGGCGTCAAAGGTAGTCTCCACCACCCTGGCTGCCACATCCACCGTAAGCTTCGGGAAGAACACGTGCACCGTGTCGCCAAACTGCACCCGCTCCAGCAGAGCCAGGTGCTGCAGCTCCTCCGTCTGATCCAACGGCACAAACTCCACCTTGATGCTCACATTGGGCTTGCCGATGTCGTTATCCTTGATGTACTGCGCGCCAATTTCTGCAAGCTGAGCCTTGGTAGGCTTGCTCTCGAATTTGCTGGTAAAATCCACGGGGTTGATCCGACTGTAGCCAAAATTACCCTCAGCTTTCACAGATTCTGCATATATCGCATCGCCGGTGCTGGCATCCACCCAGTAGGGTACGATACCGGTATAGCACCCGGCGCAGTTGGCATCCTGCTCCAGGCTCTGCAGGTTTTTTCCATACCGCAAAGATACGCCCCTGTCGGCTCCGCGCCGCGTCAGCAGCCGAACGGTGTAGTTGTCGAATTCATACTCACCGTGGTAAACATCCAGAATAGAGCCCTCCACACCGCCCAGGATAGACCAGGTGGCCGCCGGCTGCTTGAGGACAAACTTTCCGTTTCTTCCCACATCGGTCTCAAACGTGAAAGGATGCTCCTCCATGGCGTTCTCTTTCAGCTTCGCCATGGCCTCCGGAGCCGTATCTGCCGTAAAGGGCCGCACCGGTTTGCCCTGCAAATCATAGCAAACATGGTTTGCGTAGATCTTCACGCTGCCGCTGGAGGAGGGAATGATCCGGTAAATGGAGAACGGCTGCATATCCTTCAGCGGTTCACTCTCTGCCAGGATAATGCGCCGGTAGGTCAGTTCCTTGAAGAATCGGCCCGCCACCGGGTATTCCATTTCCAGCACCATGCTGCCAAATGCCTGCTTTACCAGACATTGCAGCGCGTCCACCAAGATGCCGATGCCGTTATTATGAAATTCCAGGGTCCCGGCCTCATACAGTCGGGGTTTTCTCACTCTGATCATACATCCCACCACCTTGGCACGATTTCGACCTTTTCTACACCGCCGCCGAAAGTGACAAGATTATCACCGGGGGCAATCACCGGGAACAGCGGGGCATAAATATCTCCGTTTAAGCTCTGCCCCAGCTCGCCCAGGGCGTATGCGTTCAGGTTTTCACAGTCCAGCACCATGCCGGTGGTCATCTCCCGAATCTCCACAGTAACATCCCCCACCCGTACCCAGCCAGCGCCGTTGCCGTACACATAGATCATGGGCGTGGCCTCGAAAGCAGTGGGACTGTACAGAGTGCTGCCGTTTTCCAACTTAATTGGGAATTCGCCGTCTTTGCGGAAGGCCCGGGGATCGCAGTCAAATTTGATCTTGCACCTGCCATACCGACCCAGTACATCAGCGATGTCCATAGGGCCGACAAAACTGGCCAGACGGAAATGACCCGGGTCGTACTTGTCCTCCAACCGGCTGTACCCCTTTGGGGCCAGTAGCCAAGCCTTTACAGCGTGGGCCTGCTCCGGCGTGGGCAACTTGTCACGGAACCAAACATCGTACTGTAGCGTTTGATTTTCAATGCACTCCTCATCAAAATGCAGATCACCATACCTGCCGGGGATTTTTACCGTTGTCCGGCGGCGCTTGGGTGCGTTCTGGTTGGGCCTCTTTTCTACAGCCATACCGAATTCCAGCGTTCCCCTACCGTTGAACATAAAGAAATTATCCACCTAAACCACCCGCCTTTCGTTCGTAGTCATCCTGGATGATCTGCGCCACCCGCTGAGCGAATTCCTCACCACTCTCGCCGGGCAGCTGCGTCACATCTATTTGAATGTGGTTCGCGACTTGCGGTGCCTTTGTGTTTTCCCAAATATGGTACTTATCGTTGCCAAGCGCACTTGCCAGGCTCTCAGCATCGGCATGATAATCCGCCGCAAACTGGCTGTCGATGCCGATGTAATCTTCGATCTGTGGCAACGTGGCCGCCTGTTGTTCTAAATATGGCAAGCTGCTCATAAGGTCGGATAATTCATCCGCCAGGCTGCCGCTGATCGCATTTTCCACCTTGTAGGCATTGTCCTCGATGGCTTTAGCAATGCCGTCCACAATCTCGACACCGGCCTTTTCGGCATCCGCAACAAGATCGTCATAGGCGTCCTGGAAGGTGTTATCCAGGGCCATCAGAGCATCTGTTGCGTTGTCCTTGGCAATGCCCAGATCCGTAAATGCCGCATTGATCTCACCTACAGAGTATTGCGATTGGTTGACCATAGCATCCAGGATCTGCATGCTGTCCTGGCTGCCATCAGAAAGAGCCTTGATGATTTCTTCGGAAATACCCATCTTCTCCGCCTTTTTCAGGTTTGCGCTGTAGCTGTCAAAGGCCTTGATCTGATCCCGCCAATTCTGCAACACCTTCTTGGCTGTCCAGTCGCTTTCCTTCCGGATCTCACTCCAGAGGCCGATGGAGCTGTCCAGCATATCCCGGGTGCTCTTCTTGGTCGCCTCATAGCCTTCCTTCAGCTCCAGCAATGCCGCCTGGGTGGCCGCTATGGCCTCCTGCTGCTTTCGCTCCGCTTCCGTGGTTTCGTCCGTTGCGCCGCGGTGCTTCGCCATAATGGTCGTCAATTCGTCCATATCGGCAGTGTACCCGGCAATCACAGACTCCGCATCTGCCACAGCCTGTTCCAGTCCATAGATTTCATCACCTGTGTTTTTAATCTCTTTGGCCAGTTTCAATGCCGCAGTCTGTTCCGTTCCCAATGTGTCCGAGAACGTTTTGATTAGATTTCCTGCCTTGTCATAGGCTTTGTAGTATTCGATAACTACACTGGAATTTTTCGGCACAGCTTTGGAATACTCGATACGGTCAATTTCCGCAGAGTTTAACTGCTTGGTAAGTTCCAGTAGCTTTATCTTGCGCTGTGTTTCCAGATTAGCGATTTGGTGGTTTCCCTCCGCCACCTTTACTTGCATCTGGCCATAAGCTTCCAGCTGACCCTTCATTTTGTCGTACATGGCTTGCGTAGTGGCTGCCTGTTTCCATGCCTCCACATCGCCAAGCAGTGCCGCCGTATTCTGGTTGATCAGACCCGTCTGCTCATTGATGGTCACATTCAGCTCCGGCATGATGGTGTTCAGCTGTTCAACCAGTGTTCTGTAGCGGTCATGGGCTTCTGCCGTCTTCAGTCCCTGTTCTTCCAGTTCCTGCAATTCCCGTACATACCGTTCTGCCATAGTCGCCGTTGCAAAGGTGGTCGCCTCGGTGGATTCATAGACACGTTCCGCCTCTTCCAGAGCGCCAACCAGTTCTCCTATGTCCTTGCTAAGCTGCTCGCCGGGCGCAACCTCTGCCATTTCCCTCAGGCTTTCGGTCAGGCCCTGTACCATCGGGGTAATTGCATCCAGAATCGGATCGCCCAGCGTACCCATCAGCTGTTTCCACGCATCGTCCAGCTCACCGGTCACATTGGTCCACTCTCCGGCCTCCCGGGCCGCCTGGCCCATGGCGCCGCTGGCCTTGTTACCGGCTTCCACCATTGCAAGCAGAGTGTCCACCTTCTGGGCTTCGGTCAGCTCCTTGAAAGCCTTGCCATACCGCTCCAACGCTGCTGCGTTTCTGGTGGTCTCCGTGGAGGCGATACCCAGAGCAGCGTCGTTGGCGTAATTGCCCTTAATATAGGCCTGGATGGTCTCAGTGACCTCTTCCACAGTCTTGTCATAGTAGGCCGCTCTGTCAGCCGCTGCCACCATGGCGCGGCCAGCAATATCCAGTGCCTCTGCGCTTTCCGAGCCCATGGTCTTGGCGAAGGCGTAGACCGTGGAAAAATCCCCCTTGATCCGAGTGGCAGAAATACCGGTCTGCTTTTCTACATTTTGCAGAGCGGTGTTCGCCGCCTGCTCCATGTCGCCGAAGGTCTGCTCAAACTGTGTCCCCTCAGCCCGGAGCTCCGCAGCGGCCTCCACAGCCTGTTTGCCAACATCAAGCAGGATCTCAGCGCCCTCCTTCAGGCTGTCCCAGATGGCATCCGCCGCCAGATTGCCCTTGAGGATATCGCCAAAATTCTCCACATCCTTGCCGGCATTATCCGCTGCGTCGCCGGTGTCCTCAATTCCGTCCTCCATCTTCTGGAGGGCGTCCTCGGTGTCCTTTAGTTCCTTTTCCAGCTCGGCCACGGTGGCCTGTGCATTGTAGAGCTTGCCACGCCACGTGGTCACCGCATCGGAATTGGTGCCCGTAGTCCGCTCGGCCTCCTCCAGGGCCTTTTCCATCGCCTGGATGGCCCTTTTCTGGGCATCGATCTGCTTTTCCAGCTGCTGGGTCTGCATTCGGAGCTTCCCCTGCTGGTCGTCATTTTTGTCAAACTCTGCCGTCAGTGCTTTGGTCTGGGCCTGCAGAGTCTTGTACTCGTTGTTAATGGCCTTGATCTGCTGGCGAAATTGCGCTTCGCCATCTATACCGATCTTAGGACCAATATTGTAGCCCATAGGCCACACCTCCCAATTCTCTTGTAGGGGCCGATTGAGATGCATCGGCCCACCACGGTCAACGGCTCACCGCACCCGCATCGCAGCATCCCAGCCGCTTAGCGCCTTCCGTTTTTCCTCTGCAACACCGTTTGCAATGGCCCGTGCCGCCATAAGGTCCAGCACATCACCCAGTGGCATAGCCAGCACTTCCCGGCGTTGTAGGCCCATCTGTAGCCCCAAATAGCAAATCCAGGGAGTCGAAAGTGTTACCCTTCCGCTCCCTGGAACACGTTTTTTTGTGTGGCCTCCAATGTCCGTTTCAAGCTTTCATTTACGGCCTGCAGGATGGCCAGCTGGTAACCCGACACCTGACCGGGTGTCAACAGATGCACCATTTCCTCCGGCCCGGGCACCGCCCGTCGCATGGTATCGCTTCCATCGAAGCGCGCCTCCATGATGCGGTTCTCCTCGCCCTCCTGGATCAGCAAGCCCAGCATCCAGGCATTGTTATACTTTGCCCGGCTTGCCGCCTCCATGGCCAGTTGCTGCAGCTGATCTTCGTTCAAACCCTCGACCTGCTCGGGATTGCCCCGCAAAAAATCCATAATGCCGCCGATGCCGCTACACTTATCGTTGATTACATCCAGCGCCGCCACAGTCAGGCAAAGGGGGAATTTCTTCCCCCGAATTTCAACCGTAACCATAGGCTTAAGCGGTGGCAATGCCGAAGATGGCATTCAGTGCCACCTTTGCAGCTGCCTCAGTAGCAAAATCTTCACCGACCCACTTCCAGTTACCGTCATCAGCACGATGGATCACAGCTTCCAGATCCTGGGTCTGCCAGCTGGTAGTCTTGCCACGGGTCTGCGCACTGGTGCCGGCGGGCTTGAACTTGGTCTTCACCACTACGGTGGGAGCATAAATTCTCTTGCCGGCAGACTTATACTCCACGATGAAGCCAACAGCCACATAGGGCGGCACAGCATCGGCAGCATACTTGGTCAGCTTCACCTTCTGCTCGCCGAAGGTCACTTCCTCCGGCTCGGCCTGGCCGCTGATCATCCGATTAGCCTTGTCAAAAAGGCCGTCCACGGTCAGCTTCAGATTGCCGCTCTCAAATACATCGTTCTCGCTCTCCGCCAGGGCGTTGTCGGCGGGGAATTCATTATCGCCAGCCACATTGATGCTGATGTCCACGCCCACGCCTCGGGCCAGCACCATGCCTTCCGTAATGCTCACAACGCCACCTGCGCAGGCATACTTGCCCACCACAGGATAGCTAAAGCCGGTACACACACGGCCGCTTGCTAGATTCTCCATGTTATTTCCTCCATGTTAAAAAATCGCAGGCGTCACCGCCTGCATGGTTCTTGATATAAATCTTAACGGCGTAGCCGCCTGCCCTCTCCCGGGGAGAGGGTGCCCCCGAAGGGGGCGGGTGTGGAATGCGGGCGAAAACCCCGGGCACCATACACGCCCCGGACCTCCCCAGTTTATTCGTCCCAGGGCGTCATTCCGTTCGGTCCATATTTATCGAAGATTTCTGCAATTTCCTCGCTGATGCTCTCATCCATCACACGGATAGCCTCGGCTCTGACTCTATTGACCGCAGGTCGAATGAATGGGTGTTTCTCTCGCACCGATGAACCTCGTTCGATGGATGCCGCCGTCATCGGAATTGGTGTGCCTTGTGGAAATTCCTCCGTCGGCAAACTTCCGTAGCCGTCAAAGCCAACTTTTGCGTGTATATATCCGCTGAGGTCTGCTTTGATTGGCGTAATGCCAAGGCTCTGTTCCAAGTCCTCCATCTCGTACTCCTGGACATCGTACAGCTTCAACCCTTTTGCCAAGTAGATGGCTTTTTGAGTTTTCAACTTGTCAAGTTCTTTCCGTACTTCATCCGCAACGATGCCAGCCGCCTTAGCAACAGCGCGGTGGATAGCAGCACCAAATCTGCCGCTATTTGCCTTTAGCGCCAATTCCTCAAGTTTCTTCCCGAAGTCATTGCCGCCGATAAATGTGATCTTAGCCATCCGCCACCGTCCATTCCCACTCATAGTGCCAGTAGCCGGTCTGCTGCTCGTAGGTGACGCTCAGCAGCTCCCAGGGGATGCCCGCCGCATCCAGCGCCGCTTCGAACTGATCCCTCCACGGGTCAAACTCCATCTTGGTGTACAGGTCGGTGGTGCCGGTCATGGCCTTTTCGGCGTGGATTCCATCGGCTTCGAAATCATCCGCGCCGTCTTCCTGCCACACGAAATAGCGGTCGCTGTGCAGCTTCTCGCCATGCCGCACCTCGGTGGTAACCGCTGTGTGCACGGCTATGATTTTTTCATACCATCTGCTCACGCTTCCTTCACCTCCAGCTTATGGGTGATAGCCTTGAGTGCCACATCCAGCGAAGGCGGGTACACACCCGGCACCATTTGCACCGAATCTACAGTGTACTGGCTGCTGTCATGCAGCACCGCCGCATCACCGGGGAGCACATCCACCCGCTGCACCCGGATCACCTTCAGGATCTCCGTGTGCTGCTGCCGGCTCAAATACAGCCGGTTGATGCCGAGCCGCTGCTCAGCAAACCGCAGTTTGAACTTGTGGGTGGTGTCTTTTTTCGGCTGATAACCAGGCTTTGCGCTATCCGTCACCGCGTAAATGTCCACTGTGCCGTCGTTGTAGGCCTGGGTAATCTCATTATTCGGCCTGAATGGCGCTCTGCTGCGCATAGTCGCTCACCGCCTTGTCATTTTGCATGGCCAGGATCATGCTCCTGTAATTGGTTTCGAACAGGTCCATAGCGCCGTCCCTGGCGTAGCGGACAAACTCAAACAGCAGCGTCCGGGGATCGCCGTCGCTTTCATAGTCGGCTTCCTTCCCCAGCCACTTATTGATCCGCACCATACCGGACCGGATAAAGCCCAGGATCTTCCGATCCCGGGCTTCGTCAGGCCATGTATTGTCCAGATAATTGTTGACGTCCGCCAACAGCGCATCGCTGACCGTCAGCACCGCCATCAGGACTTGGTAACGGTCACGGTGTAGGTGGCCTTGGTGGTGCCGTCAGCGGCAGTCACGATCACCTTGACGGTGTTTTCGCCGGCCTTCCACTCAGCGGCGGTACCGTTCTCGATCTTCTCACCGTTCACAGTGATCTCTACCTCAGCGGCAGCATCGGAGGCAACGGCCTTTACGGTGTTGGTAGCGTTCTGGGTCTGAACGGTGTAGTTCAGAGTATCCACAGCAAATTCGGGAGTCAGGCTCAGCGCGCCGATCTTCAGCTCGGTCAGCTTGGCCACAGTAGAAGCGGCGGGCACATTCAGCTGGGTCACCTTCCAGCTCAGGGGCTGCAGGTTGGAAATATCCAGCACCAGGAAGCTGTTGTTATCCTTGGGCATGCCATTGGCGTACAGCTTGATCAGGTAAACGCGCTCATCCTCCAGGAAGCGGTAGTCATCGGAATACTCGATCTTGCCGTTCTTCTCGCTGCCGGCCAGGGCCAGATAACGGTAGCCCAGGCCCAGCACAGCCTCACCGGGATCCACTG
Source organism: Faecousia sp. (assembly GCA_045638225.1). Classification (GTDB taxonomy): domain Bacteria; phylum Bacillota; class Clostridia; order Oscillospirales; family Oscillospiraceae; genus Faecousia. The sequence continues at coordinate 87,929 of JAZUAW010000004.1, read as the reverse complement.
CGCCGGAGGGGATGATGGTCATGGGATAGGGCATCACGTCGTTGCGATAAGTACCGTCTGCACCCATCACGGTGGTGGCAGGCATGATCTTGGTGAAGTAATCCTGGTGGTTGACGATCAGGATCACTTCCTTGATCTGGCGGGCCTTGCCGTTGGGATCCACGGCCAGCATGCCCAGCAGATTGCCGATGGTGTTGGGGGTGATTTCATTCAGCTGGATGGCGACCTTCTTGGGATGCACGCCGCCAACAACGGCAACACCGTCGCCCACCTGGCGGTTCATACCGATGGGAGCATCCTTGCCGTCGCCGGAAACCAGGCCCACTTCCATACCGTTGGCCTCAGCCTCGTACAGGACCTCACGCACATAGCGGTCCAGCCACTCGGGGCCCAGGTCCAGCATAGCCTTGCACACGGGAAGGAAGGCGCTCAGCTTGTGCACGGTGGTGGAGATCTTCTTGAAGCCGCTGGTCAGTTCCTTCACGATCTCTGCGGTCAGAGGGCCCCAGACGGCTTCCTGGTAGCCGTTGGTGTTCATCATCATCTCTACAGCCGCACCGGCATGCATAAAGTTGATCTTGCTCAGCAGGGGGTGATTGGTGCGCAGGTCCTCGAAAACGCTCTCCAGCACAGTCTTGGGCATCACCACATCCAGGTTCATAACGGCCTGCTTGGGGTTGTGTGCGGCCATAGCCTCGCCCAGCTTCTGGTAGTAGTTGCGCTCCTCACTGGTCAGCTGGCGCACGCCACGGGCAGTCAGGATACGGCTGTCCATCTCCTGCTGCAGATTAGCCAGCTTCTGCTCGTACTCAGCCGCCACCTCCTGGCCGATGACGTCCAGCATCTTGTCGAACTGCTGGTAGAATTCTTCGGTGTTGCCGGCCTTGATGGCGGTCTGCATGGCCATCCGGATTTCCGTTCTCTTGCTCTGGGTAATGTCGTTGGATTTCATTTGTTTACTAGCTCCTTTCAGCTAAAAAATTTGATAATGGGGTTTTCTTCCTCTTTCTGAGGATTCTTCTGCTCCGGCTTCTGCGGATCCTGGGGCTTCTGTTCCTGCCCAGCGATCAGCGCCTGCAGGATCTTACCGCGCACACTCTGGGTGTAGCGTTGGTTCTGGGTCTGCCCAGTAATGTCGGTGCAGATCCCCATGGTCAACGCCTGTTTGGGATCCAGCCAGGTTTCCTTCTGCATCAGCTCCAGGATCTTCTTTTCATCTGTTCCCGTAACCTCCACAAAAGCCTGGATGCCGATCTCTGTCAGCTTGTCCAGATCGTCCGCAGCCTCCCGCAGTTCCTCGGCATAGCCGTGGGCGCTGCCACCGACCTTGTGCAGGTAAAAGGCGGACACCGGGGATGCGTAGCGCTGCTCTCCTGCCAGGAACGGATAAAGTGCCGCGCTTGCCACAAAGCCATCTGCGTAGGTGATGATCTTGGCCGGATGCTCCCGCAGGGCGTTGAACATACCCCAGCCTTCCTTGACGCTGCCGCCATAGCTGTCGATATGCACATGGATCTCATCGGCGTCCAATTCCTGGATCTCCCGGACGATGCTTCCGGCGGATTTATGGTCCTGGTAGGGATAACTGACGATATCGCCGAAAATGTAGATATCCGCCACCTTCCCCTGCTGGACGATGTTGTAGAACTTCATGTTCTTTTCGCTCATTTCTCACTTCCTCCTTTCCCGCCGTTATCTGCTGCGATGGCAGCCGCTTCGATGAGGCCGATGTTCCTTGTCAGCCAATGCTTTCTGGCCCAAGGCGCATCTATTTCAGGCAACCCTGCGGCCGCCAGCACATCGTTGATAGAGAACGCGCCACTGCCGATCAGCTTCTCCACATTGGCCGCGTTGGCGAACATGTCGAAATGCTGGATGGTCGTGGTGTCGATCTGTACATAATTGCCCTTCTGCCACTCCTCAAAGCCGTAGCGTTTGCGGTTCAGCTCCTCCTGGATCTGATCGCACAAAGGGTCGATGCAGGTGGTCAGCGTCCGGTTCATGGCATCCTTGCTGTCCGCCACATCACCGGTCACCAGTACCGGTGTGATACCAAGGCATCTGGCGGTAAAGGTAAAAATATCGTCGATCATCGCCCGGATATCCCGGGTGTTTTCCGCCTTGGTGCCGCCGTCCTTGCCCATTTCTGTGTATTCGTAGCCATCGAACTGAGGCAGCACACCGCTGTCGGAATTGATCCATGGTGCCACCTGTTTGTCCATCAGGTCCTTGAATTTTTCGGCAAAGTTTTCCTCGCCGCTGGCGATCTGATCCACCTTCACCTTCAGCCGCACACCCTTGGCCCGGGTGTAGCTCTTCTGCGCCGCATTCAGCAGCTTGGTGTAGCTACCGCAGATGCCCTCGATCACAGGCTGAATATTGAGGTGGTGCAGCTTCAGGTGCAAAACTTCTTCTTCCTCGAAAGCCTTTTTGTAGGACACCTGACCAACTCGCACATTGCGGTATTTGTTTTTCTTAGCCGGGTACTTATCCGGTTTATCCCAGCCGTCCGCCACTACCAGCATTTCATGTTTGTCCCGGGCTTTTGTGGAATCTGTGGAAATGGCCAGCGCTTCGTTATCCACACAAAGCCGATAAATGAATTCATGCCAGAACATGGTGCTGTTTTGGTTGTCATTGGGCTCCACATTCAGCATCCAGTACTCCCGTTCTTTAACGGGTTTGTGCTCCCGGAAGGTCTTAAATTCGCACTTGCCGATGAAGTTGGCGATCATATTCACGCACACCTGCAGGGCAAGGGTGCGGATATTTAACTCCGCAGCTGCCGCAATCAGTTCCCGAACCTCTATTTCCTCCCAGTGACCACCATCGCCTGACTTGCTGCCGGTCAGCCATCGTAAAAAGTTAATTGCCATTGATTCACTCCCAATCAACTTGAAATTTGCCTATTTTCACTCAAAAGCCCACGGCCGATACCGGCGGCAGCTTGGGCGCCTCTCCGGTACCCAGTACCGGCTCCACCACCATACCCGCCACCAGCGCCATAAAGGGGTCCGTCTTTCGGCTCTTGGCTTCGATCTTCGCATACACGAAGTTTCCCGTATCAAAACCGATTTTTTTGGAGCTGCGCATCCGCTTGGTGTTGTTCACAGCCCACCGCAGGCAAGGATTGTTTCCCCAGTGGTACAACTCCCGGTCGAAGCATTCCTGGATCACCGGCTCCACCTGCATAATGTCCAAGGGACGGACCAGCTTCACCTTGTCCTTATTCCGGGCATCAAATCCGATCTTGCGCATGCTCTCTGATACCAGCGTCCAACGATTGTTGTCCATGGCCAGCATCTTCACCTGGTACAGCTTCATGCTTTCCTGGATATACCGGGCCAACAAATCCGGGTGGATACTTACATCATCTACCAGCACACATAGCCCATCTTCTACCCACTTCTGCCAGGGTGCTCGCACTCGGTGCAGGGTCTTGGATTGTTTGCATATCCAAGCCTTGTTGATGTCAAAACGCTGCTCTCCCTTGCGGAAATGCAGGTTCACCGCCGCCCAGTCGCTCATTTCCGCATAGTCGATGCCAACCACACATTTCCAACCCTTCATATCCGGGATGGGCTTGTTGGTGGCCTTGATCTTCTCGTAGCTGGTCACCATGATTTCCTTCTGACCGCTGCGGATGCCGAAGCGCTTGGTGATAAAGCTGCTGTTTTGGTCTGGTTTCTCCTTCCACCGGGCGTATTCCTTGCGTATCTCATCCAGCAGCGAATCGAAGTATGGCACCGAGGGGTTGGCCTTTGCCCAGTTGGCTTCGTCGTGGACCTCTTCCAGAGCATCTAAGCGGCAGATGAAGTACAGCACGCCGTTATCCGGCTGCCCCTCATGCAGCACCTGCATGGCCGTCTCCAGATAATCGTCCAGCGGGCCCTCGGAAACCTCGCCGTTGGATGTAAAAAAGCCGACCCGTGGTTGGTCGACTTTGCCCATGCCGGTGGTAAACACCGTGATATTGTCATAGTTTTCGTACTGGTGGACCTCGTTGAAGATCACCATGCCGGATCTAAGGCCGTCCCGGCCCTTGGGGTTGTTGGTGTGGCCCTTGATGCGGCCCCGGTTTTTCTTGCCCCGCACCGTTTCCTTGGTGTGGTAGTAATGCAGCTTCAGCTTCTGCTCGTATTTGGGACTTTCCAACACATCGATGAAGTCCAGCATCGGCCGCTGGGCCTGCTCTTCGTTGTTGGCGCAGATGTCCACATCGTATCGCTGAACCGGGTTATATGGGCTGATCATGCAGGCGCACACAAATGCGATAAAGCCGTCCTTGCCTGCGCCGCGGCCCACCATGCCGAAGCAGTCCGGCCACCTGGGTTTCGGCTTTGGACCCTTCCAATAGGTGCAGCACCACAGGCCCAGCAGGAACTTCTCCCAGGGGATCAGCTCATAGGGGAAATATTTTTGCAGAGACAGGTACTTGGTAAACTGCTCGGTATCCGTGTAGATCTGCTCGGTTTCAAAGCACTGCCGCACATGCCGGATCAGTGCCTTCACATCCCGGTTTGCCCGCTGCTGCCCGGTCTCCACGATCTCCATGAACTCCAGGATTCTGGGGTCGATGTTACAGCTCATCGTCCTCACCGTCCGTGTTCATTTTGGCCTGGGCTTGCCGCCCGGCCTTCACCGTCTCCTGGTAGCCAAGCTGGCGATGGATCTCATCCATCCGGTCATAAACCTTCATCAGCCGGTCCAGGCTCTTATTGTCGGTTTCGCCCCGCTGGGTGCCGTTGCAGTACTCCACCCGGATGCCCCGCTCCTCCAGATCCGCTTCCAGTTCCTTTGAGCGCACCCACAGGCTCATAAACCTGTCCACCTTGTCCAGAAAATAGGCGTTCTTGATGCCGGCGGCCTTCAGATCCTCAGTCATCTGCTCCCGCATCTGCTTGTATGCCTTGGTTTTTTCCCAATGCCGCTTCTTCTCTTCCGCCACGCACATTTCACCCCTTCCTGGCTTGATTTTCGCTGTTAAATAGTCCTCTTCATGGATTTACCCCCCCTCCCTTCACGCGGGCGCGCGAAAATCTCCGGAATGTCTTGGACCCAGGAGAGTAAGGAACGGGCAGAAAAACCCGTTTTTTTCGATGGGGGGCATCTTGTCAATCCCAGCGCTCCTCGGTGACAAAAGTCTGCTTCTTTCTTCTCCGAAGGCGCTCCGGATGGCACACATACTCGTGGCAATCCTTGCAGACGCTGCGAAGGTTGCGCTTGCGCTGGCCGTCATCGTCGATGTAGTAGATGTCCAGCGCGAGGTGCGGGAACTTCTTCACATGCTTCTCGTGGTGCACCAACTCGGCCCTGCGAAATCTGCCACGCTCTTTGCAAATCTGGCATTCATCCCGGTCAAGCTTTCGCACCTCAGCAGACTTTGCAATCCATTCACCCGAAACATAGAACGGATGCACATCTCCGGCAGCGATGAGGCCCTGCAGCCATTTCAAAAAGCTCTGTGTCATTACTTCGCCCTCAAATGCAGAAAGCCCACCAAATCCACGTGAACGAAACGAACTCGCAGATTTGGTGGGCCGAAGCGCACCGCAAAGGAACAGCTAATTGCGTCCCTTTACCTAATTGGGTTTTACACATCATACCACACCAAAAGTGGATTTCAACCCAAAAAATTCTCAACTTTCCGTTTCGCCGTATAAGCTGATCGTAAATCTGCGCAGCGCATCATCCTTGCGCTTGTATACCGTTTTCACGTCAATATGCAGATCACCTGCTAACCGATCTGCTGCACCCTTTTCCGGGTAGATGTAGAACCTATCCAGAATCAGTCTTTCTTCCTCACTAAGTACCGCCAAGCCAGCGTCCACAGCTTTCACCCACTTCTGTGCCCGCTCAAGCGAGCGGAGCAGTTCGTTCTTCCTGACGATATGGCTCAGCAACGCATTTTCCCGGCCGTTGCCACCACCCGCCACAGGCGTGCTGTCAGCTGATGCGCTGCGAATGCTGGACATATCCAGTTCCGCTTGCTCAATCTCCAGCGGGATATTTTGAAGCGACCGCTTTTTTGCGTCATATTGCTTCAGTTTCTCAACTGCCTCATACTTCCAAATCATTTTCGACGACCTCCTTCGTCCTCTGTTATCGTTCCCCCGGGCTTATCCTTCACCGGCAGCGCATAGCGAATATACTGCGGCGAGCCTCTCCTGTACTCCTGCCGGAAGATGATCTTGCATCCCTTCGGTACCCGCAGCTCAGCATCCGACAGCGCAACACGATCCTTGGGCTTGGGCACCACTGCATTCTGCGTGTGCCGATACTTCTTGGCATCCGGAAAGCGACGCACCTGTCTGATCCAGTATTCAGCGATTGGTGTGCGATCGGCCTGGTTCTCCCACAGCGGCGTCCAATCCACGGAGCCCATGCCGCACTCCTCCCAGGCTTGGAGGAAAGCTTCCTGCACATCTGTCTGGACGATCAGGTGATGATGCACGCGCACAGGGATCAATCCCGTTTCTCCATCTCTGTCGGAGGTGCAGTAGATAGCCTTCAGTTCGATGCCCTTTTTCTTAAGCCTGTTCTTGACCCGGCGCAGGCAGTTATCGAGCTCATGGTCAGCTGCTAAGAACAGCGAATCCTCTCGTTCCTGTTCATCCTCAGAGTCCACGGGCAACCCCTTCTTTCTGGCCCATGCAGAGATCTTCTCAATACCCTTGTCCGAGTAGTCCAGACCCATCAGCAGATCACCGGCTCCAAAGTTCTCATTGATCAACCGAGCCAGGGCCTTCTGGGAGGAATACTCATTCTGCTCCTGCTTGCGGACAGCGTCCTTTGCTCTGCGGCTGAGCTTTCCGGTAGGTCTGGAGCCAGGGACAAAAAACTTTGTCTTTTCTCCCACAGCACCAGCCTGATATGTTCTTGTTACCCAGTAGCCTTCCTGCATGCGTCTTTCCCCTCTCTATATAGGATGGTTGAGAACTTAGGCCTAAACCAAGCCCTCATTCGCGCGTGCGCGCGAATGATTCTCTAATATGTATAATGAAATGGATTTGTCACAATCTCCGACCTGGCCCCGGCATCCCAGGGCCATGGCGCAAACTGCGCACTCAACCGTTCTTTTCCTTCAGCAGCTTGTGTTGCAGCTTTGCCAGCTTGGCATCCATCCAAAACGCCACCGCATCATTGATGCCAAAGCAGAGCCGCATCTGCTCCAGCATGATGGTGGCGTCTGCGATCTCCTCGGCAAGATGTTCCAGGTCACCCTGGCCCAGCACTTCCTTGCACAGTTCCTTGGCGCACTCGCTCAGCTCCTCCACAGTCTTCACGGCCTGGGGTCCCACGCCAAAATGTGACAAAGCTTCCTCGTAGACCTTCTTCCGGTCTTCATATTTCATATGTTCCATTAGACTGACTCCTCAATTAGTTCTTGGTATACCGCACCCGCAGTAGTTATCACGCTTGACGTATACGCCCGCCCACTGGCTTTTCTCATTATGGCAGCGCCCTGCACTCCCGTCGATGATGCAAAAATCGCACCCGCCACAGTAAACACGGCCAGGCACTTCCCATCGCTTTACCCGCCTATTCCACGCCTCAATTTCCAGTTTCTCTGAGCTGTGCATCTCGCCGAAAGCATGGCCACCTACCGGACAATCAGGATCCAGGCAGCTCACAAAATACTCCCCACAGCAATATCGCATGGCCGGTACCAACCCGCATACCGGGCAATCTTCCATTTCCGGCATAATCTACCTCCTACGCCAACTCCTCAAAATGTTTTCCTAATGTCTGCCTGCTGATGCGGATGGGATGCCCGCCCCACAGGCTTTCTAGCCGTGCCGGATCGCCCGGATTATCCTCGGCGGTAAAGACGGCCCCAACCACGATCGGCAGATACCGCCCCTCCACGGGCCTGCCATTCATGCCCATCACCGGCAGCTGCAGCTCCTCACAGCAGCGATAGATCTTCATAACTTGTCCTCCGCTGGCTTCTTCAGCCACGCCATCATGCAGGCCTTGCAGCCCTCGCCCATGGGATCGTGCTCGCCCTCGCAAACTACATCAGACCGGCAGAACGGAATGTGGATCTCGCCGTCATGGGCCTTCATCAGAAACACCGCCAGGCCCACATCGGTGGCCAGCTGCGCCCGATACTTTTCCAAATTGGTCATGGCTTTCGGCTTCGTAGTATGCGAAGTGCAGAAAATAACCTGGCATTTTCCTCTATCCGCACACCGCTCTGCCGTGCAATTATCACATAGCATACTCATTCTCCTTCCCTCGGTCAGCTCTCCTTGGGTGCCGGCGCAGTCAGCCAGTCTTTGGTTATCATCTTCATTTCTGTCTTCCTTTCTTGTGTTATGCCTTCTCTTTTCCGTGCTTCTTGTTATGATTCTCCTGAATCATAAACTGGCGCCGTGCGACCCGGCACTCCTCGCAACATGTCTTCCGGCCGTAGGTAGACAGAAACTCCCCGCCACACCACAGGCAGTCCATCAGCTTTCCCGTTGGCTTCGATTCCACCGTCTCTGCTGTCTCCCGCTCGGTCCGCTTCCGGGCCCTTTCTTCTTCCCGAGCTCTCCGCTCGGCAGCGATTCTGGCCTGTTGCTGCTCATATTGCAGACCCTTGTACTTGCCATAGGTCATTCCGGCAGCCCTCGCCGCCTTGGCATCCTTGGATAATTGGTCCATAGTTCATTCCTCCGGAACACCGAAACCGATTTTGTCGCAAACATTTGCAATAATGGTTTCTTTGACGCACCTTGGCAGCATGATGCTGCCCATTACCTCTGCGGCAGCTTCACAGGCCGCAGCAACAACTTCCAGCCTGTCCGTTCCGTTATGGAAAATGATCTGCTCATTCTCCACCTCAAACAGAACGCCCTCAGTCACATGTCGCCGGGTGCCGTCGTCATAAATCACATCGAACTCCACATTTTTGGCTGTCTTGATCACGCTAGGTGTTTTCTTTTCCTCCCTCTGAGCCTTTTCTCGGAGGGCGGCAATACCGGCACGAACAGCCTCTCTAAATTCGTCACTGTCGCACCTACCGCAACCATTAAATGATGCAGCCATACCGAGGCATTCGGCTGCTCTTTTGCTCGTGATACTCATTTCATACCTCCCTGATTTCGTAGCCTTTATCTGCCATCAAGATTTCATTGATTTGCTCATCCATGGCCCTGCTCAGCTTGTAGCAGTTGCCATGGGAAATATGGTTCTTCCACGCGCCATAGGATGTTCGAAACTTCTCCATCGGCAGTTCGCCGGCGGCAACCAGCTTCGCCATCCGCATGAATTTCCTTTGCGCATTGCGCTTATTCTGATTTTTCAGTCTCCGGATCGGCTTTCCGGCCGCGGTGAGATATGTATGGAATCCTAGATAACTGACACCGTTCTTAAATGGGAAGATCTGAGTCTTGCCGTTTAGTGTCAAATCCAGAGTTTCCAGATACGCCGTGATTACTTCCAGACAATACTTGAGATATTCCTTGCTCGGGTGGATCAAATAGAAATCATCCATATACCGCCCGTAATACTCAATGCCCAGCTCGTGCTTGATCAGCTTGTCCATACCGTCCAGGTAGAGCAGCGCAAACCCCTGGTTGATCTGATTGCCCAGCGGAATGCCCTTCCCCTCCGTGCTGTCGATGAACAGATCGCAGAGCCAGCAGATATCCTGGTCATAGCCGAAGTGGTAATGCACGATATCCTTCAGCTGGCCGTGGGATATGTTGTAGAAAAACTTGGTGATGTCGCACTTGAGGATGTAGCCGGCGAAGCCGTACTTGCTGTGAAACGCCTGCATTTGGCTGCTGAGCCTTTCCAGGCCGAACAGGGTGCCTTTTCCCTTTTGTCCTGCGCAGTTATCACGGATAAACACACGCTGCAGCCTGGGCATGATCACATTGTCACACAGACAGTGTTGTATGACCTTATCCTTGAAAGACGTCGTTTGTATGATGCGCTCCTTTGGCTCATAGACCTTAAATTCCACATAGTCCGACACGCGGTAGCTCTTATCCTTGAGCTGAGAAATCAAGGTATTGACGCCGTCCAGGGCAGCAAGATTGAACCGGGCAGAACTCTTCTTGTACCCTTTGCCGCATTTGGCCTTCCGGAAGGCGCGATACATATTGCTAAAATCGGTCACTTTCTCGAAATCGGTCATACAACACAGTCCTTTTCTGTTTATCCATTCGGAAAGGTTGTGCGTTCTTTTGATGTGGCGCATGGATTTCGGCTGATGCCTACTCTGTCGAGCATTCCACCAATACGGGCGCACGCCGTTGTCGTTGTTGTAGTTGTTGTTGTTGATGTAGCCAGCCGGCGAAACGCAAAGGAAAAATACAACGCACAGCCTAAGTAACTCACTGCCGCTCGCTCTTTCTCCAGGCAATGGCCATATACTTTACATCGGTGACCATTTTAGACCAGTATTCCGCCGAATTGGCATTCAGCAGTTCCAGGTTCATAGAGAGCTCGATGTAAAATAGCATCTCATCGCATAAGGTGATCGCCACGGTGATCTTCTCGCACCGTTCTCGCTTATGGGTCACATTGTTTACCCGGTTCGCTTCCAGCAGCGTCTCATAGATATCCATGCTCTTGATCTGGATACGGTCAACGAGGGAGTGACGGTACTTTTTAGGGTATCTGTTGCAATTTGAGGTTAATTTGAAGGTGTGCAGCGCAAGGTCTTTTGCCTTGACAATCACCTTCAGGTCATTCTCTGCCATAATCAGCCTTCCGAAGATTCAAAGATAGTAGATTTTAAGATCAAAATCGGGCGCACGCCGTTGCCGTTGATGTAGTCGTTGATGTTGATGCAGCCAGCCGGCGAAACGCAAAGGATCCAATACGGGTCATCGTTCGGTTTTGCGGATTCAGGAGTAGCCAGCCAGCACCATCTGCTGGGCTTGTACTTGTTGAAGATTTCACCATTGGCGCGGTAGAAATCGATGGTAGGCAGGCTGATCTTGGAATCCATCACGCCGTAGGGACGCTGTCCGTCCAGCGTGGTGAGGTCGGTCTTGATGGTGCAAAGGTTTTCTTCTCCCACTTCCGCAACAATTTTGGGGAGGATCTCATCCTGCATCCGCCGGAGCACATCGCTGCTGCGCAGATCGTTGTTGTCACCGAATCGGGAGATGAAGGCATAATCGCGCATAACGATGGGCGTTTCGCCGTTCGCGCTCGGGAACTTGATGAACTCGAAGCCTGCGATCTCGAAGGTTTCTCCGTCCTGGATGCCGGGGTAACATACATTTTTTTCCATGGTTTTTCTCCTTTACTCAGATACAAAGATAGTAGATTTTAAGATACAAAACGGGCGCACGCCGCTGCCGCTGTTGTAGTTGCCGTTGCCGACGCAGCCAGCCGGCGAAACGCATTTGACCCAGGCATCATTGTCATGGCGCTGTGTGCTGTGGGGCGTCGCCAGCCACCACCAGCACTTGGGGTTAACGGTGTCCAGGACCTCCACATGCTTGCGATACATCGGTGCTGTGATCAGGGACGCGTGGCGCTCGACCGTGCCATAATCCTTAAGACCATCATCGGATGTAAGGTCGACTGTATGGAGCACGATGTTGTCCCAGCCCACGATCTCGGCCAGCTGCTGGGCAAACTCCTGGCACTTCTTGTCCACATAGGAGTCGGGGTAGAAATTGTTTTTCGCGCCAAACTCCGTATCTTCGCCGTACATTCCCTTGAGGATCATGGCCGTCTGGCCCTCCAACTGCTCCAGGACTACCATCTCAAAGTTGCCGATTTTGACGGTAGCACCCGGTGCATAGGCCATCAGCTTGACGCCTTCGATGTTCTGCGCCGCCAGGATCTTCTTGACCTGTTCTTCGGTCAGCTCGATCTTCTGATTGTTGATGCAAATGTAATTTTCCATAGTTATACCTCCCTGATCTCATAGCCTTTATCGGCCATCAGCTTTCGTTTGATCTTGTATTCCTTGGTGCGGGTGGGCCTGGTCTTGGCGTCTTCAATCACGGTGGCACCCGGCCACAGGCTGCGCCAGTATTCCAAATCCGCTGCCGCCAGCAGATGGCCGTGGTCATACCCGGCGCACTTGACCTTGTATGTAAAGTCCGCCACATACCGGATGGCCCGGATCCGCTCGCCCTTGGCCGTCTTGTAGCCTTCCTGCAATGTGAAATCCACCTGTAGCCGCAGATCTTCGATCACGCCCAGCTCCTGGGCCTGCATGAGATACGCAAACCGCCGGGCCTCCTTCTTGGAGTGGAAGCGGATTCCATCCACTTCCACCTCCACATTCCGATACTTATTGGGCTTCTTTTTCTTTCCCTCGCTGTCATTGTGAGGAGCCGGAGGCGACGTGGCAATCCCCCGCTCCTTTTGCCCCGCCACAAGCTTCCCAGCCGCCAGTTTCCGCATCCCTTCCGGCATGTCCGCCAGGCTGTCAAACCTTAAACCTGCCATATACAGCCACCTCCCAAGGTGTTGGGCCAGCGTCTGTTCTCACGCTCGCGTGGATCGTCGGCTCCGGATCGTCGATGTTGTAGTGGATATAGCGGAATTCCTCCGGCACATCCGAGCAGCAGCACCTGTAATTCAGTTCCCGCAGCTCCGCGCGTCGATATCCCGTCACCATCAGCCTGGAATCATCTGCCAGGATAATCTGGTCGAACCGATATCCGTCCAAGCTGCGCACCCATGATGGAGAGATACGCCGCACAATGCTCCCGTCGTAGAACCGAAGTACTCCTCGATCATGGTCGGCATGGTAGATCTGTTCGGCATTGTCCTGGGCGAACAATCGGAAATACCGCCGCGTGCTTTCCTCATCCCACCCGATAAATGCCAGTACCAGCGGCTTCATATCCGCCACCGCTATGTAATCCGCCTTTATCTCTGTTTCTCTGAACATTTTTCCTTCTTTCCTGTATTCCGATCATTCGTCCCTGTCGCCTTGTTTTCATTTCCAAAAAGGTGACATGGGATATTGCATAAACATTTTTCGCCACTTTATGAGTAGTTACAAACTTATCCCGCACGCCTTGACAATCCTCTAAAATGCCTGTATTTTAGCATTGGTGCTCCTCCAACGAAGGAGGCATGTTAATATGACAATAAGCATCATCGCCGCATGGATTACAGTTATTGTTTTCACATGGAATGTTACCTGCTGGGTTTGGAAAAATTTTCGCAAACCTATATGTACATTCCTGAAAGCCATCATCAGTTTTATCATTAGATTTCTCCAGCACATTCGCCAATGCTTGGAAAAACAAACGTGATATTACGGCAATCCAAATCTAAATGGTGTTGACGGGCGTTGTTGCATATAGTTATTAGCTGATTTTCAACAGGGGCACCTATGCCACCCGCAATGGGTGGCATATTTTTTGCCACTTTTGGTATGTAAAAATTCATTGTAGTTCATGGAGCATTTCACCCCTCCAGCATCTTCATCAGTGCCGGCAGCACCTTCTCCCGGGCATTCTTGCGCAGGCTTGCGCCCCGCTCCGGGTCCACATTCTCCACCAGCTTAATGGCACCCACCAGCTTGTTGAACTGCTCCTGCAGGCCCTCCAAATATGCCTTTACCAGCGCAATGTTGGCATCAGCCGCCTTTGCCTTCTTCTCAGCCTCGGCCAGCTTCCCCTCTGCTTCCTTCCGACGGCTCTCGGCCTCAGCGGCGGCGATCTGCGCCGCCTCCAGCTGCTTCTTGATCTCGGCGGTGGCCTGCTCGGCAGCATCCGCCGCCACCTGCTGGCGCATTTCCTCCATCATGGCCTCCGGGATTTCCGGGTGCTCCTTGGCCTTCTGCAGAGCCTCCTTGGCGGATTTCTCGCCCTCTTGAGCCTTGGCCAGCTGCGCCTTCAGCTTGTCCACCTTGCCGGAAGCCACCACCCGGTCCTTCTCAGCCTTTTCGGCCTTCTCCTGCAGCTGCTTGATCTCGACCCCGGCCGCATCCAGCTGCGCCGTGACCTCGCTGACCTTGACGCCCATCTCCACGGCCTTCGCCTCTGCCTTTTCCGCCCGGGCGGTCTGATGGTTGACCTCCTCCCGGCTGGCATCCCGCTCCCGGATGGCCGCCTGCAGCTCCCGCACGGTGCTGTTTTCCGCATCGTGCTCCTCAGCGAAGGCCGCCCGCTCATCCGCAGGTACCGCCAGCAGCAGAATGTGCTTGGTCACGTCGATATTCCCAAACGATTGGGAATTTGCGAAACTCTCAAACATGCTCTCCTGAGCGCTGCCGTACTCCTTATACAGGTTCATCAGATTGGTGGCCCACTGCTGGGAATAGCGCACCTTTTCCTCCAGGTACTTGCCCCAGCCGCCATGGCCCACGATCTCCTTGACCTCCGTCAGCCGCCGGCCGATCTCGATGCAGCCATAAATGGCCGTTTTTACCACCGTTTCCTCGATGGTCTTGATCTCCGTGGTGATGATCTCCACATCTCTCATAGTGACAATATCGCTCATGCGCTAACCTCCATCGCTTTCTGTTCCTGCGCCCTGTACCAGGGCTGTAAAATCTCATTTTCCCAGCGGTCGCAAAATTTTCTCACCTTCGCCGGGATACTGTGGGAATACTCCTTGTTGGGGCCATGTTTCTCGTTGCCGTACCCATGGAGTTGGCTTTCCATAGCACCCCTTGTCATGCTGATAGCCAGGGTGTAATAGGGCCGTTCCGGGCGTCGGTAGTGCCGGATGAAGAAAATCACGCTATCACCGGCGATGTGATCATTGCCATACATGCCCACGCAGTGCCGCAGTACATTGCCCTCCCTGATCAGGTCGTTGTTGCTCTTGGGAAGTACCACGCACAGGTCGCCATCATTCCATTGCAGATGCCCGTAGTTGCTGAGGATTTGGTCAAAGCCTTTCTGCAATTTCTTCGTCTGCTTTTCCTTGGCCATTTGTGCCAGTAGCTGTGTGGTCTCCTCATGCATCCGGTGCAGATTTTTGGGCCAAAGTTCCTCAGCTGTCAGCACCCTGCCGCCATAGAGTTTGCGTAGAGCCTTCCGGGTGTCCCGTAGCAGATATATCTGCCACGGGTCCATTTTTTGCTTTTCCATGTACCGCTCCAACTTCGGCAGATCAGTTCCCGGGTGTTCCTGCATAATATCCAGGGCATTTACAAAGCCGGTGCCGAATCGATCTGCTGATGCTAGAAACTCCACAAATGTCTGTTGTCCACTATATCTTGTATATCGTCGCCACTGCTCCAGTCTTGTGATAGTGATCTCCATTTTACCGTTACGCAGCAATCGGTAATCTGCCCGGCTGATGCCCAGCATCTCGTGGGGTTTTTGCTTTTTTCGGTCTATATATTTATCTGCCTCGGCTTTTACATCGTAGCTCATGCGCCACGCAGTCCGGACAATATCTCTCACCAGCGCCACCTGGCCTGTCTTGCAAAGGTTCTCCACGCCCCTGGCGTGCCGCCACAGCTTGAGATAGTCAATAATGGGCCACCCGTCAGCGTCAAGAAACTCCCGAAGCCCAGTCTTTTCCCCTGTTGTGCCCACAAGGGAGGGCATCTGCGGATGTAGGAATACGCCAACCTTCTTGTTCTGGATGCTGCGCCAATCGCTGTAGATATCGTCACAGCCGTCCTTTACCTTTTCCCTGTGTTCCCATTTTCGCAGCTTTGTTAGTCCGCCATAAAATCCGTGCCGCATGTGGGTGAATTTCACCAGTACCCCCTTCTCATCCAGCACGTAGCAGTCCTTCGGATCGGCTCCATAGGTGCTAACGCCCCACTCATCGATCGTGCGCCAAACCATCCAATAGAAAATAGCCAGATAGCCCTCCACCACCTGAACTGTGGCAACCATGATCTGCTGCTTCCGACCGCCACGCAAAGCCTTGCGGTGGATCAGCTCCACCTTGCTGCCGCAAAAGGGGCAATAAAACTCATCGCCCTCGTGCTGGATTTCGGTGCACTCTGGGTCCAAGTTTCCGTCCAGTTCAGCGGTGTAATAGCTGCCATCCTCACCGACTGTAAGCAGAATAGCCTCCTCGCCTGGCACTTTAGCAGTATAGAAATCCTCATAGCACGCGCCGCACCTGCAATCCGCCACCCATACGCTGCGGCCCTTGGTGCTTTGGTAGTACATGAGTTCATCGAGATCCGGTCCTATGCGCACCCGCTCCGATTTCCAACTGCAAAACGGGAGGCCGAACTCATCAGCTCGGGTTTCCTCTGCCCACTCGACCAATCCCTCCGGCGGCGTTTCGGGCAGTCGCTTGATGATATAGTTAATCTCCATATCATCACCCCAGCAGGTCACCCAGGCCCAGCAGATCGTCCAAATCAAGCCGCAGCCCGTCTTCTGCCTTGTCATCCTGCTGGTCTCGCTGCGGAGTCGGAGGAGCCGCATCTTCCGGCACCCGCTCCGGCAATCCGTAGAACTTCCGGATCGTATCCTCCGCTGCGAAGAAATCCACGCCCACGCGGTTGCTTTTGTTCTTCTTGTGGATCTCGTCGGCCATGGCCTTGATCTTCTTCTCGCACTCAGCAATGCCCATGCCCTTCTGCTGCAGATCTTCCGCAACAATTTGGGCGCAGGCAGGATCCGCCCGGCAGATCATCTTCAAATGTTCGCCCACCGTAAAAACGGTGGTGCCCTCGTGGCCCTTCTGCTGGGCCTCGATCATTTCATAAACAGTCATAAAAACCTCCATTTTCGTACTTGCCGAAAACGAAAGGCTGTGCTATAATACTGGCACAGCCTCTTTCGGCTGGTAATAATCGTGCGGTGCCTTGCTTTGGTCGGCTGGGGCACCGCCCTTTTTTATTTCTTCGCCCAGGCGATAGCTTCCAGATGCTTGATCCGCTCAGTCGCTGCGCCCTCAACCACACGCAGCACCCACAGCTCCGAGATCTCGCCTTGCACATACAGGCCGTTGCCCACTTTCCAAACATCCTCTGCCTTCTGCGAGATCATCACAGCGAAACGCGGGTCGATCATGTAGATGTCATTGCCGGGCATGCTCTGCCACAGTTGCGTGCCGTTGTATGTCAGCGGTGTTTGCAGCATCATGGGCGGGTTGGGGTCTTCCCACGCTTCGTCCCTCTGCTCGTGCATATTCAGCAAAGGCTTCAAGGCATCCTCCAGGATAGCCGACTGCGCAATCGTGCCCTCCTTGGTCTTGTACACCCGATATGCCTGGCCCTCGCCAGGAACTTCCCGGATGTGCTCGGCCAGCATGCCCAGTAGCTTGCTGGGTACATTGTCTTTGTCGATGCTTGCCAGCCAGTAGCCATTGGAGAATACCATCCGGCTGTCGCTCACCAGCACCCTGTAGCCGCCGTTCTTGTAGGCTTCCTTCATTTGGGCCACCAGGGCCTTTTCATTGATTACCACAGTTTCAACTCCTTTTCTTTTCGTTTTTGGGTTTCGCTTTTGCGGATCGTCACCTCGTTCCAGGACTTGTGATGCCGCAGCCAAAGATATTCCTCTGTTTCCACAGTCACCGCAAAGGCCTCCGGATGCTCGATACCAACCTCCCGGCACAGCGCTGCCTGGCGTTCATCCACCGGCGCAAACTTCTGCGTCGCCATGTCTTCACCAACGGCGCTTCGGCTCCAGGGCCTTGTCCAGGCCAAAATACACCATGCCAAAGCCCAGGGCCAGGGACACAACGCACAGCCACACACCCACGGCGTTGTCCAGAGCTCCCAGCAGCAAGCAAGCGATGCCCAGCATCAGCCACCCAATGCCACCAACGATCGTCAGTAGGATCTCTTTCCAGTTCTTCATGTGTTGTCCTCCTTTTATTTGGTATGTAAAAGCCGCCCAACCAGGCGGCCTTTTTTTTTTGCCCCAGCCTACCCTCCCCGGCTGTCTGCTACGCCACACTCGCGGCTCGCCCCCTGCCACAGCCTACCCACCTGTAGCCACGTCCATATTACCTAACGGAATTGCACCGGGCCCTCACGGGTGCCGCTTTTACAGGCTGCGGCATATATACTCAAGGAGAGGGGCTCCCACAACCCCTATGGTGGTTCTGCCCGGATTCGAACCGAGGACAACACGGTTATGAGCCGCGCGCTCTAGCCAACTGAGATACAGAACCATATCGACGTTTCAGGAAACATACCCCGGTAGTGCTGCACCTAGGTAAATCCCGTTGTGAATCGTCTATCGCCATCCAACCGCCCTTTTCTTTTAGGGCCAAGCCGTGGCCGGGGTTCTTCCCACAGCTTTTCCCAGGGAAGTGGCCAAAGCGCCCAATTTATTGGTTTGCAGTAAATTATCTCGGCCACACCCTTTCCTTTGATTTGGGCAACGTATGCCCATGGAGAGCAGGACCGGAGTCGAACCGATTCCCTTCCGCTGTGCTTGCGGACGCGCATCCCCATGCGCCACCTGCCCATGTATCTGTCATTGCGAACCAGTGCGCACACTGGTGTGGCAATCCCCCGGTTTGTAGGGCCGATGCCCACATCGGCCCACCAACATTCCCACTCGTTTGGGAATTTACTTCTTGTGCACCAGCCTTTAATCCCCGGTGGAGGGGTTATGTATAATCAGGCTAAATTGCGTCTCATAGCACAGTTCCCAGGCGTGGTGCTGCAGCCCATGCCGCCGCAGCACCGCCACCTGCTCCGCGGTCCATTCCGTTTTCTTAGGCATAACGCACCCCACATTACAGCAGGCCAGCCATGGCCTTTTCTGTTTGGGCCTCCACCCAGCGCTCCAGGCCCTTGCGTGAGATCAGTCGGCGGGTACCCACGGTGATGGTGGGAAAACCAGCGGACCGTGCCAGGTCGTACATCTTGTTGGTGCTGATCCCCAGGGCTTTGGCAGCCTCCGGGATCGTCATCGTCAGCCGCTCCATCGGCACCAATACTGCATTTTCCATATTTACCTCCTTGTGGTAGCCGTCAGCCCCCGCTAGCGGCCCTACGTTTTGTTCTTGCGTAATTTACAGAATTTTGCTACAATCTCCCTGAAGGGAGGTGAATACCATGGACTACGAAGCTATAAATGAACTGCTAGGCAAATACCTGCTCCCTCTGATCACAACCGACTGGAAACAGTTTTTGCTGAGTGCCTTACCTTCCATCGTAACAATCGTTACGATCGTTACATCCTCTGTTCTGCAGATCAAAGCATCTAAGCGAGAAAGCGAACGCATAATCGCACAAAATAACCACACAATTGCTCTGGAGAAAGAGAAAGAGGATGCGGCCCGCAGGGCAACTTTGCTTAACAAGCAAATTGACGAGATAAATGCTCGTTACGATGAAATGCTAGCGCTCTACTATCCGATGGCGGATGCATTATGCGATCTGGCATTATGCAACTTTGTAGAAAAATCATGCTGCACAATACACTCAAACGCCATAAAACTTCTTTGTTTGACCCCTGACCATTCCATACTTGGACAGCAATTGCGGGATCTGATAGACTACATGGATAAGCATATAACGCCTAACATCTCAAATTCGCCAAAATACCTCCATGATGTACGGTGGCGAGTGCAAGAAATCGGCAGTCTTATTTCCGATCAAACTCTCAAACAAGCCATGATCGAAGGTGCCATCCAAACTGAAATAACGAGCAGCCGAGCGCCGCAAGATTGCCAAGCCGTTGATAAGCTTGCATCTCTACCAACAGGCATACTAAAAAGCAGATAACCGACAGCACCGCGAAAATAAAGGCTGCTACCGTAAAGCATCTTTTTTCTGCTCCCCTGCCATGGGGAGCAGATTTCTTTTCGTCCATATCCCATGCTCCTTCCCGAAACTCTCACTTCCAGCTGGCGGTTTCGTCTTTCATGTCGATGGTAATTCTGATTCCCTTGTATGCTGCTGTCTTTTGAAGTTCTTTGATAGCCTCAATATGCTCCAATATCTCTTTTGCGGCTTTTTCAGCTTCAGATACGCCACTAATATTCATTTCTACAATCATACTCTCGCTCCTTTCCATGCCATCAGCCCTCGCTGGCGGTTTTATATACCGTTGCGCTGTGCAACTTCTCGGTTAAAAAAATAGTTGCCAAACTCGGCATCTTCAATTTTCAGCACAGCCGCAATTTTTTCTGCTTCATCTAACATCATAGGCCGGATACCGTTGATTTTCTGCGAAACAGTGGGCGCAGCTATTCCTAACGCTTGCGCTATGTCCTGTTGGCGCAGGCCCAGTTCCTTCATTCTGCCGCAGATTTTTCTTGCGTTTACCACCGCACTCACCTCCTCTGTTGCGCTACGCAACTTTAAGTTAGCACATCATTTTCAAATTGTCAATAGCATTGTGCAACTTTTTTTATTTTAACGAAAATAATAGTTGCACTCCGCAATTTTTTGTGTTAGGATGTTGATACAAGGAGTTGATTATATGACCACTAACGAGCAAATTGGGCTGCGCATTGAAGCTCGCCGTGTAGAGCTGGATCTCACTATGCAGGAAGTTGCCGATAAAATCGGTGTAGATAAATCTACCGTCCAGCGTTACGAAAAAGGCAAGATCAAGCGGATTAAATTGCCCGTAATCGAATCGTTCGCATCTGCGCTAAGCGTTAACCCGGATTGGATCATCGGCAAAAGTGATTGCAAACTACTCGCCCCTCCGGAATACGCGGCGGAGATCATGTCTGTGAAGCCTATTACGAAGAGCGCTTCGCCCCTGTCAATGGAAGAGGTTGAACTGCTGCGAAAATTCAACGCTCTAGACGATCGCGGTAAGTCAGCAGTTTGGAATGTCCTAAACCACGAATATGAAGCCTTTACTGGGGAGAAGGCTTGTCCTTCTGCCAAGGAAGCATGACAGTTAACGAATTGGAGGTAATGTTATGAGAGAGAATAAAGGCCACAGCATCATTGATCTGCCCTCTGAGTATGTAGTCATCGACACCGAAACCACCGGCTTGGATTTCGACTTCTGCGACATCATCGAAGTCAGCGCACTTCGCTATGCAGATGGTCGGTGTGTCGGTTCCTATAGTTCCCTGGTAAATCCGGGATGCCCTGTGGATTCCTTCATTACCGATCTGACCGGTATTACCAACGAGATGTTGGAAGTCGCCCCGGGCCCCGGCAAGGTTATGCCCGCCCTGCGGGACTTCATCGGTCATTCCGTCCTTATCGGCCACAATGTCAGCTTTGATGTCAATTTCCTGTATGATGCATTTGAGCGACATTGCAGTGATGATCTGCGAAACGACCATATCGACACACTGCGGATCGCCAGAAAGGTGTTCCCCGAATTGGCGCACCACCGCCTTTCCGATGTGGCCGCCGCCTGTTCGGTCCCCCAGCCGGATGCACACCGTGCAGAAGCCGATTGCATCGTCACCGCGCAGTGCTATGAGGCCATGAGGGCCAGGATCCTTGCCGATGGCAGCCTGGAGGATTTCAAGCGCCGCTTTAATACAAAGCGGGCCAACTACCAGGCCAGCTTGGCAAACATCACCGCCACCGTGGATGAAATCGACGATACCAATCCCATCTATGGAAAAACCGTCGTCTTTACTGGTGCGCTTTCTTCAATGGGCCGCAAAGAAGCCTTGCAGATCGTAGCAAATCTTGGTGGCACCCCCGCCGACTCCATAACGGCTAAAACAAATTACCTTGTGATCG
Source organism: Faecousia sp. (assembly GCA_045638225.1). Lineage (GTDB taxonomy): Bacteria > Bacillota > Clostridia > Oscillospirales > Oscillospiraceae > Faecousia. Next base: position 66,394 of record JAZUAW010000004.1, on the reverse strand, counting down.
GTGCCGCTGACTTCGCAAAATCCGTCAAAGACGGTAAGACCACCAAAATGAAAAAGGCCGAGGCTCTGCGGCTAAAAGGCGCAGACATTGCCACCATTTCCGAAACAGCCTTTTTCGATCTGATTGCAGATTATCAGTAAGCAAAAAGCCGCCCCGGGACTCCTGCCACGGCGCGGCCTACTATAAAGCTACTATAAAACTACTATAAAGCACTCTAAACAAAAAAATGCCCCTTCCCGGCTCCTACCCCGGGAAGGGACGATGCAAACACCCACTCGAACCACCAAGGGGGAAGTCTACCCATTTATGGTAGCACATCCCCTCCGAAAATGCAAGGAGGATTTTATGGCTCGTAAATCAGCAGCCGGCACCGGCACCATCCGCAAAAAGACGATAACCAGGGGCGGAAAGCAGTACACTTATTGGGAGGCTCGCGCCACCGTTGGATACGATTCCGGCACCGGCAAGCAGATCCAGCGCTCCTTCACCGGCAAAACCCAAAAAGAGGTGGCCCAAAAGCTGAAGGCCGCCACCGTCGCCCTGGATGAGGGCACCTATTCCACCCCAAGTAAAATGACCGTTTCCCAATGGTTGGATATATGGACCGCAGAATACCTTGGCGGTGTCAAGCCCGCCACTGTTGCGTCCTACAAAACCATTTCAAACATCCATCTGAAGCCAGGCCTCGGTGCCACTAAGCTGGATGCTCTCAACGCCCACACCATCCAGGGCTTTTACAATGCCCTCACAGACCCTGAAAAGACCGAACGGCCCGCATCTCCCAAAACCGTGAAGAATGTCCACGGAGTGCTTCACAAAGCCCTGCAGCAGGCAGTAGCCAATGGATATATTCGCTTCAACCCTACAGAATCCTGTATCCTGCCCCGCATGGAGAAGAAAGAAGTTCAGCCCTTGGATGAAACGCAGATCACGGAATTTCTTAAAGCGATCCGTGGGCACCAATTTGAAAATCTCTACATTGTCACCCTGTTCACAGGCCTTCGAGAGGGCGAGGCCCTGGGACTGCTGTGGGACTGCGTAGACCTCGAAAAGGGCACACTGCTGGTCAATAAGCAACTACAGCTCTCCAGGGGTACCGGCGGCGAATATGTGCTTGTCCCCACCAAAAATAGCAAAGGCCGGGCCATCACCTTGCCTCCTTATGTAGTCACCGTCCTGCGAAAGGAGCGCCGGCGACAACTGGAAAACAAAATGCGCTATGGCGAATGCTGGTCGAACTCCGGTTTCGTCTTCACTGACGAGCTAGGCCGCCACCTGAAGCATACCACGGTATACAAGAATTTCAAGGCCATTACCAGAGGCATGGGCCTCTCAGATGCCCGCTTCCATGATCTGCGCCACTCCTATGCGGTAGCCTCTATCCGCTCCGGCGACGATATTAAAACCGTTCAGGAAAACCTTGGCCACGCCACCGCATCTTTTACCCTGGATGTTTACGGCCATGTCACTGACCAGATGAAGAAGGAAAGTGCCGCCCGCATGGAGCAGTTTATCAGGGCAGTAAATCGCTAAATCCCACCAACACACTATTCACCCCTTCCGGCGAGACCATTCGTTACTGCCCGGAAGGGGCGTATTTTTTCCCTTATTTTTTCCCTTTAGCGCAAAATAAATAATGTCAACTATCACTCGAAACGGGGCAATAATGGGACAGATAGTCAATATAAATGATTAAACTATCAGCAAAGTAAGACGGAGCGATAATTCAAATCCCTCCTGCTCCGCCAAATAAAAACCGCAATTCTGATACAAAGGATTGCGGTTTTTGTGATTTTGTGGTATAATTAAGAAAAAGGAGGAGCAGATATGCATTTTGATTTTTTGAAAGAATTATTTTCAGAATATGTCGTTGATATTTGTTTTGACGAAGATGTCGAAACCGTTTATATAAGGAATAATCTGTTTGATTTCCCAATAGTAGTGCACTATTACCCTGACGATTACTACAAATATCTTTTGCGTTTCGCAACACAACATAGAGATACATCTTCAAAAGATGATTTGATAAGCTATATTTCCTCTTTCGCAAATGCCGAAAAAGCCGCCATTGAGTTTTACGAAGACGGGCTAAACCGTTTTGGTGGCGAGATCGAGACCGCTGTTTTGGATGACTTGACTTACAATTCTTTAAGGCTTAAGTTTGGTTATCATGATCTTAAAGATTATACGTTCAGCGTAAGGACATGGGATAAAAGATTTTGTTTTGATGCCCATTTTGAAAAAGATAATTCCGGTAATGTAACCATTTTGAAAAATTTTGTATCATAATTAGGGTTATTAGCCAGAAAACAAACTCTCCCTTTTGGGAGGGTTTGTTTTTTTATTTTCTTTAGAGAGAGATTGGAACAATTATATGCAAAAACCCGTTAGACAGTTGCTCGCCGGCTAGGGCCAGCCAACTCATTCCTACTCCGCTTCATAAAAACAAACCCCCAGTTGCTGTTCTCTGCGTACCAGATAAGCACGCTCCAACCGATGCAAATAAGCAAAGGGCTCGTCCGGATGAATGGAAATAAATTCACCAACAGCAGAGTCATGCCGTGGACGAACAAAAAATGCAGGAGTCCCCTGCCCTAACTTCTTGGACGGAATTTTCACTGACAGGCTGTACCTTTCTGCTTCGGGAATCAGCAAGCCAAGTTTTTCTTGCCGGCCATCAGAAGAAACCACAAGATCATACATCACTTCACCGCTAAGCGTGCATTGGCTACTGATCACATAATACAGCCCTTGTCGTGTCACAGTTACAGTCCCTATTTTCACATCGCCAAGATTCACATCGTAAGTACCTTCCATGTCCATCCCCCCTGCCACATTCTATGCGCAGGGGGACAGACTATTCATATGAGTCTGTTCTCGTTGAGCCCAAAACTGACCGCAATGGCATCATCCACCATGTTCATATGCTGCTCATCCAGATGGCCCATGTGCTCCCGCAAGCGGCGCTTATCAATAGTGCGCACTTGCTCCAGCAGGATCACGGAATCCTTGCTTAGGCCCACGCTGCCGCCTGCAATGTTGATATGTGTTGGTAGTCTGGCCTTTCCCGTCTGGCTTGTGATGGCCGCGGCGATTACCGTGGGAGAATGGCGGTTGCCGGTGTCATTTTGAATGATGAGCACAGGCCGCGTACCCCCCTGCTCACTTCCCACCACCGGCGAAAGATCGGCATAGAATATATCGCCACGTTTGACCGTAGTATCCATGTTGTTCACACTCCGATAGAAATCTGCCGACGTTACCGATGATTCATTATGTAACGCGGCTGATACTATTGTCCCACGCCCAAGCAGAATTCATACGGCATTGCCTGCAAATTATCCTATGCAGTGTTCGACAAAATGTTACGAAAAGCGGAAGCTTGCAATCTCCACCGTCAAAATTCTTCTATTCTTCCAGTAGATCTCAGCAAGCTGTGGCAGTTTCTGCCGGTCGAGCGTAATGTCCAGCGTCAGTGCGTCGTCGGCATAGCTGTCGTCGATGGTAATGCGACCGTCTGCACAGGAGGTGATGTAGCCGCCACGCAGGGTGCGCATCAAAATCCAGGGTGCGCTGACCGGGGTGATCTGATCGTCAGTGAGCATGGGAATGGCCAGCACCTTATCATCAAAGGTCAAATTGCCGCCATCGGCCGTGATTTTTCCTGTAATACCGGCAATGCTTTCCGGTTCTTGGACCGTAAAGGTCACATCCCCCTGCTTGTTGCAGACGCAGTCCAGTGTGAAGCTATAAATCTGATCGCCATAATCCGCTGTCACAACTGCTGTAAACGAGCAGGATTCTGCCTGCAGTATTGCACCACGAAGCGCCAGCGCATCATCCATTACCTCCTGTCCGTTGCATCCGCATAGAAACAGGACACATAACATAATCAGAAACACCCGTTTCATAAACATCCCGCCTTCTAAGAATTTGCAGACCTTGTCCGCTGGAAAAGCTTATGTAACATCAAAAACAAAAAGAACAACGGGAGGGGCAATGCCCCTCCCGTTGATGCTCATTCCCCTGTCGCAAAATGGGGATAGATCTGAATATAGTTGTTGTATACCTCAACCAGTTCACTGTGAGAAATCATAAGCATGTCATACGGGCCATCGCAGGGAATCAATCCGTGAACCGCTTCCTGCAGGGTGTAAAAATGACCATTTACATACAGATACATTTTCTGACCACTGCCATAATTGAACGTTATGCCATCCACGGTTTCGCTGGTTTCAGATTCCGGATAGAGAAACACGCCGTCGACAAACAGCACGCAGCGTTTCTCGGATTCGTCATACAGGCTTGACATATCGAATACACCAAACACGCGTAAGCTGATCTGGTCCAGGCTTTCGACTTCGTCATGGGCATTGAACTGATCCAGGAAATCATTTTTGAGCTGTGAAATATAGTCTTTTGATAATTCAAGCCACAGTGGATATGTTTCCACGATTCCACCAAGAATCTTATCCATGCTATCAGAATACCACGCAAGAACATCGGCAGGTGCTTCACCATTTTGTAAACGGCCCGCGAGCTGTGAGGTAACATCGTACCAGCTACCGTGTCTGTCAGAAATCGGCTCAGCATCGAAAAACTGAGCGAACTGCATACTCGCATGCACGGTTGTAATATTTTCCCGCGCACCATAATGGGTCGGGATCATGCTTTCAACCTGCGCATAGCGCTCCGCCTGACAGACACCGCTCTGCAGAAATCTTGCCAGCTTTTCCAGCACCTGAATTCTGTGAGAATCTGTTTGGGGCTTCATGCCCATCACCGCAGCACTGCCAAACGGCCTTAAAGTATAGGAAGTACCGTCCACTGTGAAGGAAGGCAGACACGCAACGCCAAGATTATCCCCCCAAATACCGCTGATCATCTCGTAATTCCACAAACCATCCACAATGACTGCAGATTGTTTGTAACATTCTTCGTAACTAAGGGAACTATTGCCCGGAGACTGGTAGCAACCAGAGTTTAGCAGCTTCATGACTCCCTGCAGTGCGATTTGACCTTCCTCCGAGTCAAAAGTATCGTCAAGTGCCACAAATTCTCCGTTTTCCATAAACCATCTGCTGTGACAACCGGTGGCAAAAAAGAATGCCGAGAGATAGTAGCCATTGTCGAGGTTATAGCTAAATTTGCGTCCAGAGTCTTCGCAAGCAGCAATGATGGATTCCAAGGAATCCACGTCATCCGGAGAAATAACCGATTTATCATAGTAGAGCAGATAGCTGTCTTTTAAATTCATGGGGAATGCATAGGCGTTTTGATCCGAGCAAACCACAGAATAGGCAAATTCATGGTGATTTTCCTTGATCCAGTGGTTGCTCTCCGTACTTAACTGCTGCAACAGGCCAAGCTCGATCATCTTAGAGAGATCCTCCTGATAAAAACAGTAAAGATCTGCACCATTTTGCGGATCAGCGGCCAAGTAATAATCCACTTCATAAGGATTCACGCATTCAACGGTGGCATCGATCTCCACATCGCATTGGTTTGTTTCGTTGAACCGCTGAATTTGGGCATACATCAGGTCTGCCAGGCCGTCCTCTTCGGGTACCCAGATCTTGACGGATATTTTCTCCCGCGTATCCGTTGACGGGTCCGTACTATTGGGTTGGCTCGGTATCGTGTTGATTGGTCCGGTTGTCCCATCAAGAACTGTACCGCTGGTATCGGAAGGCGCCGTATTCTGGGGTACCAGCAGTGCAAATCCGCCATTGATTAATAGCTGTGGCACGCCGATAAATAGCGCAAACGCACACACCATAGCAGTAGTGCTAAACAAGGCGCGACGCATCCATCTCCGAACTCCGGCCTTTTTCATAATGGATCGTTTTCTTTCGTCATAAGTCTTCATAACCGATTCCCTCCTTTTCAAGTAATCCCTTCATGGCTGTCTTTGCTCTGGCCAGCAGATTATAGACCTGCTTGGTGGATTTCCCCAAAATGGTACAGATTTGGTCTATAGAAAATTCCTCTATGTAGTGCAGCTGCAGCACTGCCCTGTATTGCCAGCGCAGGCTTTGCAGATTGCGGTAAAGCGCGGCGTTGCGTTCTCTTACGATTTGATCCTGCTCAAGTCCTTCCGTATGCAGTACCGCTTCCAGCTCCTCCAGTGACACTTGCCGCCGATGGGACCGCAGATAATCCACGCTGCGACTGCGCACCACCTTATACAGCCAGCAGCGGATCTGTTCTTTACTGGAGAAATCCTTTTTTGACACATAGTAAGCCGCAAACGCGTCCTCCATGATGTCTTCCGCCGCGTTAAGATCTCTGACATAGCTGTAAGCATAACGCACCAGAGCATCGGAGTACAATGTGATCAGCAGTTCCAGCGTCTGCTCATTTTTATCCAAATAGTAAGGGTATTTGCTCTGTACAATATTCGCCATATCATCACCTCTTTGTCTATATAACGAATCAAGGGAAGAATTTACTCAGTTTAAAAGGAAAACTTCTTTCCATTTTCCATATTTTACAGTATAATACGCAAAAAGGCAACGCAGACGCCGGAAGATGAGGGCACACTATGTACAAAACATTATCGGAGCATTATCGCGCGAAATTTGGCTGTAAGGTCTACAAATTGGCAATAGATGGCGGCTTTACCTGTCCCAACCGGGATGGCACACTGGGCTATGGCGGCTGCATCTTCTGCTCCGGCAGCGGCAGTGGCGATTTTGCGATAACAGGCTGCAATGTGACAGCACAGCTGGAGGAGGCAAAGCGAAAGGTTGCCTTCAAAAATAGAAATGGCAAATATATCGCTTACTTTCAATCCTATACCAATACCTATGGCTCCGCAGACCATCTGGAGCAACTCTACACGGAAGCTATGGCACCGAATGACATCGTTGGCCTTGCCATCGGCACACGCCCTGATTGCCTGCCAACAGAAACTGTGGAACTTCTGGCGCGTCTGAACAAAATCAAACCTGTTAGCGTGGAGTTGGGCTTGCAAACCATCCATAAAGAATCCGCCCAATACATTCGCAGAGGATATGAAACACCGGTCTATTACGATGCGGTGCGCAGGCTAAAAGAAGCGGGCGTGGAGGTGGTGACCCACATCATTCTGGGTCTGCCGGGAGAAACGGAAGAAATGATGCTGCAGACAACCAAGGCTGTGGTGGATGCGGGCACGGACGGCATCAAATTCCAGCTGCTGCATGTGCTGCAGGGAACGGATCTTGCCAAGGACTATGCAGACGGCAAATTCCAATGTCTGACTTTGACTGAATATGCCGAGATCCTGAAAAAGTGCCTGCAGCTTGTGCCCTATGATATCGTCATTCACCGCATCACCGGTGATGGCGCAAAAAAGGATTTGATTGCGCCGCTGTGGTCGGCGGACAAAAAGGCAGTTTTACACTACCTGAATGAACATCTTGCAAAGTAACTGCTATCTGTGTATAATAAGAGCAAGTATGAAGAAAAGTGAGGAATCCCTATGTTTTCCAATGAATCCCGTGTGAAATACAACAAAAACCAGCTGGCCGAGGTAGTGTGCCAGCTGCGCTTCCCCGAAATACTTACCATTGAAGCCAATGTGCCGGTGGCGTTTCAGGAAGCCATCCGGGACCAATTCCCCCATTACTCCGTCCGCAAGGAAACACCGCTTCCCAAGCTGTCCGGTGTGCCGGGGAACCTGCAGTTGGAGAAGCAGCCCCAAACCAACAACTATCAATTTGTTTCCGCAGACGGCATCTGGCGAGTGAATCTTACCAGTCGTTTTATTTCTCTGGCTTGCAACCGCTATACCAGTTGGGAAGCATTTGCCGCCAAACTGGACCAGCCCCTTGCGGCTTTTATCAAGACTTATCGTCCGACTTTTTTTGAGCGTGTAGGCCTGCGATATCTGAATTTCATTTCCCGCAAATCTTTGCAGCTGGAGAGCACACCTTACAGGGAACTGATTCAGCCCCAATATCTGGGCGTACTGGCCAACGAGCAGGTTCAGGAAACAGCTGCCACCCGCAGCACCGTGGATGCGGAATTTGCACTCCGCGGCGGCTGCAGAGCCAAGATTCATGCAGGTCCCGGCCTTGTGAAGAGGGCAGGCATTCAGGACAAAGAGCCGAAATTTGTACTGGATCTGGATCTGTACATGGTTGGCAACATTGCTGTCAATCTTTCCGCCGGCGCCTTGCAGACTCTTCACGCACAGGCAGATTCCCTGTTCCGCGGTGCTATTACGGAAACACTCCATGACGCTATGGAGCCGGTTGATTACTAACAGGAGGAAATTATGTTCTATTACTATGGTTTCGACATGCTCTATGTCATTCTAGTGCTGCCCTTTGTGCTGCTGTCCCTGTGGGCCAGCGCCAATGTCAATTCTACCTTTAGGCGTTATGCCAATCAGCACGCCATCCGTCGTATCACAGGTGCGGAAGCTGCACAGAGAGTGCTGGCAGCAAACGGCGTTTCCGGCGTCCGCATTGAGCGCGTTGGCGGCAATCTGACCGATCATTTCGATCCAAAGACCAATGTAATCCGCCTGTCCGACAGCGTGTATTCCAGCACCTCTACCGCCGCCATCGGCGTCGCCTGCCACGAAGCAGGTCATGCAGTGCAGTACGCCCATAACTACGGCCCTATCAAGCTGCGTGCAGCTGTAATCCCTGCCACCAATATTGGCTCCCGTTTGGCTATGCCGCTGATCCTGCTGGGTATACTGTTTTCTGCCTTCGGTGAGATGAGCTATGCGCTGGTGTATCTCGGCATCGCCTGTTTTGGTCTTTCTCTGGTGTTCCAGCTGATCACCCTGCCGGTAGAATTCAATGCCAGTCGAAGAGCTATGCAGGCCATCAGTTCTGCCAATATTCTGACAGCCGAAGAACAGCGTGGCGCCCGCAAGACCCTGACCGCTGCCGCACTGACCTATGTAGCCGCAACCGCCCTTGCGCTGGCACAGCTGCTACGGCTGATCGCCATCTTTGGTGGCAGACGCAGAGATGATTGATTAAAAAATGGCCGTCCGTATGGGCGGCTTTTTTCTTTCCAGTAATCTACTAATGACATCGCTTCACGGGTATGCTATCATCATCTGGCCGTGGAAACGGCCAAATCCATGAAAGCGAGAAACTTTATGTACAAAAAAATGATTGCATTTGTGTTGGCAGCAGCGCTCAGCCTCTCCATTAGCGCCTGCAGTGCTGATTCTTCTGGAGAAACAGTTGCTACCAATCCCTCACAGAATGCGACTTCAAAACCCGCCAATACCGAAACAAAACCTCAGGAGCAAAATAAGTTCCAGGAAACCGTTCTTGTGGACAACGATGACCTTCTCTTTAAGATCACAGCCATTGTAGAGGATCCGGTTTGGGGCTACACGCTGAAAGCCCAAATCGAAAACAAAACAGATAAAGATCTGATGTTCGCACTGGACGATGTATCTGTAAATGGCTATATGTGCGATCCTTTCTTTGCCGCAACTGTCACAGCCGGCATGAAAGCAAACAAAGACATATCCTTCAGCAAGGACAGCTTCAAGGAAATCAACATCAAGGATGTGACGGATATCTGTTTGACACTGCGTGTGTACGATACAGACAATATTACAGGCGATGATCTGCTGAAAGAAGAGTTTATCATCTATCCCATGGGCAAGGAAGCCGCAAAGGAATATCCCCGCCAGCCGCAAAAGGATGATATTGTGCTGTTTGATAACGAAAATTGCACCATGATCGTCACCGGCTTTGACTCGGACAGCATTTGGGGCTACAGCGCCAATGTGTATCTGGTCAACAAGACTGATGACACGCTGATGTTCTCTGTTGGCGATGCCGCCATCAATGGGTTTATGTGCAATCCCTATTTTGCCGTAACAGTTGCACCAGGCAAGCAGTGCATCACAGCAATTTCTTGGTCAAAGGATGCCCTCAAGGACAATAATATCACGGAAGTCGAGACCATTACCCTGCCAATTCGCGTCTACGAAAGCGAGGATTGGATCAAAGGTGACATCGTAAACGAGACCTTTACCGTAAAACCCTAATACAAAATAATGCCCCGGAGTTGACATCCGGGGCATTTTCTATTATACTTTGTGAGGAAATTTGGAAAAAGAGGCATATTTATGGAAGAACTATTGAATCTTTATCAGGAAATGGGGATATCCCCTGCTGTATATGCATATGGCGAGCAGGTGCTTGCCAAAATCGCCGACCGTTTTGCAGCGATCGACAAGGTGGCTGAATACAACCAGGCAAAGGTGCTGGCTGCTTTCCGCAAGAACCGAGTGGCGGCCACCTGCTTCGCCGCCTCCACCGGCTACGGCTACAACGACGAGGGCCGTGACAAGCTGGAGCAGGTCTACGCCGACACATTCCACACCGAGGCTGCCCTTGTGCGCCCCCACATCACCTGTGGTACCCATGCACTGACCGTGGCGCTAAGCGCCAATCTCTTGCCCGGTGATGAGCTGTTGAGCCCCGTTGGCCTGCCCTATGATACCTTGCAGGAGGTCATCGGCATTCGACCCTCCCCTTGCTCTTTGGCTGAATACGGCGTTTCCTATCGTCAAGTCGATCTGCTGTCTGACGGCAGCTTTGACTATGAAGGCATCCGTGCCGCTATCAACGAAAAGACCAAGCTGATCACCATACAGCGCTCCAAGGGCTATGCCACCCGTCCCACTTTCTCTGTCGGCCAGATTGGTGAGCTGATCGCTTTCTGCAAGGCAATCAAACCCGATGTGCTGGTGATGGTGGATAACTGCTACGGCGAGTTTGTGGAAACCGTGGAGCCTTCCGATTTGGGTGCTGACATGATCGTGGGCAGTCTGATCAAGAATCCCGGCGGTGGCTTGGCTTCCTCCGGCGGCTATATCGCCGGCACCAAGCATTGTGTAGACCGCTGCGCATACCGTCTGTCCGCTCCAGGTCTGGGACAGGAGGTTGGCGCCAACTTTGGTCTGATGACAGCGCTGTATCAGGGCTTCTTCCTCCCCCCCACTGTCACCGCCAGTGCGCTGAAGGGCGCCATCTTCGCAGCCAACCTGTATGAACCTCTGGGCTATCACTGCGTGCCCAATGCCACCGAAAGCCGCCATGACATCATTCAGGCGGTAGAACTGGGCAGCGAAGCCGCAATGATCGCCTTCTGCAAGGGCATCCAGGCTGCAGCCCCCGTGGACAGCTTCGCAGACCCCATTCCCGGCGACATGCCCGGTTATGACAGTCAGGTGATTATGGCTGCAGGCGCCTTTGTGCAGGGCAGCACCATGGAGCTGAGCGCAGACGGCCCCATTCGTGAGCCTTTCGCTGTGTATTTCCAAGGTGGCCTCACTTGGCAGCATGCTAAGCTGGGCATTTTGATGAGCCTGCAGAAAATGGTGGATGCCGGTCTGGTAAAATTGTAAACATCCCATTGTAGGGCGGGTTTTCAACCCGCCCTTTTATCTTTTATCACGCACAAGGGCGGGTTACAAACCCGCCCCTACGACTTTATTAATTTCAGTTTCTCCTGGCGGGTTAGCTGCTTGATGGCATACTCCCGCTTCAGCGCAGCAGAATAGCTTTCCGCGTTTTCCGAGTATACCAGCTCCACCGGGCCTCTGCCGCGGGTATATTTAGCGCCTTTGCCCGCATTGTGCATAGCCACACGTCTAGGAATATCATCTGTTGTGCCAGTATACAGCGTACCATCTACGCACCGCAAAATATATACATACCAAGCTTTCATTTTCTTCTGAACCTCTTGGACAAGACATGGTCCAGCATGATAAATGTCACATTGCCAAGCACCAGCATCACTGCTGTCATCACATAGCCCAATTCCTGCCACTCGGCAGCCAGCTGCGCCATACCAAACAGGTGGATCAGAAGCCAGTACATTGCAAGGATCACAATGTTAAAATACAGAAGTTTCCAAACCCATTTCAGCGGTAATTTCTCCAGTTTTGGCTTAATGATCGGATAATAGCCCAAAAACACAAATACAGCCGCCGCCTCTTTATCCGGGCCGATCAGCAGGCTGAGAATCGCCACGGCCCCATACCACGCCCAGCCAATTCGTTCCCCGCACAGACGATACACCACCTGCAAAATCAGACAGCACATCATGGGGCACACAAAAGTAGCGCTGGGGATCAGACCGCCCAGGCTCATGATCACCACCGCCATTGCAGCCATCACACCACCTAACGCTATTTGCTTCGCACCGGATTTTCGCATGGTTTCACCGCCTTTCATGGTTTCATTATACTGCAAATTCCGCAAAATAGCAATGCAATTTTATTGACAGCACTTATCTTTTCCGCTATCATTAAGGAAAAAGGAGGTATATCTATGGAAATTACTGTTGGTATGAAAGGTATCGCAGAAACCTGCGTAGAACGAGAGGACACTGCTGCGGAAGTTGGTTCCGGTTCCCTGCTGGTCTATGCCACCCCCTGTATGGTGGCCCTGATGGAAGGTGCTGCCTGTGAGGCCATTGCCGATGCTATACCGGAAGGCCAGACCACTGTGGGCATTGCTTTGAACATTGAGCATCTGTCTGCTACCCCTGTTGGTATGGGTGTGCGTGCGGAAGCAGAGGTTACTGCCGTAGAAGGTAAGGTGATCACCTTTGAGCTGCGAGCCTTCGATGAGGCCGGTGAAATCGGCAAGGGTACCCATAAGCGCTGCATTGTAAATAGTCAAAGATTCTTGGACAAAGCCTACGACAAACTGTAATGAAAGCCCTGCATCAGCAGGGCTTTTCCTTTTCATTTACCTTTACGCATATATTCCGAAAACGCTGTACAATCAGCTGTTTATCTTCCTTTGTATAATAGAAATGTGTGGAATTAGGCAGTTCGATCACCTCTACTCTGCCACTGAGCCGCAAGCATTCACTTGCCTTTCGGGAAACCATTTCATCCTTCTCCGACTGAAACGCAATGCAAGGCACACTCAGATCCCCAACCTGCTTCGCGGTTTTACTGCATAAACGCAGCAGCTCTACCATGCGTGCAGACCAAGGAATATATTTCCAGATTTTCTTCGTCTGGCGAATGCCGCAAGCATTGCGCATGGCAATCTGGACCGGATCTTTGGGATCTATACGATCAAATGCAATCCGCAACAGATATCCCACTGCCCTTGGCTGAACAAACACCTTGACAGGCACAGCCAGCAGGAATAACTGTTTTACCTTTTCCGGATTTCCCAGCGCCAACTCAATGGAAAGCAGTGTACCCATGGAGTGACCCACAAGGATCACATTCTCATGGTTGCTGCACAGCTGATCGAATACAGACTGCACCTGTGCCTTCCACTTTTTCATGGAACTGCGCCCAAAATCAGCTACTTCCTTGCAGTGTCCATCCAGAACGATATTATAAACCGACCAATTCTCTGGAACTACCGCCTCCAGCGGAAGAAGCTGGCGAAAATGATTGGGAGAGCCGCAAATGCCATGTAAAAACAATACCGCTGTCTTTGCGCCCGGAACCAAACGGACAAACTGTTGATGCCGCATGAAATCACCTCTGGTGTTTATTATAACACAATGGAACAAAATATGCAAGAAACCGGGGTTTTTACCCCGGTTTTGCTATTAAATTTCCTGTCTTCCTTCCAGCGCACGGGAGAGAGTTACCTCATCGGCATATTCCAGCTGGCTGCCAACGGGAACACCATAGGCAAGACGGGTTACCTTGATCTCCATAGGCCGCAGGAGTCTGGAGATGTACATAGCAGTAGCCTCACCTTCCGTATCCGGATTGGTAGCCATAATGACCTCACGAACCTCACCGGAGGCCACACGCATCAGCAGTTCCCGAATCTTGATATCATCCTGCGTAACATGATTTAAGGGGCTGATGACACCGTGCAGCACATGGTACACGCCGGAAAATTCACGGCTGCGCTCCATGGCGATCACATCCTTAGGGTCAGCCACCACACAGATTACGCCCTTATCACGCATAGGATCATCGCAGATGGGACAAACCTCCCGATCTGTCAGATTTTGACACACAGGACAGGTATGGACCTGGGTCTTCGCCCGGACAATAGCGTCAGCAAAATCCTGTGCCTCCTCCAGCGGAAGGCTCAGCATGTAGAAAGCAAGTCGCTGGGCAGTCTTGCCACCAATGCCGGGAAGTCTGGCGAACTGATCAGCCAGCTCCTGTAAAGCTGCGGGAAAATACTGCATTAGAACATACCACCCAGGTTGAGGCCACCGGTGAGACGGGACATATTCTGGGCAGCATCCGCATCAGCAGTGCGCATAGCCTCGTTGACAGCAGCGATAATCATGTCCTGCAGCATCTCCACATCATCGGGATCCACAGCATCGGGCTTGATCTCCAGCGCAACCACCTCGTGCTTGCCGTTGACAGTTGCGGAAACCATACCGCCGCCAGCGCTGGCAGTGTAGGTCTTATTCTCCATCTCTTCCTGCATACGCAGCATATCCTGCTGCATCTTCTGAGCCTGCTTGATCATGGCAGCCTGGTTCATACCACCGGGCATACCGCGGAAATTGTTCTTAGCCATTATAGTATCTCCAATCTTATTCTTTAATTTTTATGATATCGGAATGTGCTTTTCCAAAGGAAAGCAGTTGATCCATTTTTACGTTATGGTTGGGAACTTCATTTACATCCACAACCTTGACCAGCATATTGCGACCAAGCTGTGCGTCAGCCTTGCGCTTGACGACTTGCAAAATCTCAGGTTTATTCACCATGTCAGCTGCAAGCTTTCCGCCACAGCGCAGGATCAGCGTGCCTCCCTGCAACATAGCCTGTACCGGCGCATTAGGGGTAGCGGCAAAGAAGCCAGAAACCGGAGGCCGAAGCTCCGCACGGATCGCCGCAGCAAGGTCGGTCCAGAAGCCGATAGGTGTCTGTGCCGGGGAATCAAGTTCCGGCGCAGGGGGCGCATCGTCGTCATCCGGTGGCGGTGGGAGTTCTTCCATCTGCTGGGTTACCACAACCGGTTCTGCCGACTGGGGCTGTTGTTTCGATAGGACAACACCCGATCGGATCTGTTCTTCCAGCCGGGTCAGGCGGGCATTGATGGACTTGGCATCCAAACTCAGCTCCGGTTGGCACATATTCAAGATACAAAGTTCTGCATCTACACGGCGGTTACCGCTGCGGTTAAAACCGGAAATCGTCTGCTGCAGCAACTGCATCATGCGAATCAGTTCCCCATCGGAGATTTCTCCGGCAAGAACTATGGCTTCCTTCTCCTGCGCAACACCGGACAGCATAGTAAGTGCAGCGTCGGGAGCGGTTTTCAGCACGAGCAGATCCCGGCACAGGCAAGCCAGCTCGTCCAACATAGCAGACAGATCCTTGCCATCAGCGTACAACCGGTTAAACAGCTGCAGGGCATCCCGAGTCTGGTGTCGGGCGATGAAACCCAGCATCTGGGCAGCACGCTGATCACCGGCAATGCCCAGGCACTGATAGATTCTCTGGGCGGTCAGTTCACCGGCTGTAGCCGAAGCACACTGATCCAGCAGACCCAAACCGTCACGCATACCGCCATCGGCCATACGGGCCAGCACACGGGCGGCACTGTCATCCAGATCGATATTCTCCTGATAGGCAACATATTGCAGCCGTGCCGCAATATCCTCCTGCGAGATGCGTCGGAAGGCAAAGCGCTGGCAGCGGGACAAAATGGTAGCCGGCACCTTGTGCAGCTCCGTTGTTGCCAGAATGAACAGCAGATGTTCCGGAGGTTCCTCAATGATCTTCAGCAACGCATTAAAGGCCGAGATAGACAGCATCTGCACCTCATCAATGATGTACACACGCTTTTTGACCTGCGAGGGGCTGTAGATGGCATCATCCCGCAGGTCACGAACATTGTCCACACCGTTATTAGAGGCGGCGTCGATCTCCAGCACGTCCATGCAGGCACCGGAATCGATGCTTCTGCAGGCTTCACAGCGGTTGCAGGGATTACCATCCACAGGCTGCAGGCAGTTCACTGCCTTTGCCAGGATCTTAGCGCAGGAGGTCTTGCCGGTGCCTCGAGAGCCGGTGAACAAATAGGCATGGCTCAGCTGATCTTTCAGAAGCTGAGTCTTCAGCGTCTGGGTCACAGCCCCTTGGCCAACTACATCGTCAAAGGTCTGAGGACGGTATTTTCGATATAACGCTTGATATGCAGACAAGTTCTCTTCCTCCTCCCGCAAATAATAAATAAAATTAAAAATTCCGGCTTATAACAAGATCGCACACCCACATTTGAACCTGCTGCATACCCGTAGCTGCGCAGCCAGCTCAGAAACGGCAACCTCGCGGCACACGCGCAGATCCGCTTAATGCTGCTTGGTTCCCCACCTGACATGGTTCACGGGAGCGCGTTGCGCAAGACCGTTTCCTCAACACCGCTTACGCAGTTCAGACGATACACAGACAAGCCCGGGTGTGGGAATTCATCCCTGCTGTAGCGGATTGCAGGTATAGGGCACCGCTATCTCCCCGACTAGTGCGACCTTGTTATAAGCCGGAAAGCTTTTTACAAGGTTGATTCAATTTTTAAGAAAAATTAGTTCAGCTTGGACTCGATGAAATCAGCCAGCTCGCCGAAGGTAGCGATCTTCTGGTCTTCCATCTCCAGTTCGATGCCCAGCTCGCTCTCCAAGTCCATGACCATCTCTACGATGTCCAGGGAGTCGATACCCAGGGACTCGAAGGTGCTCTCACGGGTGATCTCGGCGGCATCCAGTTCCAGTTGCTTACTTGCATAGGAAACGAGTTTTTCGTACATGGTATGATCCTCCATATCTATATGTTTGGCGATTACCTTGGGATATTTTATTACAAGTTGGGCGATTTGTCAATGGTAGTTTTTCATATAGCATGGACGACTCCTAAAATAGGAGCCGTCCACAAGTATCATAGAGGCATAATTGCAGTCTTACAATACCCTGCTGTCAAAATAATTATGCAGCGAGCAAGGAAACAGCGCCTGTGCAGGGGTCGAATACAACACAATAGTTGCCTGCAGGCATCCGCAACTTAGCAAGGATGACATAGCTGTCATCCTTACGCCTTTGTCTTCATGATCAAATCTATATAATTTGATTTCTAAACAGAAAGAAGACGTGAAACATTCAAGTTATTAATTGCCAACAGCCATACCTGCCGCGTAGGCCGTAGCCCAGGCGATTTGCAGGTTGAAACCGCCTGTATAGGCATCACAGTCGATGACCTCACCGGCAAAATACAGACCGGGCACGATCTTAGATTGCATGGTTTTGGGATCGATCTCCGAAACCTTCACGCCGCCGCTGGTGATAATGGCCTCTGCTACCGGGCGCTTACCGGAAATGGTAAGAGAAAAGCCCTTTAATAGCTCCACCAAAGCTCTGCGCTGCTGCTTGTTGAAGGAATTGGCCTGCATCTCTGGGGCAACCCCCAGTCGACGAAGTACCACAGGGATCATACTGCGGGGCAGCAGATCGGTCAGGGCATTTTCCATAGAACGGTTCTTATACATATCCAGGTCACGGAGAATGCGGTCATTGAGTTTCCCCTCATCCAAAGCAGGCTTGAGATCCAGAACAAGGCGACAGCCCTCCCCCTTCAGATGGGTACTGGAGGACAGCACCGTAGGTCCGGATACGCCGAAATGGGTAAACAGCAGTTCGCCAAAATCCTTATACAGCACCTTGCCCTTACCATCGAGCAGCTTCACGCCGCAGTTTCGCAGGGACAGCCCCTGCATATCAGGCGCATCGCTGCCCTCAGTTTCCAGGGGTACCAGGCTACCCTCGCAGGGCACAATGGTATGCCCCAGCGCCTTGGCAAAGGAATAGCCGTCGCCGGTAGAGCCGGTGGTGGGATAGCTGAGTCCACCTGTAGCCAAAATCACCCATTTGCAGGCAATGCTCTCCTTATCCGTACGGACACCGCTGACAGCGCCGTTATCAGTCAAGATACCCTTGACTCGGGCCGTGCGTAGCTCTACGCCATTGCGGCGCATAGCCGTTTGCAACGCATCCAGTACACTCTGACTGCGGTCAGACACCGGGAACACTCGGTTTCCACGTTCCGTTTTCAGCGCACAGCCGTTTTCTTCAAAGAACTCTTTGATCTTATCCGGCGGGAAGGCGTTCATGGCGCTATACAGGAAACGGCCATTGCGGGGAATATTCTGCAGAATTTCCTGTGCAGTACAATCATTGGTCACATTGCAGCGGCCTTTGCCGGTAATCAGCAGCTTCTTGCCAAGCCGATCGTTTTTTTCAAGCAGAAGTACCTTCTGACCCTGCTGGGCAGCGATAATGGCGGCAAACATGCCCGACGGGCCACCGCCTATGATGATTCCGTCGTATGTCATAAGGATTTATCTCCTTCTTTTTTCAACTGTTGCACTTCGCCCGATGTTAAGTATCGCCATTTGCCCAGCGGCAGATCGCCCAAATGAAGCTTACCTTCCCGCACCCGTTTCAGTCTGGTCACGTGCATACCGGCTGCCTCACACATGCGGCGCACCTGTCGATTGCGACCCTCATGGATGGTGATTTCCAATAAGCCGGGCTTGATCACACGAACCTTGGGTGCACGGATGGTACTCCCATCCAACTGTATGGGCCTTTTCAGTGCGGTAAGCGCAGCATCAGAATAATGCTCAACCCACGTTAAATAAGCCTTCTCAACCTCGTGCTTCGGGTGCATCAGCATATTGGCAAAGTCGCCGTCATTGGTGAACAGCAGCAGTCCCTCGCTGTCCATATCTAAGCGTCCAACGGGATAGACGCGCACACCGCAATCGGCAACCAGCTGGGCAGCATTTTTCCGCCCTTTCTCATCGGACAGTGTGGTTACATATCCACGGGGTTTATGAAGCAGGATGTACACATGGTCACTGCCGGTGGGAAGAGGTTTCCCATCCAGCAGGATTTCGTCCGCGTCCGGGTCTGCCGATTGTCCCAGCAGGGCCACGGTTCCATTGACCGTGACTCTGCCGGATTCGATCAGTTTTTCCGCAGCCCGACGGGACGCAACACCTCGGGCTGAAAGTATTTTCTGCAATCTGTCCGTCATCAAGAACCTCCAAACAACCGCTGCCAAAAGGATTTCTTTTCCACAGGAGGCTGTTCAATCGTTTTATCATAAAATAGCGACACTTTTCCAACCATCTTGCCGTCAACGCAAATATAAGCATAACCGGCATCCGCGCCAGCTACTACCGGCGCATAGCAAAGACCTTTGTTAGATAGAACGAAGCTGATCTTCTCGTCCCGGGCAATGGGATAAGAAAAGCTCTCCCGCGCGATCAGCCCAACCTGCTCTTCCCTGCCGCCGAAAACTGCCGCTGTCCCCAGTTGCTGACCCTTTGTTACAATAGGCATCATGCAATAACCCGCAAAGCTATCTTCCATTAGCTTTTTGTGGTCAGACCAATCATCGCTATCGTTAATGGTAACGCAGATCAAGCGTCTGCCATTTCTGACCGCGCTGGAGACTAAAATACGGCCAGCAGCACGGGTATAGCCTGTCTTTACTCCATCGGCACCATCGAGCTGCCACAAAAGTTTATTGTGATTGCTTAAGGTACGCTGCCCCACCGTTACCGTTTTGGTGGATACAGTTTGGGCAAAAATAGGATTTTTCATGGCGTGGATCGCCAGGATCGCCAGATCCCGGGCTGTGGAATAATGCTCCTTCCCATCCAAACCATGAGGATTGGAAAAATGGGTATTTTCCATGCCCAACTTTCGAGCCTTATCGTTCATTAACTGGGCAAATCCTTCCACCGTGCCGCCACAGTAGATGGCAAGGGCTGTTGCGGCGTCATTGCCGGAAGAAAGCATCATCCCGTACAGCAGTTCCTGCAGCGTTAACACTTCCCCCTCTTGCAAATACATGGACGAGCCCTCAATGCCGACGGCCTCCTTGGGGATGCACATACGATCCAAAACATTGCACTGCTCACAAACAAGTAACGCAGTCATGATCTTGGTTGTGCTGGCGATCAAACTCTTTTGATCCGGATGCCGTTCATACAGCACCCTACCTGTCGCGGCATCCACGACAATGGCCTTTTCTGCCGATACCGCACCAGCCGTACAGGGATACATAAGGGCGGCAGCAAGAATGACCGCTGCCGCCCGCAAATAGATTTGTTTCAATATTTCTCACCCGGATTTAGTATTGTCCATTGTGAGAAAAGTATGCACCGAAGATCTTTATGCCTTCTTTTCGGTGCGGGAATCGATGAAAGAGGCCACCTTATCCAGCAGATCCGGCACCTGCTCCACGATGCGATCGGCAGTAGAATTAGCAGGGGCCGCCACAGGCATCATGCGTACAGAACCGTCCTTGACGATCAGGAAGCAGATAGGGGTAACCTTCACGCCACCGCCTGCGCCGCCGCCAAAGGGGTTTTCCTGGTGATTGACATTCTTGCTGACGAAGTCACTGCCACCGCCGCCAAAGCCTACGCTGACCTTGGAAACGGGAATGATGGTGACACCGTCGGGCGTGGTGATGGGCGTACCGATGACAGAATTGACGTCCACCATCTCACGAATCTTGGCAATGGTATTATCCAGCATATTAGGGAGAGTATTGCTCATGAAGAAGCACCGCCTTTTCTTTTATTGGTAATGGTAATATATTGTTTAAGTGCACGCAGACCATAATATACCACAATGGCCAACAGACGTCCCAATGTGATGGTAACATCTGCCCGTGCAATGATAACCGTTTGGGAAGATTCGAAATCACACTCGATCTGCACGTCCCGTTTTTTGATCACAAAGCAGCGCTCCAGCATGGGCCAGAGGTTTCCCATGGCCGCATTGGCTCTGCCATAATTGACAGCCAGATCACAAGGGTCATCCCCCGCCATGATCAGTTTCACTTCCAGATGATTAATGCGCAGCTTTTTCCGGAAGCTATTGAGAAGACCCAAAGCTGTTTCCACCAACGGAAGGAAATCTGTGATAGGGCCACCTTTTTCCTCTTTTTTCGGCTGGCTTTTTTTCTTTTTGGGTTTCTCCGCTTTGACTTTCTTTTCTTTTTTCTTTTTGGGTTTAGCATCCTTCTTTTTAGCCGGAAGGATCGGAATGCGGATCAGGCCGGCGATTACCTTCAGCACCAGGCCGTCCGCGCTATAGCGAACAGAAGCACCCAGAGGCAAAATTGCCAGAAGCACCAGAATGCACAGCGTAATGATCCAGCCCATAATCACACCTCCGCAGACGTCTGCTCAGGCACAGGTTCGCCGAAACTGACCTTATCAATGGGCGGCAGTTCCTCCAGAGAAGAAATACCGAAGGTGCGCAGAAAATCGGGAGTAGTTTTATACTGAATGGGGCGTCCGGGCACATTCAAGCGGCCAGCCTCCTCGATCAGCTTCTTATTCAGCAGCGCACCCACAGAGTAGCTGCTGTCAACGCCACGGATCTGCTCCACCATAGCTTTGGTAGCAGGCTGATAATAGGCAATGATAGTCAGCGTTTCCAGCTGAGAAGACGACAGCTTGGGCGGCTTTCTTGTTTCCAGACATTTTGTTACGAATTCTGCCATCTCGCCGGAGGACACCATTTGGTAGCCATCGTCCAAACGCAGAATGCGGATACCCCTTCGATCGAAGGCCAATTCATTTGCCAAGGTATCGGCAGCGGAGATGATATCCGCCTCGTCTACTTCCAACGTAGCCGCAAGGCGCGAGATCTCCACTCGTTCACCGGCAGCAAAGAGGATGGCCTCAATGGTTCGCTGTAATTGAGTTGTTTCCATTGGTCGCCTCCTTATCCAGCAGTTTTACGGTGGGGTTCTCACCGCTCAAATCGTCCTCCAATGTAACGGAGTTGGTCTTACAAAGATCCAGAACCGCCAAAAAAGTAGCAACGATCTCGGAACGGCTCCGATTACCCTTAAACAGATTCTTCAGTTTCTCCACGCCACGCAGCAAAAGCTGGCGCAGCACCTCACCGGTCTTGCGGCCGATGGGATAGGGCTCCTTGCCGACGATACCCTTGAAATTGACGGTAGGCGGCGGCAAGTGGCGCTGGGAGCGCTCAGCGATAGTATCCAGCGCCCGCATCAAATCCTTCACATCATGCTGATAGCGATACGTCTGATCCCGGCGCAAAGGCTCCGGCTCCTTGGAAAAGATACATCTGCCGATCTCATTTCTGGGCTCCAGCCAGGAAACAGCGGTACGCACCGACTCAATCGCTTCCTTACGCTGGCGTTCGATGAGCTGCTGGCGAATCTGATCCAACTCACTTTCTGCCTCAGCCGCTTCCGCAGCCGACAGCAGCATCTTGGTTTTGATCAGCATCAGATTGGAGGCCATGGCGATAAACTCGCTGGCAATATCCATATCCAGACGCTTCATTTCTTCCAGATACGCCAGATACTGCACCAAAATGGCGGTGATGGACACATCCTGGATCTCTATTTTATTCTTGCTCAGCAGCAGGAAGATTACATCCAGAGGCCCTTCAAAGTCCTCCATTTCCTCCGTACGGGTACGGACGATACCCTCCAGGTGATAGTGCGGTTGTACCATAGCGGCTCCTAACTCATATTATATCCAATTTAGTATACCACCATTTTCCGCTTTTCGCAAGTACTTCTTGCATTTTACCAGATAAAGATTGCTTCATGCGCTGATCGTAGTAGAATTTTGTTGCAAACCAATGTTTCCTGTGGTATAATCTTAGCAAATAGATAGGAGGCGTGCATTATGAACGAAAATCAATCCAGTTACCGTTTCTTTGAGCAGTTTATGACCATCATGCTGTTTGTTGGTCTTGCGTTTTTTATTCTGTATCTGATTATGGCCGGTACCGGTGTGGTAGTGATGAAGGTCATTTTTGCTATTCTGACCATCCTGCTGAGCGGTGTGTGTCTGTTTACGCTCTACACTTCCAAAGAACTGGTGAAGCCCCGCAGCCTGTGGCTGACCACCGCGTTTTGCTCGCTGATCCTGTGCACGCTGGTATCGCTGCTGTGTAATTTCCCTGCGCCCTAATGATTACAAAACCCCGCCAAAAGGCGGGGTTCTCATTTTTTGTGCACTGGAATTAGAACGGGACTTTTGCGCAACAAGGGGAGGGGCACTGCCCCTCCCCTACTATGTCAGGATCTATAGAAACTGTTGCCGCCGATAAACTCACGCACAAGGCTGGTGGGCGGGATCTCATCGTCCACATCCGCCTCCTCGATATAGTTAAGCATCTTGACGATAGTCCGCACATCATCATAGCATTCATCACCGGGCTGTACCGCAGTCAGCAGCGGAAAAATATGCTTTTTCAACACAGGCAACTCGTAGAGCGTGGAGCTGTTGAAGATCACATCCGCATTCTCCTGGAACGGGAATATCCACTTTGCCTCACCTGCCCGCACACTTTCCCACATACCCATGGTGCGCTGTACCGAAGATCCACGGGTCTCATAATCACGCACCGTACGCCGCAGCAGACGCAGATAGCTGGTAGGAATCCGGTTATGGTGATCAAGATTCAGCGGCAGCAGTGCGCTGACATAGAAACGGAACACCAGATTTTTGTCCAGATCCTCTGGCAGCAACGCAGGATTCAGTCCATGCAGACCTTCCACAATGATGACAGTCTTATCGCTCAGCCGCAGCTTATGTCCCAGCCATTCCCGCCGTCCGGTCTTGAAATTGAAGCTGGGAAGTTCCACTTCCTGCCCCTGCAGTAGCTGGGCAAGATGCTGCTTGAACAGATCGGTATCGATGGTATTGATATGTTCCAGATCCAGCTTGCCATCGGGGCCGGGCGCGATCAGATCACGGTCGATGTAATAATCATCCAGACTCATAAGAATCGGCTTCTTACCGTGGGTCCGAAGCTGGGTGGCCAAACGGTTTGCCGAGGTAGTCTTACCGGAGGAGCTGGGGCCTGCCAGCATAACCGCCCTTGCGCCTCGCTGGCATACCATATCCGCCACCTGTGCATAGCGCTTTTCATGGAGCGCCTCATTGACCCGGATCAGTTCCCGAATGCCGCCGCTGCGCACCAACGCGTTCAAATCGGCCACATTTTCGCACTCCATCAGCTCACACCAGCGCTGGCCTTCTGTGAAGACCTGCAGGAACTGAGGGCTGTCGCTATAATGGGCCACCTTCTGAGGATCCAGATCATCGGGAATCACAAAAATGAAGCCACCATCCGCATCCAACAGGCGCCAAACGGTCAAATAGCCGGTGGAAGGGGCCATTTCGCCATAGTAATAGTCCTTGAAGTCATCATGGGCATACCAATCAAAGTGTTCGGCTTTACGCCATTGCAGCAGTTTGGCCTTATCCTCCCGTCCCTCTTCAGCAAAATAGGCCATTGCCTCCTTAGTGGTAGTACGGGTACGCAACAGAGGAATATCCGCCGCAACAATAGCACGGATCTCCGCTTCCAGTTTTTCAAGGGAGTACTCAGGTCCTTTTTCCAATTCAAAGAACAGACCCGAACCAATGGTGCAATGGATCTTCGCCCTGGCATGGGGCATCAGCCGCCGCAGGGCCAGAAATACCACAAATTGCGCAGTGCGGGTATATAATTCCTTGCCTGCCGCATCGCTGTAACGCAGCAGCTTCACCGTACCATCGGAGGCTGCCACTGCGGCACGGGTATTGGTATTGTCCATATCCTTTTGTCGCAGAGGAATATAGTTGAGTGTAAATACTTCACCGGCGATCTTCGCAGCCAGAGGACGATGAGAAAGCCGTGTATCATCCAGTCCCTGCTGACGGATCAACTCCAACAAGGATTGGCCGGGCTGCAACGTAACCACGTTGCCATCAATGGTCAATGTCATAAGAAAGCCTCCCTTAATGAATATTTCGGTGCAAGCGAACAAGCTGAACGATGTGGATCACCGCCAAACTAAGGTTGAGCACCATCGTAGGCCATGTCTGGGTAAGGGCGCCGTATATACAACAGATCACAGCGCCAGCCAGGTTTACAATACGCAGACGCGTAACGGAGGTCATCATCATAGAGCAAATGACCAGCACCGTACCCAAATAGCCAAACAATTCCAACAATACATCCATCATTTCTACGCTCCTATCATTTCTGAAATACCGACAGAAAAAAAGCCGACTGCCGGGTAAAGAATACCGGTAGTCGACCATTTACGGTGGCTCGTAGAAACGCTTACCCCTATTGCAAGCATATACCTCTTGTGCGATCTCCGGAAAATTCCTCAGGTCGCTACTACAGTATAGCATACTTTGTAAGCAAATGCAAGAATTTTTACAGGCCCAGGTTTTCTATGTCTGTCAGCTCTACGCCGATATAGTAATGCCAGAGGATCTGGGCATAGCTGCTGCCCTCGGCGGCCATGGCATCAGCACCGTATTGACTCATGCCGACACGATGTCCATTTCCCCTTGTTTCAAACGTAATACCCTGCTGGCTCACCACAATTGTAAATGCCGTAGATCGCAGGCCAAGCAAGGCACGCAGTGTCGTTCCCCGATAGGCAGTACCACCGATCTGCAAGGTATCGATCCCGCCGCCTTGGGTATACGTGATATTGCCAAACCATGTTTCCGGGCTTCCGGTGAGCACCACACCGAGGGTATCCTGAAACGTTTCCGGTGTAAACGTCTTGAAATCCGAATAATACACCGTCTCCTCCTCGCCGGGGCTTTCTACCGCCTGCAGATAAGGAAAATCTCTGCCCCAGACCGCCACAGCAGACTCGGTAGAACCACCGGAGCAGGAAAAATAGGTGGCGCGAATAGGCATGCCGCCATAAGTCAGCACCTCAGAAGCGGTGGCTTGTACCGCCTTTTTCACCCGCTCGACATATTTCTCGCTCCAACCGCGCTGTAAGTAATCCTCCCGGGTCATATAACCCTGACAACAATTAGACCTGTCACAGACAGCGCCCGTATGTTTATTGCCCTCCATGATCATCATGATTGCATAGGTTCTTGCCGCAACAGCCTGCGCCTTCAGCGCCTCCATTTCAAAGCTGGCCGGCATTTCCGCCAACACAACACCCACAACATAGGTCTCCAGATCCATATCAACAAATTCGCCATCCAGCTGGACACGGATCTGAACACTCTTCTTCGGAGTTTCTGTTGGTTTGGTATCGAAATGATCGGTTGTAGGTTCTAATGAGGAAGTGGGGGTTTGTTCCTGCTTGGGAATACAAAACAGAATCGCCAGCAGCAGCAAAATCGCCGGAATACCAAACCCCATCACCGCCGCCTGCACGATCTCTTTGGATGCTTTCGCCATGTTTATCACCTCTTCTGCATTGTACCGCAGCCAATCTGAGAAATCTGTCGAGACAGGAAAGTGGTTCACATAATTTCTGTATCAGCCTTGACTTTCCCGTCAGGGGAAAGTATAATTACTTTGTATTCTGTCGAAACGGAGACCCTGCATGAAAAGAATTATCAAGTTTATCTTCCCGGTGCTGCTGGCAGTTTTGATCGTGACAAGCATCGGTTGGTATCTTATAGAATATGACCCCGCATTCACCCGGGATATGCTGTTGCGCACCGCCCGTATGATGGAACGAAACGGCAATCTGTCCGCCGCTGTATGGCTGTATAATCTGGCCTATGACAGCAGCGGAAGCGACGAGGTGGCATTGGAATTAGCAGAACAGTTCAAAGAAATCGGAAACTACTCCAAAGCCGAATATACATTGCGCAAAGCCATTGAAGATGGCGGTAGTGTGGATCTGTATATGGCCTTAAGCAAAATCTATGTGGAACAGGGTAAGATCCGCGACGCTGTTCTGATGTTGGACAACGTCAGCGGTGAGATGGAGCAGACTCTGCAAACCATGCGTCCTGCCGCACCAGAGGCCTCGATCCCCTCCGGCAGTTACCGACAGTATCTAACTGTGGAACTCTCCGCAGACGGCAATACCATCTACGTTGCCACAGACAATGACTATCCTTCCGCCATCGACGATGGTTACACAGGACCCATTGCGCTGTCTACCGGCGAAACCACCCTGTTTGCGGTTTGCGTAGGTGAAAACGGACTTGTTAGCCCTCTGGCAGTATACAGCTACATCATCTATGATGTAGTGGAAACAGTCACCTTTACCGATGCGGGTTTTGAAGCAGCCATTCGGGAACAACTTGGCTATAGTGCCAACCGCGTGATCTATTCCAACACCCTGTGGGATATCACGGAGCTGACACTCCCGGACACGGTTGGTAGCTGCGCAGATCTGAAGTGGTTTCCCAATCTGCAGAAACTGACCATCAATGGTGCCCAGCTGGATCTGCCACAGGCACTTGCTGATTGCAAGGAACTGGAGCATCTGTCTGTCAACGGAAGCACAGTTTCTGCGGATGTGCTCCAAGCCATTAGTTCGCTCCCCGTATTAAAGACCCTGCGTTTGCATGAATGCAGCATTTCTTCCATCGGACCTTTGGCGGGTCTGTCAACACTAACCTCACTGGACCTTAGCAGCAACGCAATTCGCGATATCTCTCCGCTTTCCCAACTTACAGGTCTGACAGAGCTGAACCTTAGCAGCAACGCCTTGATCAACCTCTCCGGATTGGAAAAACTGACTGCGCTGACGGTGCTGGATGTATCGTTTAACTCCATTGTATCCACTGCGCCTCTGGGTGCAATGACCTCCATACGGGAGTTGGACATCAGCAGCAACGCACTGAGAAATTTGGAAGGCATCGAGCAGCTTGTTGCCCTGGAAAAACTGAGTGCCGCATATAATGAGCTGTTGGACCTCAATGCTCTTGTCAATTGCACAGCCCTTACTCACCTTGATGTATCCCACAATACCCTTTTAAGCATTGACAGCATTGTTGTGCTGACTAGTTTGCAGGAACTAAATTTCTCCTACAACGAGATCACGCAGTTACCCACATTCACTACAGATTGTTCCCTCATGGTGATCAATGGCGAGTATAACAAGCTGTCCAGTTTGAAACGGTTGAGCGGTCTTGTGAATCTGACCCATGTGTATATGAATTACAATGCCCAGATCAGCTCCATTACACCTCTGACAGAATGTAAAGCATTAAAGGAAGTCCATGTCTACGGCACCAAGGTTCGCAGTGTATCAGCGCTGACTAATCTTGGCGTACTGGTAGTCTATTCCCCTGTTTGATCAATCCATTCATTCCCACCGCCTGCAAAGCGGTGGGAATTCTGTTATGTAAACACCTGAATTCATACTGTTTACAGTTATGTAACAATTCCATTGACAGAACAGGAAAACAGTGCTATAATGAACCCATCCATAAAAATTGGAAAAGGAGAATGCAATATGTTCTGTACCAAATGCGGCACACAAAATGCCGATGGCGTCAGCTTCTGCTCTTCCTGCGGCAATTCTCTTAATGCTGCTCCCGTTGTAGAAGCTACCCCTGTGAATCCGGAACCCGAAGCACCTGCTTCCACTAACCCCGTTGAGAAGGTCAAGTCCACTGTTCTGAACCTGCTGGCCCCTGTTAAGCCCATGATCGAGAAGGTTAAGCCCTTCGTCGAGAAGTATAAGCTGTTTGTGGTTGCCGGCGCCGGTCTGCTGGCTCTGATCATCTGCGTCTCTCTGCTGATCGCCATCTTCAGCGGCGGCAGCGGTTATGATGCCTACAAGCATTACATCAGCGTTACCATCGATGAAGGCGAGATCGTGGTCTTCTACGACAACAAGAAGCCCAAGAAGACCGGCATGGATGCCGAAGGCCTTAGATCTACCCAGCGCAGCATTGACGGCAGCATCCTTGCCCTGCTGACTGAAGAGAACGAGCTGGCCTTTGTAAAGGGCACCAAGCTGACCAAGATCGACGAAGAAGTTAAGTCCTTCATGATCAGTGTTGATGGCACCGGTATCGCCTATGTCACTGAAAATGATGACGGCTATACCCTGAACCTGTACAACACCAAGAACAAGAAGTCCAAGGTGGTTACCAAGGATCTGTATGGCTCCAGCTTTGAGCTGTCCCCCAACGGCGACTCCGTCTGCTACTTTGAATGCAAGGACGATAGCGATGAACCCTCTCTGATGTTCTTCAAGGGCTCCAAGAGCACCAAGATCACTTCTGATGAAGTTGTCCTGCTGGGTCTGTCCAACAACGGCAAGTACATCTATGTAGTCGGCGAAAACAGCGACGGCGAAGAGATGCTGTACCGCTTCAACAAGAAGGGTGATCGCGACAAGATCGGTAAGATCAGTGACAGCGATGTCTACTTCAACAAGGATCATACGCAGATCGCTTACTTTGTTGACAC
This sequence comes from Faecousia sp., assembly GCA_045638225.1. Classification (GTDB taxonomy): domain Bacteria; phylum Bacillota; class Clostridia; order Oscillospirales; family Oscillospiraceae; genus Faecousia. The sequence goes on along the minus strand of JAZUAW010000004.1, from coordinate 37,198 downwards.
CGATGGTGGCACCAGAACCTATATCTCTAACAAGGGCAAGGAAGGCGTGAAGATTTCCTCTTCCGCAGCCTATCCCATCCTGCCCGATAACACCAATGTTGCCTACGGCCGCTACTCTGCCACTGTTGCCACCAAGACTCTGTTCAACAAGGTCTATGAGTGCGAGGGCGAAAAGGGCACCAACGTCTGGTTCATCCGCAAGAATGCTGACAAGAGCGAAAAGCTTGTTGGTGGCGTGTACGGCATCACCCTGTCTGAAGACGGCAAGATGCTCTACTACATCGACGGCGATGAGCTGATGGTTCTGACCGTTAAGCACGGCGACAAGGCTGCTGACCGCGCAAAGAAGATCGCCGAAGATGTTGAAGACTATGTTGTTACCTCCAACTGCAGCAAGGTCTACTACGAATCCGATAACGCTCTGTATTGCGTCAACGGCAAGACCGGCAGAGGCAAGAGAACTGTCGCAACCGAGAACGTCTCCTACCTGACCATCAATGCTAAGGATGTCGTCTACTACATCATGGAAGACGATGCCTACGCCAGCAAGAATGGCGGCAAGGGCACCAAGGTCGTTTCCGATGCTGACTACATTAACCAGCTGCCCAACGGTGTGATTCGCGTCTATACCGAGGATGGCACCATCTATGCCACCAAGGGTGCAAAGAAGCCCACCAAGATCTGGTCCAATGATTGATACTTATAAAAACCGGGGCTCTGCCCCGGTTTTTTCTTTCGCTGTAAGACAATGGTATCTCTTCCATTGACATCTCACCACATTTTTGCTATAATAAGAAAAAAATGGGTACAACCCTTTCAGGAGGTTATTCTATGGAAAAGAAGATCATTACCATCAGCCGTGAATTTGGCAGCGGCGGTCGCTCAATTGGCCGTGAAGTAGCCAACCGTCTTGGAATTCCCTTCTACGAAAAGGAGCTTGTAGATCAGATCGCTCTGGAAAGCGGTTTTGCCCCCAAATTTGTCGAGGAGAATGGTGAGCACGCACCAGGCACCAGCCGTTTGAGCTACGCCTTCGCCCACCAGGGTGTGCCTGGCATCATGAACGGTCTGTCCACAGCTGATTTTCTATGGAGCATCCAGTGCAATGTCATTTTACAGCTGGCGGAACAGGGCCCCTGCGTGATCGTCGGACGCAACGCTGACTATATCCTGAAGGATCGCAAGGATGTTCTGGACGTATTCATCCACGCTGATAAGGCTTTCCGTGCTGACCGCATCGTAAGGCTCTACGGCGAAAGCGAAAAGAACCCCATGACACGCCTTGCCGAAAAAGATAAGCGCCGCCAGATCAACTATCAGCACTACACCGGTCGTACCTGGGGCGATGCCCACAACTATGATATCAGCTTAAACTCTGCTGAGCTGGGCATTGAATCCTGTGTAGATCTGATTATCCAGATGTATAATAAGAAGTAATCCATATAAAATAAGGGCGTGCTGGTTTCAGCACGCCCTTTACATATGCAGTTACTCTTCCTTCGTTCCAAGACCACCGAACAGCAAGAGAACACCCAGGATCATACACAACGGCGGGATCTGCTGCACCAGACTCATATAACCGGAAGTCAAATACTGCGGCAGTGCAAATACCACCAGCCGCACAAAACCAATTGCGGTAAACACCAGAAGTCCTAAAGCTCGATGAGAAATGAAACCAAATGTGATCAGCACCGATGCAGCGCCACCCAACAGGAAAAACAGGATTCCCAGCACCATAGGGAGCACAGTAGCAGAAACTACACACTGCACCAGCATCAGCAAGCAAATGAGTGCGGCAAGCACACCATGCAGCTCTGCCCTGCCCTGCTTTCCAAAGCGCAGCGGGACGCACCAGCATGCCTCCAGCACCATCGGCAGAATCAAAAACAGCAAAAGTTGCCAAAATGCAACAGATTGCAGCTGCCGCAGTGCGAAGAAGTCAAACGCCTGCAAAAAGAAGGCGATGCCCATCATGACACCGGAAAAAGTCAACCACTTACTTTCCACATTCAGTTTAAAATGAACCAGCCTTTTCATGGCACACCTCCTGTCATTTTCACTCATTATACGCTATGTAGTCGAAAATAGCAACCATCAATTTCTCAGACCAGCGCCGCCTCTCCCTCTGCAATGTGGATGCTGACGCCATTGACGGTCACGTCTTCCTCAGCATTGATGAGGATATACTTGATACCGCCAATCACACGGGTCTCGATCAGATCGGAACGGTCCGGCGCAACTTTGATAATCACATCCGGTGTCGAGATCTCGATCTTTTTGCTGTCGATGATGTTATTGGGATGGACTTCCGCCTCAAAACCAAAGGCCTCATCGTAGTCGATACTGAACTTAGCAATATGCTGCTCATTCACACCGCAGTCTTCCAGAACGGCTTTGACCTGCTCTTTATTGACCAACAGGGCTTCCGGAAGCTTGCTTTCCTTGTGCATCTGTATCTGCTGACAGATATTATCATGTACCGATTGCACCACATCCAGGCTGCATTCTTCCTCCAGGCTGCGGGTCAGCAGCGCCTCAAAGGATTGTTTTTGTTCGAATGCAGGCTTGGGAACAGGCGCATGGAAGATCGCATCCACAAAATTTTGATGGTTTTCCTTTGTGCTCTTGTTGTAATACAGAGCATTATAGATGTTGGTAGCACGGTTATCAAAGGCCGGGAACAGAAAACCCAGCTCCGGTGCCGCCACCACATTGGCCATATTGCCATCATGGAACTGCTTCTCCTCTGGGACATAGTACAGCGTGGCCTTGGTCTGCTTTACAGGGCAGATGGCGCAGAGGATATAGGTATAGGTTTCGTCGGAGTTATCCGCACTTACTCCCCCATCCTTGCTCTTGAAAGGCACATCGTAGCTGTCGCAACCCAGCAGGATCACATAGTTACCCTCAAGGCTCAGACTCTCTATGGTCTTTCGATAGAAAGACATCCGAAGCTCATCATCCTTCAGCCTGGAATTGCGAAGACCCATCAGCAGCTTATGCTCTTCGGAGTTAGCAACCTGGCTGGTTTGGAAGGTGATGTCGATCAGATTCTTGCCCAAGGTGCCGCCCAGGGTGCGGCGCAGCAGCGCAAAATACTTCTCAGCCTCATTTTCCGGCATCATACCAAGCGATTGGGAAAACTCGGAAATAATCTCCTTCTTTTCATTCACATAGCAACCAAAGATGGTGGTCATATTACTGCGGTCCCGCCGCTGCCTGCGACGGATCTCACCGATTTCTTTTGTATTCATAGTTCCTCCGATAGTTACCCCGCTGCCAAACAGCAGCGGGGTCTCATATGATTAATCCCAAAGACAATTCCAGTTCTGGATGAAATATTCCACACCGGAATAAACGGTAGTAAACACGATCAAACCGACCACGACCCAAGCAAGCCACACAACAGTGGGAAATGCCATCAAAAAGCACAGGCCGATCATGGAAGACGCTGTCTTAAACTTACCGGACTTACCTGCCGCGATGACCTTGCCCTTAGGACCTGCCACCATGCGCAGTCCGGAAACTGCAAATTCCCGAGTCAGCACCACCATCAGCGCCCATGCGGGGAAACTCCCCCACTGGCAGAACATGCACATAGCAGCCAGTGTCAGCAGCTTATCCGCCAAAGGATCAAGGAATTTGCCGAAGTCACTGATCTGATTATACTTTCTGGCGATGTGGCCATCCACGAAATCGGTAATGCTGGCCAGGATAAAGATTCCCAGCGCGATCCACATCCACAGATTAGGCTGTCCGCAGCTCAGATACATACACGCCATATAGGCAGGGATCATTGCCACACGCAGCAGCGTGATCTTTGTAGCAGTTGTCATGCTTCCTCCTCAACAATATAGCCGGTCAGATCGCCATCAATCAGGCCATCCAGACAGACCTTGACAAAATCACCATCATTCAGGGCGTCCTGTGTGGCGATCCACACACGTCCGTCAATTTCCGGCGAATCGGCGTAGGTACGACCAAAATACTGTTCAAACTCTTCGTCATAGCCATCTACCACCACTTCCAGTGTGGTGCCCATCATGGCCTCGTTATAATCATCCATGATACGGGACTGGATGGTCTCCACCATCTGGGCACGAGATTGCGCGATCTCATTATCCACAAAATCCATGGTGGCAGCAGGGGTGCCCTCCTCAGGAGAGAATGGGAACGCGCCAACACGCTCCAGTCTCATTTCCTTCAGGAACTCACACAGCTCCGCAAACTCTTCCTCCCCTTCGCCGGGCAAGCCGGTGATCACAGACGTACGCAAGATCAAGCCGGGAATTTTTGCCCGGAGTTTGGCAAACAACTGACGCAGGAAGTCACCGTCTCCTCGACGGTTCATCAGCTTCAGGATCTTGCTGTTGCAATGTTGAATGGGAATATCCAGATATTTGACAATCTTAGGCTCCGTAGCCATGACCTCGATAAATTCATCGTCGATCTCATCAGGGTATACATAATGGACTCTTACCCACTTGAAATCCATGGCACACAATTCCCGCAAAAGCTCCGGCAGAAGCCGCTTGTTGCCGGGCAGATCCGTGCCGTAACGGCTGGTATCCTGTGCCACTACGATGATCTCCTTAACGCCGGAGGCGGCCAGCAGACGGGCCTCGTACAGCACATCATCCATCTGACGGCTGCGGAATTTGCCACGCAGATAGGGAATGATGCAGTAGCTGCACCGGTTGTCACAGCCCTCAGCGATCTTCAAATACGCATAATGCTCAGGCGTAGTGAGAATGCGGCCGGTTTCCTGCTCGGGGGCATCGATGGAGCCAAAATCAACCACCCGCTCCCCTTCCAGCAAGCGCTCAATTGCAGGTACCACCTCGGTATAGCTGCCGGTGCCAAGAACACCGTCTACCTCAGGCATTTCCTTCATAATCTCATCCTGATAGCGCTGGGAAAGACAACCGGTCACCAGAATCTTACCCACCAGTCCCTCTGCCTTCAAAGCAGCGGTCTGTAGAATAAAATCGATGGCTTCCGTTTTCGCCGAATCGATAAAACCACAGGTGTTGATTACCACAACATCGCTTCCGACGACATCAGCCTTGACTGTGTGGCCGGCTTCCTGCACACGGTACATCATCCGCTCGCAATCCACCTGATTTTTGGCACAGCCAAGGGAAATAAATCCAATATTTGCCATATTATTCCTCCGGAAATTCATCCGTATCCAGCGCCAGCATTGCCATGGCGCTGCGGATCTCGCTATAACGATGTCCCCGACGAAGGAGGGCATCGATGGCCTTTTTTACCTGTTTCGGGTCAGACAGTTCGTCCACCTTCGGGCGCAAAAAGGCAAGAATGTAGAGGGTTTGATCGGGAAACTCTGCCAATGCAGCATCCCAGTATTTCTTAGGTATTTTTTTCTCGTAGAGCATCTGCTTGGCACGGTTTAGCCCATAGCCACGGGCTACGCAGCGGGCAACGATCTGGCGGGCGGTTTCTTCATCGTCCACCAGCTGCATCTGCTCCATCCAAGCAACCGCCTCAGCAGCCTGTGCAGGGTCCTCCCCTTTTTTGACCAACCGCTGCTGCAGATCCTTCTTGGAAACGGAGGAAGCAGCCACGATACGCACCGCCCGCATTTTTGCGGACATGGCGCCGGCAGCTTCCTGCAGGGCAGACCACTCCTGATCCGTTAGTTCCTTACCGGCATAGAGGGCAAAATCCTCCAAGGTCTGTCGGTAAAGGCCCAGCTTTTCACCGGTATCCAGAGTGATCCAGTGACGGCCTGCACGGTCTGGGCTGGTCTTTAGGGAATCAATCCTCATCATCAAAATCGTCAGCGCTGATGGCTACAGGACGGTCAGCAGCCTTGGCAGGCGCCTTGGGAGCAGTTGCCTTCAGCAGATTCTCACGAACCTTGGCTTCCACATCTTCAGCAATATCAGGATTGGCAATCAGGAAATTCTTCACAGATTCCTTGCCCTGTCCAATGCGCTCATCGCCCATAGAGAACCAGGAGCCGGACTTCTGCACGATATCCATTTCCACTGCCAAATCTACCAGTTCGCTCCACTTGGAAATGCCCTGACCATACATAATGTCAAAGAATGCCTCGCGGAAAGGAGGTGCAACCTTATTCTTGACCACCTTGACCCGGGTCTTATTGCCGATCACATTGCCGCCTTCCTTGATGGACTCGGTACGGCGCACATCCAGACGAACGGATGCGTAGAACTTCAGGGCATTACCGCCGGTGGTGGTTTCGGGGTTGCCGTACATGACACCGATCTTCATACGCAGCTGGTTGATGAAGATGACCACACAGTTGGTCTTAGAAATGGTGCCGGCCAGCTTACGCAGGGCCTGGCTCATAAGACGGGCCTGCAGGCCTACGAAGGTATCGCCCATTTCGCCCTCAATTTCGGCTCTGGGGGTCAGCGCGGCAACGGAGTCCACCACCACCGCATCAACAGCACCGCTACGCACCAGCGCGTCGGTGATCTCCAAAGCCTGCTCACCGGTATCGGGCTGAGAGACCAACAGATTATCAATATCCACGCCCAAGGCTGCGGCATACACAGGATCCAAGGCATGCTCAGCATCCACGAAGGCTACTTCGCCACCCATCTTCTGGCACTCAGCCAGAATGTGCAGAGCCAGCGTGGTCTTGCCGGAGGATTCAGGGCCATAGATCTCAATGATTCTGCCCTTGGGCACACCACCAATACCCAGCGCCGCGTCCAGCGCCAGAGAGCCGGTGGGAATTGCCTCCACATTCATCTCGGGGCGATCGCCCAAGCGCATAACCGTACCCTTACCAAAGCTCTTGTCCAGCTGAGCCAGAGCGGTCTGCAGCGCTTTCTTCTTGTCATTTGCGGGAGTAGGTGCTTCATAGCCTGTCTTTTTCGTAGCCATAGATCAATCTTCCTTCCATTGGGCAAGCAAGGCCCGTTCTCTATCATTATAGTCCTGGACACGCTCCAGAACAGTGAAACCGTTTTCATGGAGAATTTTGCAGATATCGTCACCCTGCGACGGGTCATATTCCAGACACAGATAACCGCCCTTCTTCAGAGCAGATTTGTAATTTGTGGCAATGCTTCTGTAGAAATCCAGACCATCCTCGCCGCCATGCAGTGCCAGATGGGGTTCATAATCCTTCACGCTGGCATCCAGCTGCGCCATCTCTTTTGTGGTGATATAGGGCGGGTTGGATACGATCATATCGAATTTCCCAAGGAAATCCGGGGGCGCTTCCAAAGCATTGGCCTGTACACATGCCACACGGCTACCCAGCTGATGGCGATTGATATTCTTCTTAGCCACAGCCAGCGCCTCCTTGGAGATATCCGCCAAGGTCACCCGGGCATCCTTAACACGCTTGGCAACCGCCAAACCGATGCAGCCGGAGCCGGTGCAAAGATCCAAAATTCTGGGATCTTGCTCCAGATAGAGGCCACGCTTGATTGCAAGCTGGGTCACTGCACAGGTGTCATCTCTGGGGATGAGTACATTTTCGTCAATATAGAGCGTCATACCATAGAAGCTCCATTCGCCCAAAATATAGGCCAAAGGCTCGCCCGCCATGACACGCCGCACGGCAGATTCCATAGCATCACAGACCTCCTCGGACGCATAGGTCTCCCGCTGGGCAATGATCTGCTCGTGGGTCTTACCGGAGACATAGCACAGCAAACTTCTTGCCAGAACACTGGCTGTCTGCTCCGGTTCCTGCAGCATAAAGCGGCGGCGGGCTTCCAAATAGAGCTGGGAATATTTCTTTACCAAGCGTCCTCACCCTCCTTTTCAGGCAGTACCGCCTCAACCGCTGCAATACCGACTTCAATCATGCTGTCGTCCGGTTCGTTGGTGGTAAAATTCTGCATCCACATACCGGGAGCGCTGAGAATACGGGTAAAACCATTATCATGCCGGCCGATCCAGCGATTAAGCTCATAGGTAATGCCCACCACCAAGGGCAGCAGAAGCAGCTTATAGGCGATCATGATCAGCCTGTACAGGAAGCCGCCCTGCAGCTGTTCCAATGCAGGAACCAGCGCCAGCAGCGCTGTGGAAGCCAGCGAGAATACAAAAATGGAAATGATCATCACCACCAGCAGAAAACTGGTACCGCAGCGGGGATGCAATCTGGTCTGGATACGAACATTCTCAACCGTCAGCGGCAGGCCCGCTTCATAGCAGCGGATGGTTTTATGCTCGGCACCGTGGTAGGCAAAGACCCGCTTCATTTCTTTCATTCGGGAAACAAGCAGCATATAACCCATAAAGATGCACATACGAATCAGGCCTTCCACCAGATTCAGCACCAGATTGTTGGGCAGCCAACGATCAATCAATCCGGTTAAAATGCCCGGCAACAAAAAGAATAGGCCAACGGACATGGCCAAGCCAAGAAACACGGCAAAACCAATGACGAATTCCTGTGCTTTTTCATTGCCCAGCTTCTTTTCCAGCCAAAGATCAAACTTAGAAGGCGCTTCCTCTGCACCATACTCCTCCGGAGACAGATCAGCCGAACGCATCAATGCCTTCACGCCCACTACCTGCGCGTCAAAGAAATTGAAGATACCGCGGAAGAACGGCCAACTTTTGAAGGATTTAGGAGGATTGATCTTACGATCAGATGCCTCTACGGTTAGGCCTTCCTTGCCTCTGATAACAATGGCGTCCTTCTTGGGGCCACGCATCATGATGCCTTCGATCAGTGCCTGTCCGCCGATCATCGTCTTAAATTTTTCTGTTGATTGCTTATTGCTCATGGTTTCTCCTTACTGGGCAGAAGGCAGTGTAACTGTAACCAAGGTGCCACCACCCGGCGCGTTTTCCAAAGTTAGCGTGCCGCCGTGCATCTGCACAATTTCATCGCTGATGGCAAGGCCAATACCGGTGCCTCTTGCCTTAGAGCTACCCTTGTAGAATTTTTGTTTTACCAGCGGCAATTCATCCAAAGGAATGCCGTGGCCATAGTCGCGAATCCGGACCACAACTGAATCGTTTTCATAGGACATGGATGCCTCGATCCGTTTTCCGTCACCGCCATGCTTGGCAGCATTATTCAATATGTTCAAAAACACCTGTCGCAAGCGGGCATGGTCGCAAGGAATCATGGGGATCACAGCATCCCCATCCAGATACTCCAGAACAATACCATCCTGTGCCAAACGGCTGCTGTACATAAACACGGTATCCTCGAATTCCGATTGGATATCCGCCATTTCCACGTTCAATGTCAGACGCTGGTCCTGCAGACGGGTAAAGTCCAACAGATCCACAACCATTTCCGTCAAGCGCTTGGCCTCACGGGAGATGATCCTCACACCACGGCGTGTCTCCCGATCCAAGTCATCTGAATCCAGCAGCGTCTCGCTCCAACCGTTAATGGCGGTAAGCGGTGTGCGCAGTTCGTGTGAGAGCGAGGATATGAAGTCAGCCTGCATCTTTTCATTCTGGCCGATCTTGACAGACATTTCGTTGATCGTATCCGCCAAGGCGCCAATCTCATCGTTGTATTTTTTCTGGATCTGCACACCATAACTGCCGTTGGCTATCTTGATGGCCTTCTGCGTGATCTCGTCAACGGGAAGCAGAATGGATCGGATAAAATAGCCACTGGTCAGCAGTAGTACCGACAGCAACACCATAAAGGCTGACAACGTGATCAGGCCGATCAGGAAAATCTGCCTGTTTACCAGTCGGGTTGAGGTCACATAGCGCAGAACACCAACGACCTCACCGTTGCTGTATATCATCGGGCCGGAAACCGCTATGATATATTCTCCCGTCAGAGGATCCCGTCCGGTGAATGTTTTGATTGCGCGACTTTCCATAGCATCCTCGATCTCCGGTGTTGCCGGGGATTTACCAGCCCACTGGCCATAGGAAGATGCAACCAGCAACCCTTCCGCATTGATAAACTGAAGCTCCAGCGAACCGCTCATATCAAAGGTCTGGGCATAGGTCACACAGGAATGATAGTAATCATCATAGTTCTGGCCAATGTAGTTTGCAAAGAATTGGCAGGTCTGCTCAGCCTTCGCCTGCAAGTCTCTGCGCATACTTGAATAATAATAAACCGCAAAAGTACCGGTGATCAGCAGTACACAAATCAAGCCCAGGACGCAAAAAGTAGACAGGGTATTGCCTACCCATCTGCGGCGAAGACCTCTGGTTTGTTTCATGCTGTCACCTTCTTTCTTTTATGGAATCAAGCACCCCATTTATAGCCGAAGCCCCAAACGGTGGTAATATAAGTGGGATTTGCGGTATCGTCTTCGATCTTGATACGAAGGCGGCGGATATTCACATCCACAATCTTCAGTTCACCCTCATATTCCCTGCCCCAGACTTCGCTGAGGATATCCTCACGGGACAGCGGACGGCCGGGATTGAGCATAAACAGCTTCATAATGTTATACTCCACCTGGGTCAGGCGGATGCGCTGGCCTGCTTTCTCCAACGTGTGGTTACGCACATTCATGGTAAAGGGTCCCTGCCGAAGGATATCGGAGGAATTGCCATCTTTGCCGATGCGGCGGAAGAGCGCATCGATCCGGGCAATCAATTCAGCCGGAGAGAAGGGCTTGGTCACATAATCATCCGCACCAGTCATCAAGCCGGTGACCTTATCCATCTCCTGTGTGCGGGCAGTCAGCATAATGATACCCATCTGCTTGGATGTAGCACGAATACGGCGGCAAACCTCAAAACCGTCGATATCCGGCAGCATAACATCCAAAATTGCCACGGAGATATCAGGTTGCTCCTGCAATCTGTCCAAGGCATCCTGGCCCGTGCCTGCCTCTATCACCTCGTAGCCGGCACGCTTCAGGTTGATGACCACAAAACTGCGAATATTCTCTTCATCTTCCAAAATCAGAACCTTTTTCATTTGGTCAGTCCTCCTCAGTATTCAAATCCATCCGGATCGGGTGGAACCGGGCAATTAACTCTTCTGCATAATTTGATTGGATCTGGCTATCATCGATAACCGCCACAAAAATCACTGTCTCACCGTGGTAAAGTACCAAACAACCGGGTTGTTTGGACTGTTCTTCGCGGTCCGCATCGGTCAGCGCCATAATAGAAAGGACACGCTTGCCGTTATGGTAGAAGACAATGCTATCCTCCGTCTGCCGTACAGCCAACTTGGAAACGATCGCTTGATCCAGTTCCAGATACCAGTTTTGATCAAAATTGTGATAGGTACAAAGCTTTTCATAATCCTTTTTTTCGCTGTCAATATTATACCAGCGGATCATGTATTGCGGTCGTTCCGAATCACCTGTCGAATTGATCTTTTGCACAAGAGGAAGTTCCAGAATACCATCACCATTCATGTCTGCAGGATAGACGTAGTAATTATCGATGGCTGTACTGGATATTCCCTTGAAGAAAACGGAAAGTTTTCCATCCTCCAGCGTAAAAATATCCGTCATCAGTGTCTGAGAATCAACACTGCAAGTAACATAGATCGCAGGCTTGCCGTCAAGCAAGGCCCCGACCTTGAGCTGCTTGAAGCCGCTCATTGGCGCCGACAGCTGCACTTCTTCTGAGCGCTGCATTTCGCCATCATCATAGCAGTAGAGTCTGGCCGTGGCAGCACTTTGGTCTGCAGGACCAGCGGTCAGCAGAAACAATTCACCTATGCCATCTTGATCCATATCTGTTGTGGCTACCTGGTGATAACTGGTATTCATCAGCTGTCTGGCAAAGCCGCTGGAGAATCGATAGATGGCAACACTGCGCATTACCTGATTGCTGACCTGTCGGCCAACGATCAGCTCCAGACCCGGCTTGTCATCCATCTGGGCATAGGTAACGAAATCAAAGCCGAAGCCGTAGCCCTCGATGGTATCCATCAGCACATAACCGGATGCCAGTTCGCTGAAAATCAGGATCTTCAGTGGGTGGTCGCTGTCGTCCTTCGCAAACAGGATCTGCTCATCTACGCCGTCACCATCCAGATCCGCCGTCTGCAGCGCCTGTCGGTTTTCGCCGTACATAGGTGCGGAATATGTGAGCCCCTGCATGGCCTTATCAATAACCGCCTGCAAATTTTCGAACTCTTCCGAACGCTTGGGCAGGCAGTAAAGATCGTCCAGCGTTGCCATGGTGCAGCCGGATAGCGCAAGTACCGCCAAAACCAGCAGCAACAGGATCTTATTGCGTATTGCCATGGCATCCACACTCCTTTGCTTAGAATGAATCAATTTATTATAGCACACATTTTCGAAAAAGGGAAGTTATTTCAGCACAACATTTGCCTCTCCCAACACATTTTTCAGCTCCGCAATCATATCCGCATCCAATGAGGCCATAGCGCCGCGAAGCTTGCGGGTATCGGCAAAGAATACCTTTATCTGGCTGTTACCGGGGAACATATTGACAATGGCTCTGACCTTAGCGAAATTGGGATCCTGCTCGCTTTTCAGCTGTAAATACAGGGTACCGCTAAGGGGCTGGGCAGGTGCAATTGGCTTTTGCGCCTCGTTTACCACCACTTCCAGTGCTTCGGAATAATCGGTGATGGGACGGGCACGGTTGATAACGATCTGCGGATCTTTATCATCCCGAAGGCTAAGTCTGCCGGTGATGACCACAGGCATATTTTCCTTTAAGTAACCGCCGTATTGGCCCAGTACATTGGAGAAAGCCAGCATTTCAATGGCAGCCGTATCGTCCTCCACCGTCACATAGGCCATCATAGAGTTATTGCGGGTGGTCTTCATCTTCACGGATTGGACGATGCCCGCTACGGAAACGATCTGCTCATCGGCAATATTGCACTCTTCACTCATCAACTGACCGATGGGTAACACATGGGTATTGCGCAGATATTGGCGGTAATCATCCATGGGGTGTCCGGACAGATAAATGCCGGTGGTCTCCTTCTCCATGTTCATCATATCCGCTTTTTTCAGCTCCGGCAGCTTGGGGATCGGAATGGCAGCGGCCTTGTCATCCTCATCCAGCATGGCAAACAGACCCATCTGACCGTCTAAATTCTTCTTTCTGGAGTCCGCAATGGCATCCATCATCTGCTCATATACAGCCAGCAGCTCGCTGCGGTGATTGCCGAAGCAATCCATGGCGCCGCATTTGATGAAGTTTTCAACAGCACGCTTATTCAGCTCATCGCCCATGCGCTGAATGAAATCTTCCAGACTGCGGAAAGGACCTTCCTCCTCACGCTTGGCCGCCATGCTGCGAATAAGGCCACGGCCTACATTCTTTACAGCGCCCATGCCAAAGCGGATAGCGTTGTCCTCCACGCTGAAATGGTCCAGAGAATGATTAATGTGAGGCGGCAGAACGGGAATGCCCATATCCTTACATTCAGAGATGTACCCGGAGATCTTGGTAGCGGAATCCAGCACAGAGGTCATCAATGCCGCCATGTACTCCTTGGGATAATGGCACTTGAGGTATGCCGTCTGGTAGGCCACCACCGCATAGCATACCGCGTGGGCCTTGTTAAAGGCATAGTTGGCAAAGGCTACGATCTCATCATACAGCGATTGGCCAACAGCCTCGGAAATACCGTTGCCCACACAGCCGGGGATTTGCTTTTCCGGATCACCGTAGACAAAAACTTTTCGTTCTTCCTCAATGATCTTCATCTTCTTTTTGGAAATAGCACGACGGATATTATCGGCTTGTCCCATGGTATAGCCGCCCAGCTGGCGGAAAATCTCGATGACCTGTTCTTGATAAACGATACAGCCGTAAGTAACCTTCAGGATAGGTTCCAACTGGGGACATTTATAGGTGACCTTTTTATGATTCAGCTTATTTTCAATAAACGTGGGAATGGAATCCATAGGGCCTGGACGATAGAGGGCCACGATAGCCGTAATATCCTCGATGGAATCCGCCTTCATGCCAACACAGACGCCGGTCATACCCTGGGATTCCAGCTGGAAAACGCCCTGGGTCTTACCTTCTGCCAGCATTTTGAAGGTTTCCGGGTCATTGTCCGGCACTTCGGAAATATCAAAATCCGGCTGATATTTACGAATTTGCAGCTCAGCGTCCCGAATAACGGTCAGATTGCGCAGGCCGAGGAAGTCCATCTTAAGCAGTCCCAGCTCCTCGATGGTGGTCATGGTATACTGGGTGACGATGGTCTCATCATTTCTAGACAGCGGCACATAGCTGCACACAGGGTCTGCCGTGATCACAACACCGGCGGCATGGGTGGAGGTGTTGCGGGGCATGCCCTCAAGGCTCATAGCAGTGTCGATCAGCTGTTTGACTCGCTCATCACCATCGTACATTTCCTTCAGCTTGGGACTGACCTGCAGTGCTTCCTTCAGCGTAATGTGCAGGGTATTGGGTACCAGCTTGGCCACCACATCCGTCTCGGCATAGGTAAAATTCAGTGCGCGGCCAACATCCCGTATAGCGCCACGGGCGGCCATGGTACCGAAGGTGGCGATCTGCGCCACATGATCAGCACCATACTTTTCCATAACATAGTCAATGACCTCGCCACGGCGCTCCTGGCAGAAGTCAGTATCGAAGTCGGGCATGCTGACACGCTCTGGGTTCAGAAAACGCTCGAAAATGAGGCTGTACTGCATAGGATCCACTTCCGTGATATGCAAGCAGTAAGCAACGATAGAAGCCGCGCCGGAACCACGTCCCGGACCCACCGGAATACCCTGCTCCTTAGCGTAGCGAATAAAGTCCCAGACAATGAGGTAATAGTTTACATAGCCCATGCGGCTGATAACGCCGATCTCATATTCCAGCCGCTCCAGATAGTTTTCCGGAGGATTGCTGTAGCGGGCCTCAAAGCCCTCATAGCACAGCTTGCGGAAATACTGCTCATTGGTATAGCCCTCGGGTACGGGGAAAGAAGGCAAATGATACTGATTGAATACGAATTCCACGTTGCAACGCTCCGCAATCCGGACCGTGTTTTCAAATGCCTCATCGCAGCCGGGGAACAGCTGGCGCAGCTCTTCTTCACTCTTGAGGTAGAATTCCTCGGTCTGGAATTTCATGCGGTGTTCATCTTCCACCGTCTTGCCGGTCTGGGTGCACAGCAACACGTCTTGCATAGCCGCGTCCTCTCGGCGCAGATAGTGGGCATCGTTGGTAACCACTAGCGGGATGCCGGTCTCACGGGCGATGCGCTGCACACCCTGATTGACGGGAATTTGTTCCGCAATGCCGTGGTCCTGCAATTCCAGATAGAAATTGCCCTTGCCGAAGATATCCTGCAAGCCAAGGGCATAGTCCTTGGCGGATTGATAATCTTCCTCCATCAGATACTGGGGCACGGCACCGGCAAGGCAAGCAGACAGAGCGATCAGACCCTCGTGATGCTGCCGCAAAAGCTCCAGATCCACTCTGGGTTTGCTGTAAAAACCGTGCATAAATGCTTCCGATACCAGCAGACACAGATTTTCGTAGCCCTTGCGGTTTTCACACAGCAGCACCAGATGGTAAGGGTCATTATCGATGCCATGAACCCGGTCCTCCATACGGCGGCGGGTCACATACACCTCACAGCCGATGATGGGTTTGATACCGGCAGCCTTGGCAGCCTTGTAAAAGTCAATACAGCCGTACATGACGCCGTGGTCGGTAATGGCGATGGCGCTCTGGCCCAATTCCTTGACTCGATCCATCATGCCGCTGATGCGACAGGCACCGTCCAGGAGGCTATATTCCGTATGGACATGCAGATGTACAAAACTCATAGCGTCTCCTCCTTTGCCATTTGCACCAGCCGCTTCATCCGATTGTTCATGGCAGGCTTGGATATGGGCGGATCCATCAGCGCAGCCAGCTCCGTCAGGGATGCCTCAGGATGATTTTCCCGGGCAATGATGGCCTGCTGCATTTTGGCTGGCAGTTTTTCCACCACGCCCCGCTCCCGCAGGATGCGGAAAGCCGCCAACTGTTCCTGGGCGGCCTCCACCACTTTGGATGTGTTGGCATCGTCACAATTGCAGCGACGGTTCACCTTATTGTTCAGTTCCTTTTCCAGTTTTGCTTCCATAATACCCATGGATGCTACACTGGCGCCCACATAGGCAAGGCAATCGGCAATCTGGTCGCTCTGCTTGAAATAGAGGACCTGTCCACCGCCCCGGGTGGCGGTTTTAGGACTGAAGCCCAGCACATCGTGCATCAAAGCAAAGGTCTCGCGGGATACATTCTGGTGGGTAGTTGTCAGTTCCAGATGGTATCCCTTCTCCGGGTCGGTAACACTGCCGCCTGCAAGAAAGGCGCCACGGAGGAATGCAGTGCGGCAGCAATCATCTTCCACAGCTGCCAGATTCAGATGTAAGGACACAGTAGCGCCTCTGCTGAAGCCGTAGGCAGACATGATAGCATCCAGCTTATCCGGATCTGTGATCTGGAAGATCAGTTTACCGGGTGCTTCCAGACTGGGGAAGCTGTCAAAATCCATGCCAAAAGCCTTTTCAAACAGACGGGGCAAAATCCAGGCGAATTCACGGCTTTCGGTGATGATACGGATCCCATCATCATGAAAACTGTTGCAAAACAGTAAGATGCCGAAGCACTCTGCCTGCGCACAGCAAGCCTTATGGGGTATGTAACGGCAGATTTCTGCCTTGGCATTGGATGAAAAGGATGAAGCCATGATGTTCACCTCCTGTAATACAAATTGAAAACATTACCAAATACGAACTTCCGGCTCCAGGCGGATGTCCGTCTTCTCGAATACGATGTCGCTGACCTGCCGCAGCAGCGCCTGCACATCTGCAGCGGTAGCACCGCCCAGATTCACGGCAAAGCCGGCATGTTTTGTGGAAATGGCAGCACCACCCACCTGATAGCCCTTCAAGCCGGCCTGATCGATCAGCGCGGCAGCATAACCCTGTGCGGGCCGCTTGAACGCAGAGCCAGCGCTGGGCAGATCCAGTGGCTGAGAAGCAGAACGTCTGGCCTGCAGCTCCTTCATGTTCGCCTTGATGCTCTCTGTTTCGCCGGGAGTCAGACGAAGGGTTGCACAGATCACGATCTCGTCGCTGTCCTCCAGACGGCTGTGGCGATAGGAAAAGGCCATTTCTTCGTTAGAAAGGGTACGGATATTACCAGCAAGATCCATGATCTCCACGGATTCGACGATATCCTTCATTTCTCCGCCGTAAGCACCGGCATTCATATACACACCGCCGCCGATGGTACCGGGGATACCATGGGCAAATTCCATACCGGCAAGACCCAACTTTGCGGCAAATAAAGCCGCTCGGGTCATAGTCACGCCTGCCATAATACGGATGCGGTCATTTTCCAGATGCTCCATGCCATCAAGACAATCCTTCAGACAGATCACCACACCGCTGATGCCGGCATCCGGTGCCAGCACATTGGTGCCAGCGCCCAAAATCCGAGGTTTTCTATTTTGCTCTGTGGAAATCTTCAGAATTTCCGCCAGTTCCTCAGCATTTTGAGGCATGGCAAATACCTCCGCCTTGCCGCCAATGCGGAACGAGGTATGGTCAGCCATAGGCTCATTGTATTTCAACCGGCAAGCAGGTGATAAATCTGCCAGTTTTTGCTGTAAAATAGTCATTTCGGTCATAAACGCCTCCGGGCATATCATATCTAATATACTATAACACATAACGAACAAATATGCAATTATTCCTTTTGGAAAAAAGAAAGAAAATGCAGACCCGAAGGTCTGCATACATTGAAAAACAGGGTGGCCGATGGCCACCCTGCAGATGATGAAAACTTACTTTTCCACCACTTCCAGCACTTCCATGGGGCAAGCCTTGGCACAGATACCACAGGCGATGCACTTGGAGGGAGCGGTGTCTTCCTTCATGACCATAACCTTCATGGGGCAGGCTTCCACACACTTGCCGCACTTGACACACAGCTTCTTGTTAATCATGTACACGCCGGTCTTGGGATTCTGGGTGATTGCGCCAGCCTCACAGACCTTCATGCACTTGCCGCACTGGATGCAGACAGCGGGCTTGGCATCGCCCTTCTTGTCAACACCCACCTGGATGGCACTGAGGGTCACGTCAAATTCTTTGTAGAAAGCTTCGGAACAGGCCTGCACGCACTGCAGACAAGCCATGCACTGGGAATCCTTTTTTACAACGAGCTTCTTCATAGGGAAAAATCTCCTTTATTTATGTATTTACGCAATATATTATACATGCCAAGATCAGAAAAAGCAACCTAAAAAACAGGAAAAACCAAACTTTTTAGTTACCCTGTGCTAACTGGCGAAACAGCACAAATTACCAGACTAAAGCCATCTGTTCGGGAAATAATAGCTTCGAATTCCAAAAGAACAGGAGGATATTCCATGAAAAAATCAGGGATTCTGATCATTGCGTTGCTGCTTCTGGCAGCTATGCTGACCGGTTGCCGTCGCAGCCCCGATACAACCAACTCTACCAACAGCTCTACTTCTTCCGGCACCCAGACCACTACCAGACCCACTACCCCCAGTACCGCGGGAAATACCAAGCCCTCTACCGGCGTGATCCCCGGTCCCAGCGATGTGATGCCTCAGCCCTCTGACGGCACCAGTATGCCCAGCGGAAACAGAGGCCCACGCTACTAAGCCCGGAACACCGGGCTACATATCAGAGAATGGAGATGTAGCGGTTCATGTTATTACGGATGCGCTCTGCCGCCTGCACAGCAAGCATGGCAAAATCAGTTTCGTTACAGCCTTCGTTAGCCCATGCAGCAGTGATGGCAGGGCCAACGGACATGGCACAACCGTGACCGAAGCGATCAAAACCGTAGCTGCAATTTTTGCCGTTACCGCCGGGATAGTCCAGACCATCCACCAGCAGGAACATACGATTGAACTTGAGGCGAAGTCCGGAAACAGCGTTGGCATTGGTAGCGGCGGTCAGCACGCCAATCTGGCTGTAGCCGCATTTGCCAAGGATCATCTCTCCCATGCGCTTGACATGGTCCGCGGTGGCCACATGCACAAGACGGGAACCGGCAATCATATCCTGCAATTCAGCAGCAGACTTATTGGCGCTGCGGGCTACAAAGAACAGGGATTTACCGTTCTTTGCATAAGGAACATAGGGTTTGATGGCATCTGTGCCGATATAAGGACACAGAATCAAACCATCACAGTGATAGGGACCATCGTCAGAAAGCAGCATAGTGGCACGCTCAGCGGCCCAGGGCGACAGCACAGCAGGGCCGTCCAGCAGCACATAGAAGCCCAGTTCAGAAGCATATGCGGTCAAACTCGACAGCATTTCCAACTGACCCAGCAAAGCCCACTGGTCAAAGGAAAAACGGACGCCGGCCACTTTGCCCTTCAGCGCATCCAGCAAGGCACGGCTGTAAACATCCATCGCCTTCGCTTCAGTATTTCCTTCTCGCAAACTTGTGGGAATCTGGGTAAGCTGCATAGCCAGGTCTACGATGATGGGAGATTTTGTTTTGCGGATCTTCTCTTGCAAAATATCAACAGACATAGTTTTGCCTCCGGCTTTTTTCTTTATTATAACACAATTTTCCTGTGGAAAACAATACCAATTTACAACTATTTTCTTGCGTTTGCCCCCATGATCCCGGGCATACTAAGGCTGAAGGGAGTGAGAAGGATGAAACTGAAAGGACTTGCCATTTCCATGGGCGTTGGCCTTGCCGCCGGTGCTGTCACCGCCGCCATGCTGCCGAAGCAATCCGTCACCAGACGGGCGATCCAACGGGCCGCCTACGCGGTGGAGGATGCCGCCATGTGCGCAAAAGATAAGCTGGCAGATAAAATGGAAAATTAACCCATAGGGGAAGCATTTTTGTGCTTCCCCTCTCCCCTTTTTTGTGTTATACTGCAGAAAAAGGAGGGATCCTATGCGATATACCGATCTGATTTTTGATCTCTATGGCACGCTGGTAGATATCCACACCGAGGAGGACGCTAATGTTTGGGATAAGACGGCTCTGTATTTTGGGTACTATGGCGCTCACTACACAGGCGAGGAACTGAAAGCAGCTTTTTCGGAAACTATGAAGCAGCGTCAAGTGCAGGCCGGCCAGAACTATGAATGTTTTCCCGACATTCCCTGCGAGGGAGTCTTTGCCCAGCTGCTGCGGGACAAAGGCATCACAGAGGATGCGGACGCACTGGGATTTCATGCCGCACAGGTATTCCGGATTGCCTCCACGGAATATATTCGGCTCTATGATGGAGCCATGGAAGCACTGGCGATTCTGCGAAAAAAAGGCTATCGCCTGTGGCTGCTGAGCAATGCTCAGCGAGCCTTCACCGCCTATGAACTGCGGCATTTGGGCCTCCATGACCGATTCGATGCCATTTACATTTCTTCCGATTTCGGCTGCCGTAAACCCGACTGTCGGTTCTTCCGGGCCCTTTTGGATGAGCAAAACCTAGATATCTCCAAATGTCTGATGATTGGAAATGACCGGGATACGGACATCGCCGGCGCAAAAAATGCCGGTCTGGATACGCTGTACATGCATACCAATATCACCCCGCCCGGACAAACGGAAGCAGACCCTTCCCTGCTGCCCGGCAAAGCACCGGCAGGCTGTAGACATTACGAATTTGAGGGAAGCGATTGGGATACCCTCAGCAAATTGATTTTCCAATTGTAAGTATTCAATCCTTCGTCTCCCGTCGCTTGAATCATAATATGATTACCTTTGGAGGCATTTTCAATTCGCTGCGCTGAGAACCACGCTCAGGCTGACAAGGCAACTATAACAAACACCGGGAAGCAGTTACGCTTCCCGGTGATTTTTATTGGACATTCAGGCAGACCGTATCATTTTCCACGGTGATATGGATGGCGGAAATGGGATTCTCAAAAGCATCCACAATTTTCTCGCTGATGGGGTCTTCCAGTTCCCGCTGGATGGTACGGCGCAGGTTACGGGCACCATAGGTGACGGAATAGGCCTTCTTCACCAGCAGCTGCCGCACAGTCTCGTCCCAGCTAAGGGAAAGGCCACGGGCAGAAAGGCTGGTCTTCAGTTCTTCCAGCATAATGTCAGCAATGCCAAGGAAGTTTTCTTCCGTCAGATGGTTGAAGCATACAATCTCATCCACACGGTTGATAAACTCCGGTCGCAGGAACTCCCGCAACGCCTTCATGGTCTTTTCTCTGGCCATATCATTTTCCGTACGGCCAAAGCCCAGCCCGCCTACACGGCCATCAGAACCGGCGTTGCTGGTCATAATGATGATGGTGTTCTCAAAATTCACCACTCTGCCCTGGGCATCGGTGATGCGGCCATCATCCAGCACCTGCAGCAGCACATTCAGCACGTCCGGATGGGCCTTTTCGATCTCGTCAAAGAGCACTACACTGTAGGGGCGGCGGCGGATCTTCTCCGTCAGCTGGCCGGCCTCGTCATAGCCCACATAGCCAGGAGGAGAGCCAATCAGCTTGGAAACAGTATGCTTTTCCATGTATTCAGACATATCCAGACGGATCAGGCTGTCGACGCTGTTGAAAAGGTCATCCGCCAGCTGCTTGACCAGCTCCGTCTTACCCACACCGGTGGGGCCCACAAAAATAAAGGACACCGGCTTTTTCTTGGGACTGATGCCCACCCGGTTGCGACGGATGGCACGGGATACCGCGTCTACTGCCTGATCCTGGCCCACGATATGCTGTTTCAGCCGGTCAGACAGGCCCTTGATCTGCTCATATTCCTGTGCCTTGATCTTGGAAGCAGGAATTTTGGTCCACAGCTCGATGATGCGGGCCAAATTCTCCATAGTGACTGCGGGCTTGGGCATAGCCTCCAGCTCCTCGATGCGAGCCGCACACTGCAGCAGCTTGCTGCGCACATGGGCCAGACGCTCAAAATCCTGATTTTCCGTCTGTTCATTGAGCATCCGCAGTTCCAACTCGTAATCATCCCGCTCCTTCTTAGTCTCAGCCAGCAGGGAAATCTCCTTGCAGCGCAGATTAAGATCGGAACAAGCCTCATCCAGCAGGTCAATGGCCTTGTCAGGCAGATAGCGATCAGTGATATACCGCTCCGACAGGATCACACACTGGTAGGCGATCTCAGGAGAGATGGATACCCCATGATACTCAGAATATGCCTTGGCAATACCCTGCATAATCTGGGCGGCCTCCTCGATGGATGGCTCAGCAACGGTGACGGGCTGGAAACGGCGCTCCAGCGCGGCATCCTTCTCAATGTGCTTACGGTATTCATTGAAAGTGGTGGCGCCAATCACCTGAATCTCACCACGGGAAAGGGCGGGTTTAAGGATGTTGGCGGCATTCATAGAGCCTTCGGCATCACCGGCTCCCACCAGATTGTGGACTTCGTCGATGACAAGAATAATGTTGCCGCAGGCCTTTACCTCGCCGATGAGGCTCTTCATACGGCTTTCAAACTGTCCACGGAACTGGGTGCCTGCCACCAGCGCAGTCAGATCCAGCAGGAACACTTCCTTATCCTTCAGCTTATAGGGCACATTGCCATCGGCGATGCGCTGGGCAAGACCCTCGGCAATGGCGGTCTTGCCAACACCGGGCTCACCGATGAGGCAGGGATTGTTCTTTTGACGGCGGTTGAGGATCTGGATGACCCGCTCGGTCTCCGTATCCCGACCAATGACCTTATCCAACTTACCCTCTCTGGCACGGCCGGTCAGATCCATGCAGTACTGATCCAGGAATTTATGCTTCTTGGACTTTTTCTTGGGGGTCTCCCCTGCCGGCTCCTCCGGTTTTTCCTCCGGCTTGGGCTGCTTGGCAGGCAGATTCTGGTTGCCGCCAAAGAGCTGATTGAGCAGCGGGAAGGTGGCGGTCTGGGAGTCCATATCGTCCTCGTCATGGTCGCCCTGGTCGATCTGGCCAAACATAGAGCTCATTTCGTCGGACAGGGTATCCAGATCTTCCTCGGAAAAGCCCATCTGCTTCACAGCCTGGTCGATCTGGGGAATGCCCAGGCTGCGGGCGCATTTGAGGCAGTAGCCTTCATTTAAAGTGGCGCCGTTTTCCATCTTGGTGATGAATACAACAGCGATATTTTTCTTGCATTTTGTACAAAGTTTGGGTTGCATAGGGTATCACTCCTTCTTACAGGACAGGAACACATTCAAAATTTTCCACACCGTCGTCATACCACAGATGGGTCATATACAGGCCGCCAGGGGGTACGGTGGGGCCTGCGGCGGTGCGGTTGCCGGCAGCCAGGATCTTGCCGATCTCCTCCGGCGGGAATTTACCTTCAGCGGCGTAGACCACAGTGCCTGCCATGGCACGGGCCATGTTGTACAGGAATCCGTTGGCACAGACCCGCAGGTAAATGAGATTCCCCTGCCGCTCCACATTGTAATAATACACGGTGCGTACAGTGGATTTGACATCGGTACCCACGCTGCGCACAGCGGCAAAGTCATGGGTGCCCACGAACTGGTCAGCGGCGGCCTGCATCACCTTTTCATCCAGATGCTTGGGGTAAAACCAGGCACGGTTGACATAGAACGGGTCCCGTACACGGGAATTATAAATGATATAGGTATACTCCTTCCGGGCACAGGAGCCAATGGCATTGAAATCCTCATGGACTTCAAAAGCCTTGGTCACCACGATATCCACCGGAAGATGGGTATTGAGGGCATAGGGCAGCCGGTCACAGGGAATGCGGGCCTCGGTGCGGAAATTGGCCACATAGCACTTGGCATGGACGCCTGCATCAGTACGGCCGCAGCCGGTGACATGGACGCTGTGACCGACCACCATAGCGATGGCCTTTTCCAGCGTCTGCTGGACAGTGGCCAGATTTTTCTGGGCCTGCCAGCCATGATAGGCTGTGCCTTCATAGGTCAAGAACAGGGCAATATTACGCATAGAAACTCCTTACAATCCGAAGGATGCCAATGTGATGATACCTGCCAGCAGCAGGATTCCCAAGCCGTAGCACAGGTAGTCCCGGCGCATGTAGCGCAGCAGCTTCATCTTGGTCCGGCCATCGCCACCCTGATAGCAGCGGCATTCCATAGCAGTAGCCAGCTCGTCTGCTCGACGGAAGGCGCTGATAAACAGCGGCACAAGAATGGGGATCAGTGCCTTGACCCGCTCCATCAGCTTGCCACTTTCAAAATCAGCGCCGCGGGCTTTCTGGGCGGACATGATTTTGTCGGTCTCCTCGATCAACGTGGGGATAAAACGCAGGGCGATACACATCATCATGCTCAGCTCATGGACCGGCACTTTAATAGCCTTCAGCGGACTCAGCAAGGATTCCAGACCGTCGGTCAGGGCGATGGGCGAGGTGGTATAGGTCAGCAGGAAGGTGCCGCTGATCAGCATCAGAATACGGATCATCATAAAGAAGGCCCGCTGGAGACCCTCCCAATAAATGGTGATGTTCCAGAAAGAAACCAGCACATGTTCACCGGTGGTAAAGAAAATATTCAGGATGCCCGTAAACAGCAAGATCACCACCAGCGGCTTCATGCCTCTGAAAATGGACTTGGGTGGGATCCGGGAAATAATAATACTGATGACGAGAAATGCCAGCATCGCAGCGTAGGAGATCCAGCTGACAGCCACAAACAGCGCAACGATGTAAACGATCAGCATCACCAGCTTAGTGCGGGGATCCAGCTTATGCACCACAGAATTTCCGGGGAAAAACTGGCCGAGGGTAATGTCTTTGAGCATATCATTTCCCCTCCTTCAGCGCTTTGATGGCGGCAACGGCCTGCTCCATGGTATACACCGGCTCAACGGGCAGTCCCAGCTCTTTCAGCCGCATAAATACCCGAGTCACCTCCGGGATATCCAGACCCATCTCCTCCAGCTCCCAAGCCCGGGTGAAGACCTCATCGGGCGTGCCGTCCATGGCGATACGAGCGCCATTGAGGACCAACAGGCGGTCAGTCAGGCGGGCCACATCGTTCATGGAGTGGCTGACCATCATAATAGTGGCGTTTTTCGCCTTGCGATAGCTTTCAATATTGGCAAGGATCTCTTCCCTACCCACGGGGTCAAGGCCGGCGGTAGGCTCATCCAAGATCAGCACCTCCGGCTCCATGGCGATAACGCCAGCAATGGCCACACGCCGCTTCTGACCGCCGCTGAGGTCGAAAGGAGAAACCTCCAACTGGGCTTCCGTCAGACCGACAAAGCTGGCTGCCTCCCGCACTCTGCGGTCGATCTCCTCAGTCTTCAGGCCCATATTCTTCGGACCGAAAGCAATATCTTTATATACAGTTTCTTCGAAAAGCTGATATTCCGGATACTGGAACACCAGACCCACCCGGAAGCGGGCCTGCCGGGTCAGCTTCTTATCGGACCAGATGTCCTTGCCATCCAGCAAAACCTTGCCGGAGGTGGGCTTCAGAAGTCCATTTAAATGCTGCATCAGTGTGGATTTACCGGAGCCGGTATGGCCGATAATGCCGATAAACTCTCCCCGTTCCACAGAGAAATTCATATTATCCAATGCCTTGTGCTCAAAAGGCGTACCGGCTGAATAGGTATGCGTTAAATTTTGAACCTGCAAAATAGGTGCCACGTTCATTCCTCCCGCGTCGTCAAGCCTTTACCTCATTATAAAGTGCCTGCGCGCATTTTTCTATATCCAGCTGATCAAGGGGCAGCCGGAAACCCGCAAGGTTCAGCGCATGGCAAAGCTCCACCGTTTCCGGTGCCGCCAGGCCGATGCGGTGCAGCAGCTCCACCTGAGAAAACACTTCCTCCGGTGCGCCGTCGGCAGCAATATCGCCCTTGTGCATCACCACCACGCGCTGGGCCTGAGCGGCCTCATCCATATGGTGGGTGATCAGCACAACGGTGATATTTTTCTCCCGGTTGAGTCTGGTGACGGTCTCCATCACTTCTTTTCGGCCTCTGGGGTCCAACATAGCAGTGGGTTCGTCCAGCACGATGCACTTAGGCTCCATGGCGATGATGCCCGCAATAGCGATGCGCTGCTTCTGACCGCCAGACAGCAGATGGGGGGCGTGCTCCCGGTACTCGTACATACCCACCTGCTTCAGAGCCTGATCCACCCTTCTGCGGATCTCTGGGCTGGAAACGCCCAGGTTCTCAGGGCCGAAGGCCACGTCCTCCTCCACCACATTGGCAACAATCTGGTTGTCCGGGTTTTGGAACACCATGCCCACATTACGGCGGACACGCAGCAGCAGATCCTCGTCGGAGGTATCCAAACCGCAGACATAGACCTTACCGCCGCTGGGCAGCAAGATAGCGTTAAAATGCTTGGCTAGGGTGGATTTTCCGCAGCCATTGCTGCCGAGAATGGCCACAAAGGAGCCTTCCTCCACTGTTAAACTGAGGTCTGTAAATACGGCGATGCCGGGCGTGTCCTCCACGCCCGGATACGCAAAATTCAAATGTTCAACACGAATTGCTTCGCTCATGTAAGTCCCTCCTCGATTAAAGGGTTCATCATAGGGCGCGACATTCTTAACACGCCATCACAAGGACCGTCCGAAGGCCGGCCCTCACAAGTCAATCAGGTGTCCAACGGCCGGTAGAGCCACAGGGCAGCATGATGCCGGTGGATTTGACCGGCAGGCCCAGCTCGCCCACCTGGGTATGTCCACCATGCTGGGCGCCAAACACCACATCGGAGGCATAGCCCACAGCAGAAGGCGCAAGGCCGGTGGTATAGGAATTGATGATCACAAACAAAGGATCATCGGACAGGATCTTGGCCACTTCCTGCAAGAAAGGATAGAAACTTGTCTCCATCTTCCAGATCTCGCCGCTGGGACCACGGCCATAGCTGGGCGGGTCCATGATGATGCCGTCATAGCGGCGGCCACGGCGCAGTTCACGCTGGATAAACTTGGCGCAATCGTCCACGATCCAGTGGATGGGCTTATCAGCCAGACCGCTGGCCTGTGCATTTTCCTTAGCCCATGCTACCATGTTCTTGGCTGCATCCACATGCCAAACCTCCGCACCGCCGGCAGCAGCGGCCAAGGTTGCCCCGCCGCTGTAAGCGAACAGATTCAGCACCCGCACGGGACGACCCGCGTTGGCGCACTTTTCCCGGATGAAATCCCAGTTGGCAGCCTGCTCCGGGAACACGCCGGTGTGCTTGAAATTCATGGGCTTGACATTAAAAGTCAGGTAATCCTTATAGCGGATCTGCCAGCGATCCGGCAGGTTATGATCGGTCCAACGGCCGCCACCGGTATTGCTGCGCAGATAGCGGGCATCGTAGTTTTTCCAGTGGGGATCCACATGTGGAGTATTCCAAATTACCTGAGGATCCGGGCGCACAAGGACATACTTGCCCCAGCGCTCCAGACGCTCGCCATCGGAGGTGTCCAGCACCTCATAATCTTTCCATGCATCAGAAATCCAAATCATACTTTCTCCTTCCATTGCCGCTGTTCATCACTTCCGATCCACCGTCATCGGGCAGCGGATTGGGAACAGGAATAGGATCGGGCTCCGGTTCGGGTTCGGGTTCCGGTTCGGGCTCAGGCTCAGTAGTACCGTCATCGATCCAGGGATGGTTCTTTTTATATTGCTCCCAGCTCTCCCTGGTGTGCTTGGTACAAACCTCATAAGGCACATGCAGGCCAAAGTTGATATCGCCGTTGACACCAAAGAAATCCTGAGGATTGCCGGATTCATCCACCAGATAGATAAAGCTGTTGCCTTGGAACATATCGTGCAGACCGCATTCATCGGCCAGGTGCATCTCCGCAAGGCGGGCGGCCGTCATCTTGACAAGGGCCTTCTGGGTCAGTGCCGCGGCGCCCACATTGTGGAATTTGTGGCAGTATTCGTTAGCCACACCGTTGCCGGTGGTACAGTATTCCACAGAGATATGCTTGTCGCAGAAGGTCTTGGGCGCATCCTCGGGATAGACCAGAATGGTCTCGTAGCGCTTGTAGCTGGAGCCGTTGGTACGGATATCGTTCATACAAGCCTCGGTGGCCAGCTTGCCGGATTCCAGACAGATCGTGACGCTTTCCATGGCCTCGGAATTATACAGCGGAATGGTCTCACGGCCCTGGTGGATCTGCAGCATTACCTTTTTCCACAATCTGGTGGAGGGGCTGACGGTGCTGCCTTCCAGCACAATCTTTTCCGGAATCTTAAAACCGGACCAGACCGCAGCGGTATAGTAACCGGTGAAACCGGCAAAATACAGGTCCTTATTGGAGTTAGTGGTACCGGTCTTGCCGGCCACGTCCATACCCAGTTCGCTATACATATCGGCGGAAGTACCGGTACCGGAGGACACAACGCTATCAAGGCAATAGTTCATATAGTCCACCGCCTTTTCGCTGAGGACGCGGCGACTCTCCTGCTCATTGCGCAGCACAACCTTGCCCTGATCGTCCAGAATCAGCGTAAAGGTTCTTGCCTCCCGGTAAACGCCATGGTTGGCAAAGGTGGCATAAGCCGTGGTCACATCACGGACTGTCAGACCCTTGGTCAGACCGCCCATGGCCAGAGCAGCAATGCCCACGTCGGAAAGAGAACCGCCGCTGCTGGTCTGATAGTTATCCACCAGACCGCTCAGGCCAAGCTGCTCCTTGCCGAAGTTATAGCTGTATTTGGTGCCCATCATCTCCAGTGTATTGGAGGCGATGGTATTATAGGAGTTGATAATACCGCGCCAGATCGTACGGTAGCAACGGTACACGCCGTCATGGTTGACAGGATAGGGATTGGTATGCTCCGATCCGGTGTAATACAGCGGCAGATCGTCCACCAAAGTGGCGGGATTAATCAGACCCGCTTCAAAGGCGGGGGCATAGACCGTCAGCGGTTTGATGGAAGAACCGATCTGCTTGCCTTCATCGGTAGCGTGGTTGAACGCATCGGACACGGTCTTTTCGCCGGTGTCGCCGGCCATAGCCACAATATCACCGGTGGTATTGTCGATGATGACGATGGCGGAATTGAGCTTACTGGAATTCTTTACCGCAGGCACCTCGTTCATATCGGTGTAGATCTTATCCACAGCCGCCTGTACCTCGGCATTATAAGGGGTATAGATATGATAGCCGGAGCGGCAGATGAGGCTGGTGTAGTGCTCACGGGTCTTGCGGTTCCATTCCATGCCGTCCTGCTCCGCCAGAGCCTTGGCCACATCCTCCAGCACCGTATCCACATACCAGGAATACACGCCAAGGGAAGCGTCCACCGTAATATCGATCTTGCTGCCGCAATCGGGGCAATAGTAGGTGATGGCGCTGTTTTCCGCCTCCGGGTCATCGGCAACGGCGATCAGATCACGGACCGGGCCTTCATAGCCGCAGCCTTCCACGATCACATTGCCATCGGCATCCACTTCGCCCTTGCAGCTGTTCCAGCGATCCTGATCATCGATACCGCTCTTATAGACCAGTTCGTAGTTATACGCTTCCAGATACTCCTCTTCCGTCAGCCAGCCCTGCACATACATCTGTGTCAGCACCACTTGCTGGCGGTAGCGGTTGCGCCCTGCGCCGTCCCGCATCTCGCCTTCGTGCTCATAGATTTTCTGAGAATAGGGATTGAACATGGAGGGGTTATTGGTGATGCCGATCAGTGCCGCCAATTCAGCGGTGTTCATATCCTGCAGTTCCTTGCCGAAATAGTGCTCCGCAGCACTCTTGACGCCGTAGCAGCTGGAGCCGAAATAGACCGTGTTCATGTAGTACTCAATGACTACCTCTTTGCTGTAGGTCTTTTCAAACTGAAGCGCCCGGAAGATTTCCAGTATTTTACGCTGCACCGTCACATCGTCGGCATCCTCACTATCCATCAGCAAAATATTCTTCACAAGCTGCTGAGTCAGCGTAGAGCCGCCGAACTGAGAGCCGCTGCCGAAGAACATATTGACGCAGGCTTTCATGGTGGTGATCCAGTCCACGCCCTGATGCTCATAAAAGCGCTTGTCTTCGATGGCCACGGCGGCATGAATCAGATCCTCGGGGATATCCTCATAGTCAACCCAGCGGCGGTCCATAGTGGTAGCCAGCTGC
This sequence comes from Faecousia sp., assembly GCA_045638225.1. Lineage (GTDB taxonomy): Bacteria > Bacillota > Clostridia > Oscillospirales > Oscillospiraceae > Faecousia. The sequence continues at coordinate 7,266 of JAZUAW010000004.1, read as the reverse complement.
TGCAGGATCTGGTAATTGCCGTTTTCGTCCTGATAATAGATATAGGAGGTCTTCTCCATATCATAGTTATCCAGATTGATCTGGGCCTGAGGGATGATCTCATCCTGCAGATACTGTCCCAGCATTGTGGTAAACACGAAGCCGCACACAATACCGATCAGCGCCACCGTTGCAAAAGCGCCGGCAGCCACCTTCAGTACAGAAAAGGCGATGCGCCATGCTCTATTTATAATACGCAGCAAGACATTCGGATGCCAGTTCTGGCGGGGCGCTTTTCTTCTGCGTTGCTTTCTTTCAGCCATATCAGTTACCTCCCATAAGGATGGAAATTGCCAAATAAGGGTCAAAATCTTAATCACGGCATAGTATCCGAGTATTCATCTAACGATTATAGCACATCCTATCGGAAAACGAAAGCCCTAATTTGTGAATAAATGTTAAAATGCACAGCTATTTTTCACCGGGGCTGTGGATAATGTGCCACCTGCCGCATATATTATCATGTACTACAAAGCAGAAAGCTATCCAAAGGAAACGAGGTCCAACAATGAAACAAAAGATTAAAAGGCAATTTCTTACCTATTTACTGCTGCTGGGCTTCCTGCTGGGAAGCTACAAAGGCCGCCTTGCGGTATGGAAAGGCGACGACCCGCAGCCCTACCGGGTCTACCCCTGCCCTGTCTATTTGCTGCCCAAGGAAGAGCGAGACGCTCTGCAACGTGGTATCCGCATCGACAGTATGGAAGACCTCAGTGCATTTCTGGAAAATTTTCTTTCTTGAAAGAATGCTCTTGATTTTACGGCGAGATAATAGTAAAATGGTCTCAGCAAGGAAGCGGAAGGAGACCCGAACATGGCAAACGAATACGGTTCTGACTATATGACCATCGTGGACGAAGATGGCACCGAATATGAGCTGGAGGTACTGTCCAGTCTGGAATACAACGGCTTTACCTACCTTGCAGTGATTCCTGCGGTGGATGCTGAGGAAGAGGCGGATCTGCAGGTGAGCATTCTCAAGCAGCAAGATGACGAGGACGGTGAGCCTCTGCTTTGCGCCATTGAGGACGAAAAAGAGCTGGAAACCGTGTACCAGCTGATCATGGACCAGCTTTACGAAGAGGACGAAGAAGAGTAATTACTTCCTGCTTGGTGCGTAATGTGTCCATTTGGACCCACATTTTTGTATAGGGACGTTAGTTTTCTTCCTGGTTTGCAGACCTCCCGCCCCGGCTTTGACCGTGGGTGGACGTTGGGAGCAGTAAAGGGACGAAGCGGCAACCCACCTGCCAAGTTCGTGCAGGTCATAATTGGATGCATACGGCCAAAGCGGGTGCATGGGGAGGGTAACCTCCCCATGTTTTTATTTTTCTACCTGCTCGCTTTCCTCTTCGGTTATCGCCTTTAGGCGGCAACAGTTTCACGAAGGAAGCGATCTCGCCTCCGCAAAGGGTCCTACCCTTTCTTTACACATAATAAAATATATAGCGGTCAAGATTAAGTGCCATATATGTATGCTCTGCTGGGTATCATATGTAAATTTTTTGTTTTTTTGATAATTTTCAACGATTGGGACTTGAAACTGGGCGACTTATCGGTTATAATGTCCCGGTCTATGCGTGAAAACACACCATCGCGTGACCCAATAGGACTAATTTGAGAGGAATTGATTTCATGAGTGCATCCACCAAGAAGAAGATCCGCAAGGAACAGTATCTGTCTGAGCGGCAGCGCAAGGAAGCCGAAGAACAGAAGAAGCTGAAGCGTTATACCCGCACCTTCTGGATCGTTATGGCAGTTTGCCTTTGCATTGTTCTGACCACCGTTTTGGTGAACCCTGTCAAGAACGTGATCTATCGCAACAAGACTGCAGTAGTCATCGGCGACCATGAGCTGAGCGCAGTTGACGTCAACTATTTCTACATTGACGCCATCAACACCTACTGCAATCAGTACAGCTACTATATTAGCTACATCATCGATACCAAGTCTCCCCTGAACTCCGCCAGCAACACCGACCAGAACGGTGCTACCTGGGCCGACAAGTTCTTTGACATGGCTGTTGAAAACATCAAGAGCACCTATCAGCTCTATGATCTGGCTATGAAGAACGGCTTCCAGCTGCCCGAGGACGAGGTCAAGAACATCGACACCATGATGTCCAACCTGGATATCTATGCCAAGTACTACGGCTACAAGAATGCCGACGCTTACCTCAACAGCATGTACGGCAACGGTGCCAACACCGAGACCTACCGTGCTTACTACGAAGTCTGTGCTGTGGCTGATGCCTACTACACCGAGTACGCTGAAGGTCTGGAGTATGACGACGCCGCTCTGCGTGCCTACGAGGCAGACAAGCACTATCAGTACTCTTCCTACACCTATGCTTACTACTACTTCAACGCCAGCACCTTCCTGAAGGGCGGCACCAAGGGCGAGGACGGCAAGATCACCTACTCCGATGACGAGAAGGCCGCCGCTGTGGAGATCGCTAAGCAGCTGGCTGAGGACCTGCTGGACGGCAGCTACGAGGACCTGGACGCTTTCGACAAGGCTATCAACACCCTGCTGACCGAGTATTACGCCAAGGACAAGGTAAACACCGAGAACAATGACGTGAACCAGAACGAGAGCAAGACCGGTACCACTGAGGATAACACCACTGGCGATAACACCACTGGCGATAACACCACCGGCGATAACACCACCGGCGACAACACCACCGGCGACAACACTACCGGCGACAACACCACCGGCGACAACACCACCGACGAGGATAAGAAGGAAGAAGAGAAGCTGAAGTACACTTCCACCAAGGAAGAGGACATTCTCTACACCCAGCTGAGAGCTCTGTTCGCTGACTGGCTCAGAGGCAAGGAAGCTTCTGAGGACGAAGGCGAGGATGAGGACAAGGAAGAGACTCTGGTTGTCCGTAAGGAAGGCGATCTGACTCTGATCGTCAACGAGTCCGGCACCGGCGACAACAAGACCATCAACGGCTTCTATGTCCTGCGCTTCGGTTCCGTCAACGAGAATACCTTCATGCTGAAGAATGTTCGTCATATTCTGGTTGCCTTCGAGGGCGGCAAGACCGATGCCAACGGCAACAAGACCTACACCGAAGCCGAAAAGAACAAGGCAAGAGATGAGGCTAAGAAGCTGTATGAGGAGTTCAAGAACTCCGACATGACCGAGGAGACCTTCGCCAAGATGGCTAACGAGCACTCCGACGACGGCGACGGCACCACTGGCGGCCTGTACGAGGATATCTTCCCCGGCCAGATGGTGGAAGCATTCGATAAGTGGTGCTACGACGCTGAGCGCAAGCCCGGCGACAGCGATATGGTGCAAACCGAGTATGGCTGGCACATCATGTACTTCGTTGGCGACAGCGAGTCCAACTACCGTGACTACATGGTGGAGAACGATCTGCGCGCCGAAGAGCTGAAGACCTGGATGGAAGAACTGGTCAAGGCCGCTGTGATCGACATCAAGACCCAGAAGTATGTCAACAAGGAACTGGTCCTCAGCGCCACCTAATTTCCAAATAACCGAATAAGAAACGCCTCCTGTGGAACAATTTCCGCAGGAGGCGATTTTTATGTTGCGATCAACCCGAAACATGGCCTTGGCCGGGGCGCTTGCCGGCCTTGTAAACGGATTGTTCGGCGCTGGCGGCGGAATGATCCTGGTTCCGCTGCTGAGCCGTTTGACCGAGCTGGAGGAAAAGGAAATCTTCCCCGCTTCCATCAGCATCATTTTGCCAATGTGCCTCATTTCCCTGTGGATCGGCGCATTGGAAGGGTCTCTTCCCTGGCACGATGCTCTGCCCTATCTGATTGGCAGCGCCCTGGGCGGTATCCTTGCCGGCATATGGGGCGAAAAGGTCCCTGTGGTTTGGCTTCATAGAATACTGGGGATGCTGATTTTATATGGAGGCTGGCGGTATTTATGCTGAACGCCTTTCCCTTCGCCATGCTGATGGGCACGGTTCTTGGCGTGCTGTCCGGACTAGGCACCGGCGGCGGCAGCCTGCTGATACTGTGGCTGACCATGGTGATCCACATGCCCCAAAGTGAAGCAAGGCTTCTGAATCTTCTGTTCTTTATTCCCTCAGCTCTTGTTGCCTGTCTGTTTCGCTGGAAGCAGAAACGACTAGACATCAAAAAAGTGCTGCCCGCCATTTTGGCAGGCAGCATCAGCGCAGGTGTATTCGCTTTTTTGGCCGATATTTGGGATGCGGAATTGCTGAAAAAGGCTTTCGGTGTCCTGTTGCTGTTTACCGGCATAAGAGAGCTGTTGTATAAGCCGAAGACACGGTGAATTGCTGATTACGTTTGCACCCCTAGGGAACGCTGCGGGCAGTGTTCCCTATTATCACGTTGAAACAATAATATTCTTCACTTTCGGGAATTCAGATAACCTTCCAGAATCAGGGATGCTGCCACGGCATCTACAGTATTTTTCCGTTTCTGGCCGTGGTAATTGTGCTGGGACAGAATGTTGTGTGCCTCCACAGTTGTACGCCGCTCATCCCACATGACAATCTCCAGCCCCGTGGCCTCTCCCAAAATTTGGGCAAATTCCCGGCAAAGCTGGGCTCTGGGTCCCTCGGAGCCGTCCATATTCCTGGGCAGACCCACCACGATCTTCCCAACTTCCTGCTCCTTGGCGATCCGCACAATATCAGACAGCGCCTTTTCCCGGTTGCGGCTGGGCACCACCGTAGTAGACCCTACGATGGAACAAAGCAAATCCGACAGCGCCACACCGGTGCGTGCGTCACCGTAATCGATTCCCATAATGCGTTTCATATTGTTGCCTCCCTGTTTTTTCTTCATTATAACACAGAGAAACAAAAAAAGAAAGGTGATTTTTTAATCACCTTTCGCCTATCTGTTCAGATACCATACGCCAGCATTGAGATAGGCCGCAAAAGTCAGCCACAGAAGATACGGCACCTGCAGCCAGGCCGACAGCGGAGAAATCTTCCGAAATTCCAATATCATCCACAGCACCAACGCCCAAAGGAAAACCAACCACACAAGGCTAAAGCCATAGGCCTGCAGATTAAAGAAAAACAGTGGCCAAAAAAAGTTGACGATCAGCTGCGCGATCATCAGGTTCAGCCCCTTGCTGCGAATGGTTGATGGCGGGGTTTCGCTTACCAGATAGGCACCGATGCCCATCAGGGCGTACAGGATCACCCACACCACAGGAAATAGCCACATAGGTGGAGACAAGGGCGGCTGCGCCACAGCTTCGCTGTAGATTTTCATGCCATCCATACTCAAAAGTCCTGCCAACAGGCCAATTCCCTCCGCCAATCCGACCCAGAAGATCAGTTTTTTCCAATCAATTTGCTTCATATTGATCACCCCGTACACAGTATGCGCATTTTTGGGCGTTCATGCAGAACATGTTTGCAAATCCTCGGATTTTTTTGCAAAAATCACAAAAATTCACGAAAAAAGTTGTTGACAATGCCCCAGGGGTGTGCTAGAATGTATTTACCTGTGAAAAGGGCTATTTTTTTGCGGCCATTTTCAGCTCCGAGGCGGTTTCGTAGTTAGCCGCCGTCCAAAATTTTACCTGGGCGGAGTGATACAGGGAGGCAATTTTAAGGAGGTGCCGATATGCGCGTGAAAGTCACTATGAGATGCTCCGAGTGCAAGCAGAGAAACTACAACACCATGAAGAACAAGAAGCACGACCCTGACCGTCTCGAGATGAAGAAGTACTGCAGATTCTGCAGAAAGCACACCACTCACAACGAGACTAAGTAAGGAGGGCCCCCAACATGGCAGAAGCTAAGAAGGAAAACTGGTTCAAAAGAACCTGGGGCAAGGTCCGCAAGTACTTCCGCGAGCTCAAGAGCGAGCTGAAGAAGGTTGTTTGGCCCACCCCCAAGCAGGTGCTGAAGAACTGCCTGATCGTCTGCGCAGCCGTTCTGTGCGTTGGCGTGTTCATTTGGCTGTTCGACCTGGTCGCCGAAGTTGTGATCATGGGCCTGATCGGTCTGGTCAAATAAGGTAGCAGGTTATGGCAGATACTGCAAAGTGGTATGTTGTGCATACCTACTCCGGTTATGAAAACACTGTAAAAGCCACCATCGAAAAGACCATCGAATCCCGCGGTCTGCAGGATCAGATCCTGGCCATCTCCATTCCCTTGGAGACTGTCACCGAGATTACCGAATCCGGTGTCAGCAAGACCTACGATCGCAAGGTCTACCCCGGCTATGTGCTGGTGAAAATGGTGTACAGCGATGACACTTGGCATGTCATCCGGAATGTCCGCGGCGTGACCGGCTTCGTGGGCACTTCCAGCAACGACCCCACTCCTCTGACCGAAGACGAAGTTTACGCCATGGGCGTTGAGAAGAAGGAGATCATCGTCAACTACGCTGTGGGCGATACCATCCGCATCCTCGACGGTCCTCTGAGCGGCTTCACCGGACGCGTGGAGAACATTGAGGTCGACAAGAACCGTGTCGACGTGGTAGTATCCATGTTCGGCCGCGAGACCTCCGTCGAGTTTGAACTCGACATGATCGAGGTCGTATCCCAATAAACGGATCGGGCTGAAATTTCAGCCGTTACGTGGGAGGGGCTGATGCCCCGAAACTATGCGTTACCAGCGCATCCACACCACATTACATTCAGGAGGTGCTTATCATGGCACAGAAAGTCACTGGTATTATCAAACTTCAGATCAACGCCGCTAAGGCTACCGCTTCCCCCCCTGTCGGCCCTGCTCTGGGCCAGCACGGCGTGAACATTGCTGCCTTCATCAAGGAGTTCAACGCTCGTACTAAGGATCAGGAAGGTTTCAAGATCCCCGTAGTCATCACTGTCTACGCTGACCGCAGCTTTACCTTCATCACCAAGACCCCCCCTACCCCTCTGCTGATTGAGAAGGCCATCGGCCTGCAGAAGGGCTCCGGTGTCCCCAACAAGCAGAAGGTTGGCACCATCACCAAGGCTCAGATCACCGAGATCGCCAAGACCAAGATGCCCGACATGAACTGCGCCACTCTGGAAGCCGCTGAGAGCCAGGTTGCTGGCACTTGCCGCTCCATGGGCGTCACCGTCGTCGACTAATTATTGCAGTCCGGGAAAATTGACCCGGAAATGTGGGAGGATTATTCCGCATCACCACTATATAGGAGGATAACAAAAGTGTTTAGAGGTAAAAAGTATCAGCAGAGCGCTAAGCTGATTGACCGCTCTGTTCAGTATGATCCCAACGAGGCCCTGGATC
>JAZUAW010000003.1:0-21394 GCA_045638225.1 Faecousia sp. | reverse complement strand
GAAGGACTTCTGCAAGAACTGGCTGCTGAGCCTGGGCATCAAGGAAGACAGCCTGCGCCTGCGTGACCATGATCCCGCTGAGCTGGCTTTCTACTCCCGCGCCACCACCGATATTGAGTACCAGTTCCCCTTCGGCTCCGGCTGGGGCGAGCTGTGGGGCATTGCCGACCGTACCAACTATGACCTGGGCCGCCATCAGGAGGCCTCCGGCAAGAGCTTGGAGTACTACGATCAGGAGAAGAACGAGCACTACATCCCCTATGTCATCGAGCCTTCTCTGGGCTGCGACCGTGTAGCACTGGCTTTCCTGTGCGAAGCTTACGATGAGGAAGTAGTTGGCACCGATAAGAAGGGCAATGCCGATGTCCGCACCGTGCTGCGTCTGCACCCCGCACTGGCACCTTTCAAGGCTGCCGTGTTGCCCCTGGGCAAGAAGCTGAGTCCCAAGGCTGAGGAGATCTACAAGGAGCTGAAGAAGGACTTCATGGTGGACTTCGACGATGCCGGCTCCATCGGCAAGCGTTACCGCCGCGAGGACGAGATCGGCACCCCTCTGTGCATCACCGTGGACTTCGAGACTGTTGGCGACGAGAATACCCCTGCTGACAACTGCGTCACCGTCCGTGACCGTGACACCATGGAGCAGGTCCGTATCCCCATCAGCGAGCTGAAGGCTTACATCGCCAAGAAGTGCGAATTCTAATTTCTATGTATGGCGGTGGCTGATGCTGCCGCCATATTTTTATGCTGCAAGGGAGGATGCTGTTATGATGAACGAGATCATGCAAATGCGCAAGAATATCGCTGCTGTCGACGCTGAGCGGGACGCTGGGTTAACTATTCCGGAGGATGTGACCCGGTATGTGGACCTGTCCTATGGCCCCTATGGGGAAAATCTGCTGGATGTCTATTGCCCCAAGGGCACGAACCGTGCGCTGCCCACCATCGTCAGCATCCATGGCGGTGGCTGGTTTTACGGTGACAAGGAACTCTATTCCCACTATTGCATGCGGCTGGCCCAGCGAGGCTTTACGGTAGTAAACTTTACCTATCGGCTGGCACCGGAGAACAAGTATCCGGCAGCCCTGCAGGACTGCTGCGCGGTGATGGGGTGGATGCAGACCCATGCTGACCAATACTTCATCGATTTGAAGAATATATTCATGCTGGGCGACTCTGCAGGCGGTCAGCTGTGCCATCAGGTGCTGACCATGCTGACCAATCCCAAATACAGAGCACTGTTTGACTTTGGCCCGCCCAAAGATTTCCGGGTCAATGCCTGCGCCCTCAACTGCGGCTGTTATTACTTCCCTGTCAACCGCTTTGTTTCTCCCAAGCGGTGCGGCGCTTCCATACAGGCCTATTTACCGGAGGATTATGTACCTCTGCTGGAGCAGCTCAAACCGAAAAAATACACCAATCAAGCGTTCCCGCCGGCTATTGTCATGAGTGCGGCCAATGATTTCCTGCGGTTTATGGCAAAACCCATGTACCGCCTGCTGCGGCGCAGGGGCGTAGAGGCGAAGCTGTGTATGTACGGCACAAAAGCCCAGAAGGAGATCGGCCATGTGTTCCATGTCAATTGCAAGCTGCCGCTGGCGGCTAAGTGCAACGATGACCAGAGTGCATTCTTCCGCAAACATATGAAATAAGAAAAGTCGGCAGGGAAACCTGCCGACTTCGTGCTTAGTATTCTCTTACTACGGCTTTCACAAGACCGATGATCTCGGCCTCTGTGCCGTCGATGGGGTCGTAGTTGTCATTTTCGGGCAGCAGCCAAATTTGGCCGTTTCTGCGGCGCAGGCGCTTAACAGTGGCTTCGTCACCAATGCGGGCGACCACAATCTGTCCGTCGTTGGCAGTGGGCTGGGGGCGTACAACCACCTTGTCGCCGGAAAGAATGCCGGCGTTTATCATACTGTCGCCCCGGACACGCAGGGCGAAGCAGCCGGGATCGCCATCCCAGGCCATGGTGCCCTCTTGGTTTTCAAAAGCCAAAATCGGCACACCGGCAGTGACCACGCCGATCACCGGGATCTGGCCGGGGCGCTGAGTGGTGACAATGGCACGCTTCATGCCCTTGCCACCGGGTGCCATCAGCAGGCCCTTTTCCTGCAAAGCCTGCAAATGGTAGCTGACGGAGGCGGTGGAGCGCAGACCAACGGCGGCGCCAATCTCCCGCACGGAGGGGGCGTAGCCATTTTCTTGGATGAATTGGTTGACATAATCCAAAATCATCTCTGCTTTATTACTGGTTCTGGGCATAGAAAGTCCCTCCTGCCTATAGTGTGGATATATAATAGCACATATGAACGAAAAATGGAAGTCCTTTTTCGCACATTTTTTCGAATTTTTCATAAATTGATGGCAGGAGGGGAGTATATGAAACCATTGGACCGAAATATGCAGCGGCGGGTCTGGTCCCGGGTGTATGACCCCAGTGCTGCGCCACTGACACCACAGCAACTGCAGCTTCTGCAAAGATGCTTGCAGCGGAGCAGGGAAAACCTGGCGGTTTTCGGAAAACTGGACCGACAAGGCATGTATGCGGAGGCTTTTTCCCGCTTGCACACAGAAACCGCTGAGCATATCAAAATGCTGACACAAATGCTGCGGTAAATTGTTGTGTACAAAAGAAGCAGACGAGGCCGGGGTGGCCTCGTCTGTGTCATTTATTCTTCTTCCGTTTCCTCGGCAGGGCTGACTTCTTCCTTTGCCTTTTCCTGCGCCTCAAAAATGTTGCGCTGGAGATTGGCGGGGTCATGGTTTTTGAAAGCAAAGAACATCAGCAGAGCCACACCACAGAAGCAGGTCACTGCCGCCAGCAGCTGGCTGACCCGGAATTTGCCCCAGTACAGGCTGTCGGTACGCAGACCCTCAATAAAGGTACGGCCCAAGCCATACCAGGCCAGATATCCCAAAGCGATCTGGCCGTCATACTTGCGGCGCTTGGACAGGAAGTGCAGCAGTACAAAGCCGATGGCGTTCCATACGGATTCATACAGGAATGTGGGGTGGAAGTAGTGCATGGTAGAGGAGTACTGCAGTTTTCCTTGTGCGTTTACCATCTGATAAAGGCCCATCCGCAGGAAACTGTCGGTTTCGGCGCCAAAGGCTTCCCGATTGAAGAAATTGCCCCAGCGGCCGATGCTCTGTCCGATCAGAAAGCCAAGGGAAGTGATGTCCAGCACTGCGCCTACCTTTACTTTTTTGACACGGGCGAACACCACAATGCCAATGGCAGCACCGATGACACCGCCGTAAATGGCCAGACCGCCCTGCCAGATGTAGAGGATCTCGATGGGATTTTGTTTGTAGCTTTCCCACTGGAAAATGCAGTAGTACAGCCGTGCGCACAAAATGGCGAAGGGCACGATACACAGCACACCGTCGGTCAGATCATCCACGGTCAGGCCGAACTGGCGGCTACGCTTGCAGGCGTAGATCACCGCCAGCAGCAAGCCAAAGGCGATGAGGACACCGTACACATGGATGCTCAGTGGGCCGATTTCCCAAACGGGCTTAGGATCGACCTCGAAGCCCAGACCAGGGAAGGCGATGGCGGCAAGATGGGGTATATTCATAGGATCTCCTCCTTCAGAGTGTCAATGATGGACAGACTGCAGCGTTCCGGAAGAACCACCCGGGATAAAAACTGCTGCACCTGCTGTGCTGTGATGCCATGATAGAGCTCTGGGAATTGGAAATAATCAAAGTCCGTCATTTGGTAGGCGCACAGCCGGAAACAGGTGGAATCGAAGCTGTCCAGATCCCGGATGCGGCGTCCCATGGCGCTGCGCTTGAGCCGCAGGAACTGTCCCTCGTCGATGCCTTCGGCACACAACCGGGCGGCTTCTGCCAAAATAGCGTTCTTAACCGCTTCGGGCTGGTAACTGTCGCCGCTGCAGTTGAGCAATGCGCAACCGTCAATGGTCTCAAAACCACCGCCGAAGGAGGAGTCGATGAGGCCTTGTCCATACATATCCAGATACAGAGCCGAAGCCTCACCAAAGAGCACCTCTGCAGCCAGATCGCCGATGATTTCCTGCTCAATGGCGTTCTTTCCTTTGCCCAAGGGCTCGCATTTGAAGCCTAAGTTGAACATAGGCATGGCAACATCCATTTTTTCGGTCACGGTATGGGTCGTTACCGCCATAGTTTCTTCCGGGAAGGGAGATTTTACCGCCGGGAGATCAGCCTGATCGCCCAAAATATGCAGGGCGGTGGCGGCAATGGCCTCTGGCTCCACATCGCCCACCACGCACAGGATCATGTTGGCAGGGGTGTAAAATGCCCTGTGGCAAAGGTGCAAAATGTCCGGCGTGATCTGCCGAATATCCTGGCTTGTGCCCAGAATGGGCTGGCGGATGGGGTGGCGGAACATGGCATTTGTCAGACGCTCAAATACCTGCATGGTGGCATCGTCGGCGTTCATGCCGATCTCCTGATCTATGATGCCCCGTTCCTTTTCCACGCTTTCTTCGGTGAAATAGGGTGTGGATACAAATTCCAGCAATAGACGCAGGCAGGCGTCGAAGTTCTCCGTGGTAGAGAAATAGTAGGCGGTCATGTCATAGCTGGTGAAGGCGTTGACCACGGCGCCCAGCGCCGCAAACTCGCCGGCCACATCTCTTCCGGGCAGGTCAAACAGCTTGTGCTCCAGATAGTGGGCCACACCGGCGGGCACCTGATGGCGCTGACCATCCAAGGTGAAATCTGTGTGGATCGCGCCGAAATCCGTGGCAAAATAGACCAGTTTCTTGGTAAACCCGGGCTTGGGTACAATCAAAACGGTCAATCCGTTGGGCAACACAGACGAATACAGGGTTTCGTCCAGCTTGGGGTAATACTGCTTGTTCATACTTGCCCTCCTTTCAGAAAGAAGGTGCTGTGATATTGCACTGTGGAGGCGGCTTCCGCCACCGCGTCCCGTGTGACGGCTCGAATCTCCTCGCTATAGCGTTCCGGTGTGCGGTGCTGACCGCTGATGGCGGCGGTGGAGAAGAAGCCTTCCATGGCGCCGGGGCTGTCATACATGCTGCGAAGGCCGGAAAGCAGGGATTCCTTGGCAGCGGCAAGCTCGCTTTCGGTGATCTGACCAGCCTGGCAGGCGGCCAGCTGTTCAAAAATAGCAGCCTTGACGGCCTGCTCCTCTTGGGTGACGATACCGGCGTTGACGGTGAGAATGGCCTTGCTGCCGTAGTAACCCGAGCCGATGGCATAGCAAAGGGACATACTTTCCCGCACCTGCATAAACAGCTTGCTGGTCATGCCGCCGCCAAACAGGTTGTTGCATACCTGCATGGCAGCAAAGCGGGGGTCCCGGCTGGTGATCGGTGTCACAAAGCCCATGCTCAAATGGGCTTGGGAGATCTGCTGGATCTCGGATTCCTCACTGGTAGGGGACGGGCAGTAAGGCTGCTGTGGCGGCAGAGGTACATATTGCCGGGGGATCTGAGAAAAGATGGGGCGCAGCAGTTCTGCCACCGTTTCTATATCGGCAGAGCCTACATAGAACAGTTCCACCGGGCTTTCCGACAGAATCTTTTGGTAATGGGCATAGGCGCTGCGGTGGTCAATCTGACGGATCTGGGGAATCTCGCCCAGACGGGGAATGCCGAAGGAGTCCTGCTTGCAAAGCAATTTCATCAGCTGTGTGGAGGCGTAAGCGCCCTTGTTGCTGCGCTCGGAGTCGATGGCAGAAATGAGGTTGCGCTTTTCACTTTCGATAAAATCCCGGCTGAAGCCCCCATCTTCTTCGACAGGTTGCAACAAAAGCGAGGCTACCAATTCGGTCATAGGGGCAAGAATGGCGTCGCCGCCCAGGGCGAAGCGGTCTTCAATGAAACCGCAGTAAAAACCGGTGGTCTGATAATCGCCGATACGGCGTACCAGCGTGCCGATGCTGGCACCGTACAGGTCATCCAGGCGGTCAGTGATGCGCTGCAGATCGGGATAATCCTTGCAACCCCGCAGCAAGACGGCGGGAAGCAGTGCGTTCAGACCCGCTTCTTCCGCGTTCATGGGCCGAAGAAACTGGATTGTCAGACAGCCCTGTTTGAAACGGGTGGCACCCATGCAGCGCAGGGTCACACCGGGGAAAAGTTCAAGAGTTTGATACATGAATTGCTCCTTGGTATGGTAAATTGTTGTTTATAGCGCCGCAGGCGCTTTGGTGCTCCTTTGGGGAGGAGAAAGAGCTGCGTCAATCAACCAGTTACCTTACTAAAATATCAATCATTATATATCATTCCTCAGAAAATAGCAATCCATAAAAAATGCGGTTGCCTTATTATTATTTTTGCGTTACAATAGAGGGTAAGAACAAACAGGAGGCATGGCATATGGCATGGCTTGAAATTTCTATTGCCACCGTTTCTGCCGGAATCGGCAAGGTGGCGGAGCAACTGACCGCCGGTGGTTTTGAAGATCTGGTGTTGGAAGATCAGGCAGAATTTGAAACTTTTTTGGAAGAAAACCGGGAATACTGGGACTATATCGATGAAACCTTGCAACAAAAACTGCAGGGGCTTTCCTGCATCAAGCTGTATCTGGACGGAGCGGATGCGGAGGGGCTGCAAAAGCTGAAGACGCTGCTTTCTGACATCCGGGCGCGCGATGCCGCAGGCAGCCTTGGCAGCTTGGAACTGTCGGTAAAGCCTCTGCCGGATGTGGATTGGGAGGAAAGCTGGAAGGACAATTACCCGCCCCAGCCTGTGGGTCAGCGGCTGCTGGTGCTGCCTTACTGGCTGGCAGAGCAGGAAACAGACCGGCTGAAGGTGATCCTCGATCCTGGTCTGACCTTTGGCACCGGTGCCCATCCCTCTACCCAAATGGTGATGGAGTTTATGGAGCAGGCTGTTGCGCCCGGTTGTAACTGTCTGGACCTGGGCAGTGGTAGCGGTATTTTGTCCATTGCCGCCCTGCGCTTGGGCGCGGGTAGTGCCATTGGCGTGGATATCGACCCGAAGGCCGAGGACATTGCCCGGGAGAACGCAGCCTATAATGGTTTTGCGGCTCCGGAATTTACAGCCTTGACCGGCAATGTGACCGCGGATCAAGCGCTGATGGACCGCTTGTCCAAGGGACATTATGATGTCGTGCTGGTCAATATCGTGGCGGATGTGATCATCAGCTTGGCACCGATTCTGCCCCGTTTTCTGTCGAAGGACAGCCTGCTGATCTGTTCCGGCATTCTCGATACACGGCTCAGCGATGTGCGGTCTGCATTGGAACAAGCCGGGCTGCAGGTGACGGATATCAAAGCCAAGGAGGATTGGCGTAGCCTGTGCGCCCGTGTGATAAAGGAGTAAATCATGATCTTTTCCTATCGAACCCGGCAGTTTTTGCGGAAGCTGACCCGCCTGCTGCTGGTGCTGGTGCTGCTGCTGGCAGTGGCGCTGGTGTGCTTTGCGGTGTGGTTGCGGCGATTTGTTGTATACACACCGGATGGCGTGCGGCTGGATCTGTCTGTGAACAGACCGGCTTCTGCCGGTCAGATCCCCAGTCAGCCGTCTCAGCCGGATGTTTATATGGAGTTTTTGCCTCCGGAGGCATCCCGTCCCGATACACCCGTGATACCGCAACGCTTGACCGGTTACTATATCGATCCGGAGATGGTCCAAAAGGACATGGCCGGGCTGCGGGCAACGCTGGCGCAGCTGCCTGCGGGCACTGCGGTGATGCTGGATGTGAAGAGCTTTTGGGGCTATTTCTTCTACAATTCGGATCTGGGTCCTGGCTCGGATAGCTATAATTTGCCGGAAATGGATGCCTTGATTGCGGAGCTTGCCAACTCCCAGCTGCATCTGATCGCCCGGCTGCCGGCCCTGCGGGATTATGAATACGGAAAAAACAATGTTCCCAGCGGCTTGCCCACCAATAAAGGTTATCTGTGGACTGACGAAAGCGGCTGCTATTGGTTGGATCCCACAGATGATGGCACCCTGACCCACTTGATTCAGATCACCAAGGAGCTGCGCGGTTTGGGCTTTGACGAGGTGGTATTCAAGGATTTTTATGTGCCGGAGTCCAACAAGATCGTCTTCACTGCCGACCGTAAGGAAGCCGTGGAGGAAGCGGCTGCCACCTTGGTCACCGCCTGTGCGACGGATAGCTTTGCTGTGTCCTTTGTGGGATATCGGCTGGATTTGCGTATGCCGGAGGGCAATTGCCGGCTGTATCTGGAGAATGTGGCGGCGGCAGATGTGGAAGATGTGTTGGCCCAAGTGCAGGTGGCGAATAAGACGTTGCAAGTGGTGTTCCTGGCGCAGACCCATGATACTCGCTATGATGTCTGCGGCACCCTGCGTCCGCTGGACCTGGCACAGTAAAACCATAAATCGGGATGATCGCTCTGTTGCAATAACTACCCCAGGTCGCAACTGCTCTCTAAACGAAAATTTGAAACAATCACAAAACAAAACGCTGCCGAAGCTTTTAAAACTTCGGCAGCGTATTTTTTATTCAGCTCCGCCGCCGGTGCTCTTGGGCTTGTGATGGCGGTGATGACGGCGACGGTGATGGTTCTGCTGTTTGGCCTTCTCCGGTGTAGCTTCAGGCTGGATCGGAGCCGGTTGCTCTTCCGGCTGAGGCTGTGCAGCAGGGGCTTCCTTGCGGGCTTCGGCCTTGCTGTGTCTGCGGCGGCGCCGGGAAGATTTACTGGATGCATCGGGCTGACCTGCCGGTGCTTCCGGTTCGGCTGCAGGCTCATCTACCACGCTTTCTTCCCGATAGCGGAATTTGATGGGGTCCAGCGGCAGTTCCTCTTCCACAGGCTCGGGTTTCCGACGGCGCTTGCCGTTTCCGGAAATGGGGGCCAGATCTGCGGGGATGGGGGGATCATTTTTCTTGGCTTTTCCGTTGCGCAGGATGGCAATGTCTTCGTTGGAGAAGACATGGAAAGTGTCGGGGGCATCTTCCATCTGCACCTTCACCTGTTGGCGCAGCAGATTGATGCCCACCACAGTGCCACGTCCTTCGGGGGTGTCCACAAAGCTCTCTTCCTTGGGGGTGCGGCGCAGCAGGTCCTCGTATGCTTCCTGCTCGTATTTCAGGCAGCACATCAAGCGGCCACAGGTGCCGGAAATTTTGGTGGGATTTAGGGACAGATTCTGTGTCTTGGCCATTTTGATGGACACAGGCTGGAAATCATCCAGGAAGCTGGCGCAGCAGAAAGGCCGGCCGCAGATGCCCAGACCACCCACCATCTTTGCCTTGTCGCGGACGCCGATCTGGCGCAATTCGATGCGGGTGTGGAAAGTGGAGGCCAGACTCTTGACCAGCTCCCGGAAGTCCACACGCTCGTCGGCGGTGAAGAAGAAGAGAATTTTGCTGCCGTCAAAGGTGCACTCGGCGCTGACCAGCTGCATATCCAGACCAAGATCCTGGGTCTTTTGCAGGCAGACTTCAAAGGCGCGGCGTTCTTTTTCCCGGTTGTCCGCCACGATTTTTTCGTCCTGTGCCGTGGCAATGCGCAGCACATTGCGCAGAGGTGCCACCACATCCTTTTGAGGAATCCTGTGGTTGCCGCCGGTGCAGATGCCGAACTCAGCGCCACGGGCGGTGTCGATGATTACATGATCGCCGGCGTGCAGAGTCAGCCCGGCGGGATCAAAAAAATATACTTTCTGACCGGGGCGGAACTGGATGTCGACCACTTCCACTTTTTCCTCCGGTACAGAGGCGTTGATAATTTCTTCCATTGGTGTTTCTCCTTATATTTGAGGCATTCCGGAAATGCCCGGAAATGGCATAGATTGCAAGAGGTCAGCTTTCCCTACAAGCGCGCATAAAAGTTAACGCAAATTCCAGCTGAGCCAGCTACAGATGGCGGCTACAGAAATGTTGCCCTCAGCGTATTCTTTGGCTTTTTTCAGTGCAGTAATGGCGGTGTTCAGGTCGCCGGCGCTGCGGTGGGAGGCAAGCTCGGTGGACAGGTCTGACAGGGCGGTCATGCCGCTGCGGCAGGCCAGCGCCCCTTCAAAGATCTCCAGCCATTGCTGCAGCAGGGGCAGTAGTTGATCGCGCTTCCATTTTTCCATAGGTGTCAGCGTCTGCACCAGCAGCAGGTTGTTGCGGCTGGAGAAGGCCTGCACCAGATCAGCAGTTTGGGTGGCGACATTGCTTTCGCCGCTGAGCAGCGCTTTCGCCTGTCCCAGATAGCCGCCGCTGCGGCTGATGGCTGCCGAGATCATATCAGCATTGGCATCTGGAAATGCCTGCTGCAAGGCATCGCGCAAGGTAGCTTCCGCCAGTGGCAGCAACTTCAATTCCACGCACCGGGAACGCACGGTGGGCAGCAAAGCTTCCGAATTTTCCGTCAGCAGAATGAATACACCGTAGTTGGGCGGTTCTTCCAGAATTTTCAGCAGCGCGTTTTGACCCTCTAAGCCCAAACTTTGAGGTAAAAAATAGATTTTATAGTTGCCCTCGTTTGGCCGGATATACATTTCATCGCGGACTTGGCGAATGATTTTGACGGCAATATTTTTATGCTCCGGGTCCTCTACGGTGATAAAGTCCGGATGTAGTCCGGCCATGATTTTGCGGCAGGCGGGGCAAGTAAGACAAGGCTTGCTGCCATCGGCGCACATCAGCGCTGCGGCCAGCAGGCGGGCCAGGGTGTGCTTGCCGCTGCCTTCCGGGCCGGATATCAGATAAAAATGGGAGGGCCGACCCCGACGGAGGCTATTTGTTAAATTGTCCTTCAGCTGCTGGTTACCCAGCAATGCGTCAAAGCCCATGGTGCCTCCTTTTGTACTATACTCAGGCGGTGATCTCGCCGGCCAGATTGGTTTGGAATAGATCGATGATCTCCTTGTTGTTCAGACCCTGACCGATGGCCCACATCAGCTTGGTCATGGCGGCCTCCGAGGTCATATCCCAACCCTGAATGACGCCCAGTTCCAACAGTTTCACGCCCACCTGATATACGCCCAGATTGGCGCTGTCGTACAGGCACTGGGTGGTCACAACAACGTTAACGCCCTTCTCAAGTGCGCGGCGGATGGCATCCAGACCTTCGCCCAGAATATTGATGCCGCCCAGACCAAATGCCTCAATGACGATGCCCTTGTAGCCCATGTCCACCAGTGCGTCAATGACGGCAGGCGATAGACCGGGAGTCAGCTTTAGCAGGAATACCTCGTCGCTGATGTCCATGCGCAGTTGGGGTCTGCCCTGCATCACAGGCAGCACGCTGTGGTCGATGGAAAGACCGGCGTTGCTGACCAGTGCGGCATACCGGGCATTGATACTTTCAAAGGCGGAGAAACCGGAGGCCCGTACCTTTACCGCACGGCAGCCCAGCATTACTTTCCGATCAAAGGCCAGGAAAATGCCGGGATGGCCGGAGGCGGCCATGGCGAAAGCGGTGCGCAGATTGTCAGGGCCGTCGGAGAGCATGTCCACCAGCGGCAGCTGAGACCCGGTAAATACTACAGGCAGGTCAATGTTAGGCAGCATGAAAGTCACTGCGGAGGCGGTATAGCCCATGGTGTCAGTACCGTGGGAGACCACGATGCCGTCAAATCCGTGGCGGCTGTTCCAGATGCCCTCGGCAATGATCTGCCACTCCGCAGGGCGGATGTTGGAGGAGTCCAGACAGATGAGCTCCTGCACAGTGATATCGTAGTAAGTACGCAGCTGTTGCATTTCCCGTTCAAATACGCCGGAATCGGCAGGCGCAAGGCCATCTCCGCCGGGCATGGAGGCGATGGTGCCGCCGGTAGTCAGCAAAAGGATACGCTTTTTCTGTGCCATATGGTGATCCTCCCCATATTTTTTCTATTTTATTATAGACCCAAGATGACAAAATAGCAAGTAAATTATTTTGTGGAAATCAAATTGCAGCGGATAGAAAACATGAACGGCTGCCGATGATGTTGATCGGCAGCCGTGGCGGTATCATAAATGAGAAGGCATCAAGCTTGCATAAACGTATCGATTTTTTCCAAGATGGAAATATCTGTTTGATAGGAAAAGTCATCTGCGTTGATGTGTATGACCGCGCCGGGGATCTTTGTGGTTCGCAAGCTCTCTATATAGGTTTGAAAACCGTCAAAGGTATTGAATTCCGCGCACAGATGCACAGGATGTCTGTTCTCATTGTGCGCCCGGTTCAGGAATCGCGCGTGCAAAATCTCGGCATCTCCCTGCAGAACAAGGGTGAGCACCTCATAATCATACTCGGATGCGATCTGATGGATCTTTTCCAATTCCGCAATGCGAAAATTCGATTCCAAGATCAGATCTTTTTTCAACTTGCCAAATCCGGTAAGGATCAGACACATCACCTCGCCTGTGGCAACCGATAATTTCTTGTTTTCTTCTCTGTTGGAAAAGCCAATGGTATCGCCCAGAACCTCTTTTATGGAATCTTTGAAAAATACATTGGCGTCATATCTGGTGGATAACAGATTAGCAAAGGTGGATTTACCTGTTGCCAAATCTCCCATGATCAATAAAAGTTTTTGCATAAAGCACCTCTCGAAAGTCAAACTGATCGGACTGTTTCAATTATATTCGCAGACCTGACGGAAAGCAAGGCGTAATCATCACCTTTCTTGACAAATATTTGCAACGTAATTTGTAAAAATATTGTAGGGAGAAGGTGAAAAACAGCGGAGTGAATTTCACTCCGCTGCCAGTATTTACAAAACGTGCTCAGAGATCATACGACAGATGGCGCTGACATTGGCCCGTGCCACAAACTCAAACCGCACTCTGCCCATGCCGGAGAACCACAGATCCAATTCACTGTCCAGGTCGAATACACCTGCCGTTTCTACGGAGTATGCCTGGATCTTGCTGTAGGGCAAGGAGGTAAAGTCTTTCTTCTTGCCGGTGATGCCCTGTACATTGATGGCAATGATTCTTTTGTTGGTAAAAACCACACCGTCACGGATGCCCCTGAAGGATTGGATGATCTGTTCGCCGGGTACAAACATAGGGGAGATCATGCCGGCAAAGTCGCTGTCATTGATGGGCTTGAGCTTCATAAAGGTTGCGTTTTGGAAATCTATCATGGTATGTTCTCCTTTTGATTTTTGCGGCAATGAAGGCGCAGTGGTAAAGTGATTCCATTCTACTACATAGAAAGGGAAAAGTAAATAGCTTTGTATATTTCCAACCGTTTTACAAATAATGGCATCACAGATTTGCTATAGTGCATTATAAGAGAATGACCATTACATAATAACAGCCCCCAACCATTAGGTTGGCGACTGTTTTACGTATCAGGATTCGTTATCTGATTATTTTATACCAAAAGCCAATACTGTCTTCCGTGGAAAAACCTGCGGCATTATAGAATTTCCTTCGCCAGCCGAAAGAATTCACATAGCACTTTTCAATGCCTTTTTCCTTACAACGTAGCATAACTCCGTGCATCATTGCTGTGCCTATGCCCTTGCGTTGGTACTTTTCTCTGGTGCTGACAGGTTCTATCAAAGCGGTTTTCGATTGTTTATCAACATAGACGAAACAGTAGGCGCATACATCGTTTTCTTCTTGGGCATTTTCGTCTATCACAATACACTCAAAACTGTCCCGATACATGGATGATTCTTTTCTTGCAATGTATGGGTGCATACTATTTTGATAATCGGATACCTCGTGATCTGGATGGAAACCCAAATGGAGGGCATTCCACTTGTTTTCCTCATCGGTATATTCTTCGCCGTAAAGAAGCTGAAACCCTTTTGGCAAATCGATGGAAACGCAGGTTTCCAAAGGATATACATAGTTATCATAATCCTCTTCTGCGTACCTGCTATAACCCGAATCCAGAAGAATTTCCTGCATATATGTAAGACTGTCGTTGGCTGCAACCCAAAACTTTACGGATCCGTCGTCGGCTTTATGGAATAAAGGAAGGCAGTTTTTTTCGCTGTAGGATAGAAGTGAAGGGAAAAGATGCTCAAAACCCGCTTTAATACTCATGTAAATGTTTTCACCGTCGGGAAGGATACAGGCAACGATTTCTCCGTTTTCTTCCCACATAAATATATAATCCACGGATCGTTCTCTGCCCCCATCTGCCTCTTGTGCACCCATCCGATAGATTAAGTCATGGAGCCTTTCAGGTAACCATGAGGTCATATTTTTGTTTGCCAAATATTGACTTCTTAAATAAGCTTCCAGTTTTTGCAAATCCACATCCAGTTGAAATTTTCTGATCTGCATATGGCATCCCCTTTCTTTTGGAAATCTATATTTTCTTGACAAGATTATATTTCAATCGAAACGGGAAATCAAGATACGTCGCGTATAAATCCCCTTGTCTTACAAATAATAGCATCGTAATTTGTAAAATTATTGTAGGGGCGATTCAAGAATCGCCCGTGGGTCATGCATGAATGACCCCTACGAGAGATCTGTAAAAGGAGAAAGATATATGAAAGCAACCGGCATTGTTCGGCGTGTGGACGATTTAGGCCGCATCGTCATTCCCAAAGAGATCAGAAGAACCCTCCGTATCCGTGAGGGAGATCCTCTGGAAATTTACACGGAAAAAGACGGCGGTGTGATCTTCCGCAAGTATTCTCCCATGGGAGATCTGCAGGATTTCGCTGCCCAGCTGTGCGAGGCCATCGGCGCCAACACCGGCCGCATCGCCGCCGTGTCCGACCGGGACAGCATCATTGCCCTGTCCGGTATTCCAAAGCGGGAGCTGATGGATAGGCCCAATTCCCAGGCCCTGGATCGGCTGATGGAGCAGCGGCGCAACTACCGCTACACGGCAGGCGAGACCATGATCCCGGCCTCCGAGGAGTCGGATAAGTACCATTTGGGTGTGGCAGCACCAATTTTGTGCCAAGGAGATCTGATGGGCTGCGTGATGCTGCTGTTGGGGGAGGATCATACTCCCCTGCAGGAGGCAGATCAGCGCCTTGCTCAAACTGCCGCCAGCTTCCTGGGCAAACAAATGGAAAGTTAAATTGTTGTTTAGATGCACCGGCGCGGTAGCGCCTAAGCCTCCTTTACACAAGGGGGCCTTTGGCGGCTTTGCCCCTAAAAGCACAAACAACAATTTACAACGCTGCATGGAAAAAGCGCTTCGGCATTTTGCCGAAGCGCTTGGATTATTTATTCATTGGCGGGCTGTTCCGGCTGGGCGGGAGTTTCGGGAGCGGGAGCGGGGGCCCGGGGCTTACGGAACTTTCTGCGGGCACGATAAGGATACTTCTTGTTGTATACAATCCACACTGCCAGCAAAATACCGGCCGGGATAACTAGGTAGGGCAGGGCAACGATCAGGAAAATAAACAGCTCCGTCAGGATGGTCCAAACGCCCTTAACGCTCTTGACAAAACCGGTGCTGATCCGCTCCCAGGCGGTGGGCGCTTCCACATTTACGGGGGTATACTCCTTCACTTCCGTGATGGTCAGCTTGATGGTGCCATAGTCGATCAGACTGTCATAGACCTTCAGCTGGGATTTTACCGTTTCCAGCTCCTGCCGCACAGAGGCCAGCTGGTTTTCCAGGGTCAGCAGATCGTTGAGATTTTCCGCCTTAGTCATCAGCTCCAGCAGGCGTGTTTCCTTGGTTTCCAGGGCTTTGATGCGGCTTTCGGTGGCGGCATATTTCAAAGTCACATCCTCCGCGGTTTCGTTGGAGGAGAGAATGTTTGTGGCGTCCTCCACATGACCTACGAAGGCATCCAGCTTGTCTGCCGGGATGCGCAGGGTCAGCGTGGCGTAGCGGTAACTACCGCCGCGGCCGTTCTGCACGGATTTGTTCTGCACATAGCCACCCAAAGCTGCCAGCTGGGTATCCAGATTTGCCAAGATATTGTCAAGGTCGGCGGTTTCCGCATCCATGGTAATTGTGCGGATCAGCTTGCGGTTTTCCTCGATGCCTGCGGAGATGTCTGTTTCCTCGCTTTCGTTGTAAATGCCATTGCCTGCATTCGGGGTGTCGGCGGCATTGTCCATAGCACCTTCCGATGGTGCTTTGGCGCAGCCTACGAGCAGTATTGCCAGGATCAGCAGCAGTGCTATCAATCGCATCTGTTTCATTAAGATCGCCTCCATTGTTGTTTTTTATGCAAGGTAGCTGTAGTATACCATGAAGTGTACGCGAAAGCAAGACATCTGTCTTTGAATTTTCCAAATGTTTACAAATCCTAAAGAAAAAGGCCTCCCGTGGTGGGAGGCCCGTTGCGTATTACTTATGGATTTTTGCCAGGCGCTTTGCCTTGCGCTCTTCCTTGGTGGCACTGAAGCGCTCCAGTTCAGGCACCAGAATGATGCAGATCAGCGCTGCGGTAAAGCCACCGTTGTACAGGCAGAAGCCGCCATGGAGGGTGGGTACAGAGGTGACCAGCAGATAGTGCATCACAGCGGCGATGAAGCCATAGCGCCAGCCGTACTTATCGGCAATGGGGCTCAGACCGTTGGCGTAGCACAGGCCCACACAGATAGCCTGAGCATTGAGCTGGAAGGTGAAGTTGCCACCCAGCAGCGGGGAGATCCAGCCGAATGCCAGAGAAGCGGCTGCGTAGCCCAGCATGATGGGCCACACATTGCCGGGATGGGAACCGGAATTACAGGTGGAGAGCATGCAGAAGATGATGCCGAAGGTGATGCCGTTGAAGGTGGCACCGATCAGGTTATAGTAACCCAGAATGAACAAGCCAAATACGCCCACATTCATCAAAAATACGGAATTACCATAGGTGGAGCTGAAATTGGTGACCAGCGCAGGATCTTTCAGCAGCTGCCAGTAATCCTTAGGCTTGCAGCCCAGCAGGAAGGCGAAGATCACGCACAAAGCAAACACGCTCAGGCAGAAAATGTTAGCGATGGATTGGGAGGCTACCTGCATGGAGGCGGCGTCCAGGTCGGACAGAGCCTGGGGCAGGGCCACGCCCATGGTCTTGAACAGGGTGCCATTCAGGAAGAAGGCGGTCATGCCGATGGGCAGGGCAGCGGAGTACAGGTCAAAGCCCTTATGTACCTTGGGGGAGTAAGCCAGGCCCGCAGGCAGGAAAAAGCCAATGATAAGGCCCACCAGCAGGGCAAGACCCAGACCCAACCAGTTAAAGCCAATAACTTCGGCGTTGGGGTAACGGATCAGCAGGTCGGTGATCAGGGGTGCAATGCCGGTGGAGAAGAGCATGGCGTTCACATTGGCGCCGAACTTCTCTCGCTTCACCAGACAGTAGAGCATCACACCGAAGATAGAGAACCACATGTTCAGCACATTGATGCCCCAGGAACCAAAACCGATGGTCAGGATCACGCCAAGGGTGGAGGCGTTGTTGGGTGTGCCCTTAAACACTACAAACAGCAGCAGGCAGACGATACCCACCAAGCCCATGTTCAGGAAGGTGGCGGCAAAACCGCCCATGGCAAAATAGTTGGCGGAGATCTTACTTGGCTGGCTGAGGATCTGCCACAGACCGGTCAGCATATTGGCCCGGTCGGGCATGCAGGGCGCGGCGATCAAAAATGCCAAAGACAGGAAGGCAAAAAACAGCTTCAGAAAATTTCCTTCAGATAAGTTGCGGATTTTTTTCATAATATCCCTCTCTTACTAAAAATGGGCAATCCGGTTCCCTCGCGAGATCGGATTGCCCAGACGGTCGGCAACAAATGCCCACACTCCACCGCAGTGATCTGCGTTTATCCGTCAGTCATGCAGGCACATATCACATTATATGAGAGCTGGCGACTTTTGTCAATAAAGTTACAAGCTTTTTCTTATAGATGAAAACTATAAATTCTTGTTTATCGCTCTGATAAGAAGCACAGCGCAAGGGTCTCCTAGCCAAAGAACAGAATATTAAATCCCAATTTAGGAATTGCCATAGGGGAAAAAATGTGGTAAAATAGGGAAAACGAATGAAATGAGGGATTTTGTGGCGTGGCTTGATAAGATCCATCACCCGGAACGCTATGTAAAAATATTTTTCAAATGGGGGCTACTGGGCCTTTTAATGGGCGCGCTGGGTGGCCTGCTGGGTGCGGGATTCCACCATGCGCTCCATGGTGTCACCCATCTACGGCAGCATCATACATGGCTGATTTTCCTGCTGCCTCTGGGCGGCCTGCTGAGTGTGACCATTTATAAAGTGATGGGTCTGCGGAGCAATCGGGGCACCAATGAGATCATTGACGCAGTGCTGGACAGCAACGAAGTGAAACCTGCGGTAGCACCTACGATCTTTGCGGCAACAGCCATTACCCACCTGTTTGGCGGTTCTGCCGGCCGGGAGGGCGCGGCGTTGCAGCTGGGTGGCTCCGCTGCGTCACTGCTCAGCAAAATCTGCCGATTAGGCAAGTACGACCGAAAAATGATGATCATGAGCGGCATGAGTGCCGTGTTTGCGGGCTTGTTTGGTACGCCCTTGACGGCCACCCTGTTTTGCATGGAGTTTGAGTCCGTGGGTACGCTCTTTTCCCCGGCGCTGCTGCCTTGTTATCTGGCGGCCTTTACCGCGGCAAAGATCTCAGGCGCCCTGGGTGTCCATGCGGAAACCGCCGAGATCGTTACGGCGGTCTTGACATGGGGAAATGTGTGGAAATTCGCTGTTTTGGCGGTTCTGGTGGCGTTACTTGGTATTACCATGTGCACCGTGTTTCACAAGGCTGAGCATTTGGCTCACCACAAGCTGAAGAATCCCTGGATCCGCATCGCTGTGGGCGGCCTGCTGGTGATGGGCATGACCCTGCTGGTGGGTGACCATCGCTATAATGGTGCCGGCATGGATATGGCCCTGGGTGCTGTGGCAGGTCAGGCCAACTGGTATGACTTTATGCTGAAAATGCTCTTCACTGCCATCACTTTGGCAGCAGGCTTCAAGGGTGGCGAGATCGTGCCCACCTTCTGCATTGGTGCTACTTTCGGCTGCGTGGTTGGTATGGTGCTGGGCCTGGAACCCGGTGTGGCGGCAGCACTGAGCTTGGTGGGGCTGTTCTGTTGCGCTACCAATTCTCCCTTTGCCTCCATTGTACTGAGCGTGGAAATGTTCGGTGCGGAAAATGTCCACCTGTTTGCCCTGATGTGCGTGATCTGCTTTGTACTTTCCGGCCATAGCGGCCTGTATTCCAGCCAGATCATCCAGTTCCATAAGGCAACCGAGATCATGGATGCCAGAGAACCTGTAAAGAAGTAAATCAAAAAGAGAGCCGCGGAATTTCCGCGGCTCTGCATTTTTATACTTATTCTGCGGGGGTGTTATGCTTACGGGCGCTGGTGCGGCCTTCGGGTTTGATCTCGCCTACGGCCAGCAGGGAACGCTTGGTCAAGGTGGGACCCACCAATTCATAGATCAGCACCGCAAACAGCACCACATTGCGGGTAAGGGCACCGCCGGGTAGGGTAGAGGCTGTCAGGGGCATGCCCAGGGCCACACCGGCCTGGGGCAGTAGGGTAATGCCCAGGTGATTGGTGATGGGTTTGCTCTGCTGGGTCAGGCGGCAACTGAGGTTGGAACCGCCGTATTTGCCCAGGCTGCGGGCGGTGATATAGATTACACCGACGATCAGCGTTACGGGTTGTGCCAGTACATTTAAGTCAAGCTCTGCGCCGGAAATGACGAAGAACAGAATGTTCAGCGGCATGGTCCAACCGTCCACACGATCCATCAGCTCCTCGGAAGTGGAGCAGATGTTGCAGAAGATGGTGCCGGTCATCATGCAAACCAGCAGCAGGGAGAATCCGCAATGTACGGGACCGATGTGGAATTTCAGCATGGAAAGACCCACGGTCAGCAGCACGAAAGCGACAGAAATGGTCAAACGCTTACTTCTGGAGTGGAAGAACTGCTCCACGAAGTTCAGCAGCCAGCCCATCAGCGCGCCAAGCCCCAGGCTGAGCACGATCTCTACAATGGGTTCTACCACCACAGCCAAAATGCTGGCCTGCCCATGTGCCAGGGCGGTGGCAATGCCAAATGACACGGAGAACAGTACTAGACCTACTGCGTCATCGATGGCAACCACCAGCATCAGCAGTCGGGTCAGAGGGCCGTCGGCCTTATACTGGCGCACCACCATCAATGTGGCGGCAGGGGCAGTGGCAGAGGCGATGGCGCCTAAAACCAGTGCGCAGGGGATGGAGATTACATTCGGGAAGCAAAGATGCAGCACGATCAACACGATGTCCACCAGGACCGTGGTGATTACCGCCTGGAGAATGCCAATGGTGATGGCAGCCTTGCCCATGGTCTTCAGCTGGCTCAAGCGGAATTCATTGCCGATGGTGAAGGCGATGAAGCCCAGGGCGGTTTGGGTGACGATGCTCAAGTGCTCTACTTGGGCAAGGGAGTTGAAGCCGAGGCCGGGGATTTTCAGTGCGCCCAGGCAAAAGGGACCCAACAGCAGGCCGGCCAGCAGATATGCGGTGACGGCGGGCAGGTTCAGCTTCTTGGTGAGTCTGGACAGCATGAGTCCGCCGATCAGCGCAACTGCCAGACAAATCAGACTAGTTTCCATACAGATACCTTCTTTTCTGAAGGCATCCTCTAAAAACGCTTTTTTGATGACTTGGGCGAGAGATTTTGTTTCAAATTAAGTTGCGGAAATTTCGGAATACTGGTAGTATTGCGGAATTTTCGCAAGGAAAAGTTGGGACAAAAGATCCGTCCAAATCGCAAAAGGAGTATTTTTTGAGGTGCCCACTAATAATATCGGTCGGAAGGGGGTTGTCATCAGGCAGCCTCTTTTCGATCTTGAAACCACAGAAGTATAGCACCACAGATTTGGAAAGTCAATATGTTTTCATGGAAAAATTGTCACCCTATACAAAAAATAGAGCCGTGGCGATGCCACGGCTCTTGATTTTTTGTGAAATTTACACCTTCTCGGCAGCTTCCACAACGTGCTTCATCAGAACGCTGGTGGTGACAGCGCCGACACCGCCGGGAACGGGAGTGATGGCCTCAACGATGGGCTCCACTTCCTCGTAAACAGCGTCGCCGGACATACCGCCCTTGCCCTTGGAGGTGATCTTCTCGGGGTTCCAGTTCATGGAAACGTCGATGACGATCTGGCCTTCGCGGACAAAGTCCTTGGTCAGGGAGTTGAGAACGCCGGCAGCGGACACGATGATGTCAGCATTCTTGCAGATCTCAGCGGTGTTGACGGTACGGGTGTGGCAGATGGTGACGGTGGCGTTCTTAGCCATCAGCATCATAGCTGCGGGCTTACCAACCACCAGAGAGCGGCCGATGACGACAGCGTTCTTGCCCTTGCAGTCGATGCCATACTAGTCCAGGATTTCCATGCAGGCAGCGGGGGTGCGGGGGGCATAGCCCAGGTCCTGGCCCTCGAACACGCCGGCGTTGGACATGTGGGTCATGGA
Source organism: Faecousia sp. (assembly GCA_045638225.1). GTDB lineage: Bacteria > Bacillota > Clostridia > Oscillospirales > Oscillospiraceae > Faecousia. The sequence continues at coordinate 81 of JAZUAW010000003.1, read as the reverse complement.
GTCTACGTCCTTCTTGGGATCCAGACGGTTGCAGATCTCGTCCTGATCGTTCTTCAGGTGCTTGGGCAGGGGACGGAACAT
>JAZUAW010000002.1:0-1935 GCA_045638225.1 Faecousia sp. | reverse complement strand
TTCCTGATCAAGTTCTTCAAGCCTTCTACCCTTGCACCACTGATCGCGATTGTGGGCATCGTGCTTTATATGTTCACCAAGAGTGAAAAGAAAAAGGGTATCGGCACTATTATGCTGGGCTTTATGGCTCTGATGACCGGTATGGATCTGATGAGCAGCTCCATGGCATTCCTGAAGACGGAAGCATGGTTCGCAGACCTGATGATTTCTTTCACTAACCCCATTGTGGGTATCCTCTTTGGTGCCATTCTGACTGCTGTGATTCAGTCCTCTTCTGCTTCCGTTGGTATTCTGCAGGGTCTGTGCAGCACAGGTGTTGTCACCTATGGCGCAGCACTCCCCATCATCCTGGGCCAGAACATTGGTACTTGTATTACTGCGATTATGGGTGCCATCGGTGCCAACCGCAACGCTCGCCGTACCGCAATGGTTCACCTGTTGTTCAATGTGGTAGGCGCTACCATGTTTGCTGCAATCTTCTACGGTATCAATATGTTCGTCCCCTGGAATTTCCTGGGCAACTCCGTACAAGCTTGGGATATCTCTGTGATCCACACCGGTTTCAACGTAATTGCAACGGCTGTCCTGATGCCCCTGAATGGTCTGCTGGTAAAACTGGCATATCTGCTGGTTCCCGAAGTCAAGGAGCCGGAAAAAACCGAGTTGTTGGACGCTCGTCTGCTGGCTACTCCCGCTGTCGCTGTGCAGCGTGCCCATGAAATTGCTGGTGAGATGGCTGCGGATGCCGCCAAGGCTATGCATCTGGCTATGGGTCTTACCAAGAAGTTTGAATCCGGTGTTATGGAGCAGGTAGCGGAACTGGAAGACAAGACCGACCGCTACGAGGACGCGCTGAACACTTATTTGGTGAAGCTGTCCGGCATGAATCTGTCTGTCAATGATAACCGCATCCTGAACACGCTGCTATACACCGTATCCGATATCGAGCGTATGGCGGACCACGCCATGGCCGTTGCAAAGGCAGCGCAGGAGATCGACGAAAAGAAGATTGAGTTCTCCAAGCAGGCCAAGGGTGAGCTGGCAGTTCTGGAACAGGCAGTTTTGGATATTGTTGATCGTACGGTAGCGGCTTATGGCAACTTTGATCGTGAGCAGGCCGTTAGAATTGAGCCTCAGGAGCAGGTCGTTGACGCACTGGTCCGTGAGGTCAAGTCCCGCCATGTGCGTCGTCTGAGAGACGGCCTGTGCACTGTGGAATACGGCTTCGTGCTGGAAGATCTGCTGACTGCTTGTGAGCGTACCGCAGACCACTGCTCCAATGTGGCCGTTGAGATGCTGCAGGTCACCGAGGGTAAACTGGAGGCACATGAATATCTCAATGCTCTGAAAGCCGGTGAACTCCATGAGTCTGCTGCCTTTGCAGAACAGTTTGCTCAGTATAAGGCCCAGTACGCATTCCCCGAAGAAAACTAAAAAGGAATCCGCCGGTACACACCGGCGGTTCTTTGGACTTACAGCCGTTGTTCATCTTTTGCTGACTCAAATTATGAAAGGCTTGCTTAAAATCTGGTCGCAGTGTATAATGGCAAGTACGAAAATCGAGAGGAGAACACAAGTATGTCAATTACGACAGTTCTTTTTGACCTGGACGGCACACTGGTGCCTATGGATCAGGATGTGTTCGTAAAGGACTATTTCGGCAGAATTGCTGCAAAAGTAGCTCCGGCAGGATATGATCCCAAGCAACTGATAGATACCATCTGGCGCGGAACCGCAGCGATGGTAAAGAATGATGGCAGCAAAACCAACGAGGAAGCCTTTTGGAATTATGCTGTTTCCGTCTATGGGGATAAGATTCTCCGGGACAAATACCTCTTTGATGAATTTTACGAAACGGAATTTGATAAGATCAAGGCTGTCTGCGGTTATCATCCTGCGGCAGCTGAGATCGTGCATAGTTTGAAAGAAAAGGGT
>JAZUAW010000001.1:0-10871 GCA_045638225.1 Faecousia sp. | reverse complement strand
ACCTTCTGGTTCTTCTTGGCATCCTTCTCCCGCTTCTTCTGATCGTAGCAGAATTTGGAATAGTCCATGATCTTGCAGACGGGGGGAACGGCATTGGGAGAGATCTTCACCAGATCCATACCCTGCTCTTCTGCCATGGCATTGGCCTGTGCGGCGGACACGATACCCAGCTGGGCGCCGTCAGCGCCGATCAAGCGCACTTCCTTGTCCCGGATTTCCTCATTGAGCTGATGTTCTAACTTAGCGATGGTAAGCACCTCCAAAAAACAATAAAAGCGGATGCCAAAGCATCCGCGTAATTCCACAGTCCTCCCCTATCGGGGAAAATAAAGGAATATGAACCGTTTTGCTGGACGCTTACGGTGCGGCGGATGTTTAGCCTTCTTTATTACCCGCACATTTTAGCACAGGTTTTTATAAATGTCAAGCACTATTTTTTACTTTTTGTAAGATAAATTGTTGTTTAGCGTACTAAAAAAGAAGTGTCATTGCGAACCAGTGACCGTGGTGCTCCGCGCAGCGGATCCAAAATTTAAATGATTGCCGGGGGTAATCATACCTTGATTGGGTCACTGGTGTGGCAATCCCCTAGGTTTTAGGGGCACTTTTATCACATTTCCTGTCTAACCGGGGGATTCCCACGCCAGTGTGCGCACTGGCTCGGAATGACAGAAAATTTGGCAAACAACAATTTACCGTTCCATCTTTACAGGAATATCCTCAGCAGCGATTGGCTACAATGGTTACAGCAGGCCGACCATGGTGCCTGGTTCGTCGCTAAAAGCAGACCGTACCTCGATGCGGATATCATGATCCCGGGCCAGTTCCACGCACCGGTCATGGAGTACCTGGGCCCCGCTGCGGCACATTTGCAGCATATGGTCATAATCGATGGCCTGGAACTTCACAGCGTCCGGAAATTTCCGGGGATCTTTGTCATAGACCCCATCCACGTCCGTAAAGATCACGCACCGATCTGCCTCCAGCAGTGCCGCCAGCGCCACCGCCGTGGTATCCGAGCCTCCTCTTCCCAATGTGGTGATATTTTTCTGGACATCCACCCCTTGAAAACCTGCCACCACCACGATCTTCCCCGATTGCAGCTCTCGGCGGATGCGCCCGCCTTGCATAAAACGGATACGTGCGTTGCCGTATTCGCTGTCCGTCACCAACCCCGCCTGCCACCCGGAAAGGCTGACCGCCGGATGACCCATTGCTTCCACAGCCATAGCCACCAGTGCCGCCGAAATATTCTCGCCTGCGGATACGCAGGCATCACTTTCCCGTCCGGAAGGCGCTGCTGTCACAGATTGGATTTTTTCCAACAGTCGATCCGTCAGATCCCCCTGTGCAGACACCACCGCCACCACCTGATTGCCTGCCTGGGCAGCCTCCACCATATGCCTAGCCGCATTGAGAATCCGCTCTGCGTCGGCAACGGACGTGCCGCCGAATTTTTCTACGATCAGCATAAACATCACCTCCGCGCCATTCTATGACAGAAATGGCCCACAGGTGACAAAATATCCGGTGGTTGAATGGAAAATGGAAAAGGGCAAATCGAGAATGAATGTATCGGCTATGTTGACATATTTATTCTCAATTATCATTTTTCAATTCAAAAGAGCTGCCCGCAGGCAGCTCTTTCACAGAAATCAGGTATTAGCCCGCAGCCAGAACCTCGGCCTTGATGACGCCGGGAGTCTGCAGGAAGATGGTCAGCATCTCATCGAGAGAAACAACTACATTAGAGGTCTCAGCCGCAATGGTCACCACCGCGCAGCCATTGGTAGGCGTAATGGAATTGACCGTCATCAAGTTGGCATCCTGCTGAGCAAATGCCGCCAGAATGGCCGACAGCGCACCGGGTTCATCCCGCAGCAGGAACTGGAAGGTGATGATCTGCTTGGTGTTCATATTGCGGAAAGGCTGTACCGCCTCCCGATACTTATAGAACGCACTGCGGCTGATATCGGTCATTTTTGCGGCTTCGTTGACGGTGGAAGCTTCACCGGTAGCCAACAGGCGCTTTGCCTCGGCAACCTTCAAAAAAACTTCCGGCAGGGCGGATGCTTCCACAATGTAATATTTGGCACCGTTTTTCATATTACCTCCTGATGTTTCACACTGATGATCAGTGGTCTTATTCTTCCCCTTCAGTATAGCATATATTTCAGAAAAAGCAAGCAAAAACCCAAATATTCTTTGGAGTGTGATCAAATGTCCCGCCATATGATACGTTTCGTTCTTTTTCTCGCCTTCGGGCTGGCTGCCGTATGGCTGTTTATGGGGTATATTCTGCCCATCGGGTTGCCATTTTTGCTGGGTTTGGTGCTGGCTTTGGCCGCCGAACCGGCAGTGGATCTGCTTAGTACCAAGCTACGCCTTCCCCGCAACGGCGCTTCTCCCATTGCAGTCAGTGGGGTCTTTCTTTTGTCCGCCACGGTGATCACTTGTTTGCTGGCGCTGCTGGTGCGACAATCCCAGCAGCTCGTCAATGTACTGCCTCAGCTGGCTGATACGGTCACTGCCGCCATGGAGCAGCTTCAGCAATGGCTGACGGACATAGCTGAGCGACTACCACCCTCCATCCGCCCGCTGGCACAGGACTTGACCCAACGCCTGTTCAGCAACGGCAACACGTTGTTTGAACAGGCCGCCATGCAGATTCCCAAGCTGGCCACCGGCCTATTGGGTTCCCTTTCAAAAGGCATGCTGGGGCTGATCACCGGCATCATTTCCGCCTATATGATCTCCGGCCGGATGCCTGCCATGCGACATTGGTGGCACACCCACCAACCCAAACAATGGCAGGAAAAATGGCTGCCCGCACTAAAAACCATACGAAAAGCCCTGACCGGTTGGCTTCTGGCAGAGTTAAAACTGGCCCTGGTAGCCTTTGGCATCATGTTGGTAGGTTTTTGGCTGCTGGGTACCGGCAATCCTGTGGTGGCCGCAGCGCTGGTCACGCTGGTGGATGCCTTCCCCATTTTGGGTGTGGGTACGGTGCTGATCCCCTGGGCGATCATTTGCCTGCTGCAGCAGGATGTAGTCCGGGGCGTGGGCCTGTTGGCCATCTACGGCGTCGTATGGCTGATTCGGTCCATTCTGGAGCCGAAACTCATCGGCAAAGGGCTGGGGCTGGATCCGCTGGTGACCCTCATCGCCATCTACGCCGGCTGGAAACTGTGGGGCATCCCCGGTATGCTGCTGGCTCCCATTCTGGCACTGACCGTTTCCCAGGTGGTCAAACAGCTGGAATGGTAAATTTTTGTGTATAAAAGAGGTGTCATTGCGAGGAGCCGAAGGCGACGCGGCGTCCCGAGCGCATAGCGCGTGGAAATGCCCTCGTGGTGCAATTCCCCAATATTTCCGGGCACTTTTCGCCAGATTACCCCTGTATCAGGGGGGATTCCCACACCTGTGTGCGGTACTCTTCGCAATGACAGAAAGATTACTAAACAACAATTTATCTTTCCCTTTTTTCTATCTGCCTATTGTGCATTTCGCACTTTTTTGCTATAATAACAAGAAATGTTATTATAATGGATGTGTTAGTGTGAAATACGGAGTATGGAATGTAGGAAACCCTGAAATGGGAGCTGTCAACGCCCTGGTAACCGGCGGTTACGCTCCTCTGACCGCTATGGTTTTGGCTGCCCGCGGCTTCCGCGACGCACAGAGCGCAAAGGCGCATCTGGGTTGCGATGGGGCTATGGCTGACCCCTATCTGATGAAGGATATGGACAAGGCCGCCGCCCGGGTAGGGCTGGCTATGACCCGTGGCGAAAAAATTGCTGTTTTTGGTGACTATGATGTAGACGGCATCACCTCCACGTGCCTGCTGACAGACTTTTTGCGCCGTCACGGCGCGGATGTAGTCAGCTACATCCCCGGTCGTCTGGAGGAGGGCTATGGTTTAAATCCCATTGCCATCCACCAGCTTCATGGCGAAGGCGTACAGCTGATCATCACCGTGGACTGCGGCATCACCGCCGTGAAGGAAGCGCAGCTTTGCAAAGAGCTTGGCATTGACCTTGTGATTACCGATCACCATGAATGCAAGGATACCCTTCCTGAAGCTGCCGCGGTGGTAGACCCCCACCGGCCCGATTGCAGCTATCCCCACAGCAATCTTTGCGGCGTTGGCGTCGCGTTTAAGCTGGCTGCTGCCCTGTGCGGCAGTCAGGAATCTGTGCTGAATGATTATGCCGATATGGTGTGCCTGGGCACGGTAGCAGATGTGATGCCTCTGGTAGGCGAAAACCGGGTCTTTGTTTCCCGGGGACTTGCCTCTCTTCGCCATACCCAGCGCCCCGGCATCGCCGCGCTGATGGCCGAATGCAACTGTGATCCCCTGGGCATCACTGCCTCCTCCATTGGCTTTATCCTGGCACCCCGGATCAATGCTGCAGGTCGCATTGGCCAAATTGAACTGGCCATTGACCTGTTCCTGACGGATGATCCCCAGGAAGCCGCCCATCTTGCCCGTTCCCTTTGCGAACTGAACCGCCAGCGGCAGGCTGTGGAATCAGACATTTTCCGTCAGGCTGTGAGTATGCTGCCCGCCAGCAAGCAGCCGGAGGCCATCGTGTTGGCTGACGAAAGCTGGCATCAGGGTGTTGTGGGCATCGTAGCCAGTCGTATTGCCGAAGAATATTGCTGCCCCACCTTCTTGATCTGTCTGGACGGCGTACATGGCAAAGCCAGTTCACGCAGCTATGGTGGTTTCAACCTGTTCAGCGCTCTGACCAACCTTTCCCACCTGTTGGAAAGCTACGGCGGTCACGAGCTGGCGGCAGGCTTTACCATCCACCGTGACCAGATCCCTGCCTTCCGTCAGGAGATCTGCAAGATTGCAGGGGAATATTATGCTGATTCCGGCCCCCGTACCGTATTGGATGCCGATTGCACCGTCACACCGGAACTGCTGACCATTCGGGGCATCGATTCCCTGCAGGCGCTGGAGCCCTGCGGCAACGGCTGCTCCAAGCCGGTGCTGGTGCTGGAAAATGTGATTATCGACCGTGTCAGCCTCATCGGCAATGGCCGCCACATGCGTCTGCGTCTGCGGCAGGGTCATCACACGCTGGGCGCCATCTGTTTCTCCGCCACCCCCCAGAGCGCTTCCATCGAACCCGGCGATGTGGTGGACGTAGCATTCCAACCCCAAGTAAACGAATTCAGAGGCGAGCGGAGCGTACAGCTCAACATTATAGATATCCGTCCCCATTGCAGTGCGAAAGTGGGCTGCGAAATGGGCATGTACCGCCGTATGCATACCGGCAGTCTGACCGCTGCGGAAGCCAAGCTTCTTCTGCCCCAGCGGGATACCTTGGCGACAATTTGGCGGTATCTTGCCAGCTGCGACAGCATCCAGGAAGATCCCATCTGCCTGTGCCGCAAGATCGTACGCCGTTCCGGCGCAGATCTGGAGGTAAGCCAGTTGATGACCTGTCTGGATATTTTCGCGGATGTAGGCTTGCTGCAAGTGCACAAACTCGCCAAGCATCTGCAGATCCAGCTGCTGACCGTAAACGGGAAAGCAGATCTGCAACAAAGCGCCACCATGCAGCGGCTGCTGCAGTTGAAAGAGAGTTGATTCCATGGAAACTTTTGAATTTCATTATGGCGTCCTGCAGGACGCGCTGAAAAAACATATGCCCAATTGCGATATGGAGCTGGTGGAGCAAGCCATTGCCTACGCCAACGAGAAGCATAAGTTCCAAAAGCGCAAGGACGGTAGCCCTTACATCATTCATCCTCTGGCGGTAGCCGCCATCGTAGCGGAAATGGGTCTGGATATGGATGCCATCTTGGGCTCTTTGCTCCACGATTGCATCGAAGACACCGACGCCAGCCACGATGACATCGCCAAGCTCTTCGGCAACACCGTAGCGGAGCTGGTGGAAGGCGTCACCAAACTGACCAAAGCCAATTTCTCCACCACCGAGCAGGCCCAGATGGAAAACCTGCGTAAGATGTTCATGGCTATGTCCAAGGACATTCGTGTGGTGCTCATTAAAATTGCCGACCGGCTCCACAATATGCGTACCATGCAGTACCAATCCCCTGCCAAGCAGGTGATCAAATGCCGGGAGACTATGGATATCTATGCGCCTCTGGCCCACCGGCTTGGTATGCAGAAGCTGAAATGGGAGCTGGAAGATATTTCGCTGCGGTATCTGGTACCGGATGACTACAATGCCATCATGGCCCATCTGGAATCTCACAAGGATCAGGACGAGGCCTTTATGAACACCATCCGCCTGACCATTTCCGAGCGGCTTTCCAATGTGGGCATCGCTCACACTGCTTATGGACGTATCAAGCATGTTTACTCCATCTACCGCAAGACCCAGACCCAGGGCAAGAGCATCGACGAGCTGTATGACCTGTATGCTTTCCGGGTGATTGTGGACACCATTCCCGATTGCTACAATGTGCTGGGCCATATCCACGACCTGTTCAATCTGGTACCGGGCCGGTTCAAGGATTATATTTCCACTCCCAAGCCCAATATGTACCAGAGTTTGCACACCACAGTCATCGGCAAGCAGGGCATCCCCTTTGAGGTACAGATCCGCACCTGGGATATGCACCAAACCGCCGAATACGGCATCGCCGCCCACTGGAAGTACAAGCAGAATGCCGGCGCCGGTGAAGAAAAGGACTTTGAGTGGGTACGCCGTCTGCTGGAAAGCCAACAGGATAGCGACGCTGACGAATATATCCAATCTCTGAAGATCGATATGTTCGACGACGAAGTCTTCGTCTTTACCCCAAAGGGCCGCATCGTCAGCCTGCCCGCAGGCTCCACCCCCATTGACTTCGCCTACGCCATCCACTCCGGTGTTGGCAATTCCATGATCGGCGCCAAAGTCAACAACCGCATCAGCAACATCGATGCCACCTTGAAAAACGGTGACATCGTGGAAATTCTAACCTCCAAATCTGCCAAGGGCCCCAGCCGTGATTGGCTGAACATCTGCAAATCCAACCAGGCCCGCACCAAGATCAAGCAGTGGTTCAAAAAGGAAAAGCGGGAAGAAAACGTGGCCCACGGCCGCAGTTCCTTTGAAGCGGAAATGCGCCGGGTGGGTCTGCCTCTTTCCATCACCATTGACCCGGAGATCAGTCCCCAGCTGCTGAAAAAGCTGGCCTTTGACAGCTGGGAGGATATGTACGCCGCCATCGGCTACGGCGGTCTGACCGCCCTTAAGGCTGTGGGCCGTATCCGCGACGATATCCACCGCGCCATGCGAACCCAGGAGCAGGAGTTTACACCCAAGCAGCTGCGTACTTCCCCCGATTCCGAAGCTATTCGCAATGACCGCCACGCGGTCAACGGCGTGATTGTGGAAGATATCGACTCGTGTATGATTAAGTTCGCCAAGTGCTGTACCCCCGTGCCTGGCGACGCCATTGCGGGCTTTATCACCAAGGGTTTCGGCGTTTCCATCCACCGGGCCGATTGCCCCAACGCCGCCCATCGCCACGACCCCATTCAGTCTGCCCGTTGGGTCCATGTCCGCTGGGCCAACGAGGATAACCAGCCCTTCGAGACGACTCTGGAACTGGATTGCATCACCCGTGACGGACTGCTTCTGGATGTGGCCACCGTCATGTCCACCGGCCGTGTTCGCTTGAAAGAACTCAACGGCAAGGATATGCCCGGCGGCAAGAGCGTGTTCACCGTCCGCTTCGAGGTCAAGAATGTGGAAGAGTTGGAGCAGATCCGCAATAAACTGCTGAATATCCGTGACGTGGTAGGCTCCCGCCGCGGCCAAAACTAATGATATAAATTGTTGTTTAGCAGTTTTTCTGTCATTCCGAGCCAGTGCACACACTGGCGTGGGAATCCCCCGGTTAGACGGAAAATGTGCCAAAAAGCGCCCGGTAACCTTAGAGGATTGCCACGTCGCCTTCGGCTCCTCGCAATGACACCACTTTTGTAAACAACAATTTAGCGCAGGAGGAAATAGATATGCGCGCTGTTTTAACAAGAGTAACCTCCGCTTCCGTCACCATTGACGGCGAAGTGGTGGGTAAGATCGGCAAGGGTTTTCTGATCCTGCTGGGCGTTGGCCCCCATGACACCGAGAAGGAATGTCGGTATCTGGCCGAGAAAGCCTTGGGCCTGCGGGTCTTTACCGATGAAAACGACAAGATGAATCTAGGGCTGGAGGCCGTTGGCGGTGAAGTGCTGGTAGTCAGCCAGTTCACCCTCTACGGAAACTGCCGCAAGGGCCGCCGCCCCAGTTTTACCGATGCCGCCGGCCCGGAGCTGGGCGAACAGCTATACGAAAAGTTCCTTTCTATCTGCCAGGAGCTGGGCTATCCGCCCCAACACGGCCGCTTCGGCGCCGACATGAAAGTGGAATCCGTCAACGATGGCCCGGTGACCCTCATTCTGGACACCGACCAGCTGATGGACACCCCCAGACGATAAGGGAGGATACCTATGCTAAATATCCACACCCTGACTTTGGGTCTGTACCAGACCAATTGCTACGTCGTCCATAAGGAAGACAGCAAGCAGTGCATCGTCATCGATCCCGGTTATGATGCCAACACCATTTTGAACCGTGCTGCCCTGCTGGGCCTGGAAATTGAGGCCATTTTGCTGACCCACGGCCATTTTGACCATGTGGGTGCCGTGCGTCAGATCGCTGCGGACACCGATTGCCGGGTTTTCCTTCACGAAAACGAGCTGAGCCTGCCCGCCGCCATGACCGATGGCCCGTTGTACTACACCGACCTGTACAGCGCCGAGGGCACACTTTCTGTTGCGGGGTTGGACATCAAGGTCCTGCATACCCCGGGACACACCCCCGGCGGCGTGTGTCTGCTGATCGGCGATGCCATCTTCTCCGGCGACACTCTGTTTGCAGGCAGTATGGGACGCTGCGATTTCCCCGGCAGCAATATTTTCGATATGCGCAAATCTCTGCGCAAGCTACGGGAGCTCCCCGGCGACTACCGGGTATTCCCCGGCCACGCCGAGTCCACTACCCTGGAATTCGAACGCAAAACCAATCCCTACCTGAGATAAATTGTTGTTTAGCAGTTTTTTCTGTCATTCCGAGCCAGTGCGCCACATCTCGCGCTAAGAGCCGCCGCTTTGCGGCGGTTGCGCTCGAAACGCGCCTGCGGGCGCAGTGGCGTGGGAATCCCCCGGTCAGACGGGAAATGTGACAAACAGCGCCCGGTAAACTTAGGGGATTGCCACGTCGCCTTCGGCTCCTCGCAATGACACCACTTTTGTAAACAACAATTTACCTTTCCAAGAGGTATTTTTATGAAACTGACATTACAAGGTCATGATGACCTTTATGCTGTAGAGCAGCTGCAGCTGGCGCTGTTCCCGGACAATGCCCAGGGCGAGGCCATTTCTGCCCTGCACCGGGGAAAAACCTGGCTGACCGCCTCAACCAAGATCACGCTGGACGGCAGTACTGCCACCGCTTCCCGGCGCATCAGAGCATCGGAAGAAACGGTTCGCAACCGCCGACAAGCGTTGCAGCAAAGCTATTATTTGGCTGCGAAGCAGCTATTGCCTACAGTGCCCGCCTGGGGCGCCCTGGCCGGCGTACGGCCCACCAAAATCACCACCAAGCATCTTTTGGAGGGCGGCAATGCAAAATCTGCCGACAAGCTGCTGCGGGACATTTACTATGTCACCCCAGCCCGGCGTAAGCTGGCCATTGACTGCTCCCTTTCTACTGCCAATGCTGCTGGGCTTTTGGACGAAAAGGATGTTTCCCTGTATGTAGGCATCCCCTTCTGCCCTACCCGCTGCGCTTACTGCAGTTTCGTCAGCCGCACAGTGGGCAAGCGCACCGAGTTGATCGAGCCGTATCTGGCTGCCCTGCTGGAAGAAATCCGGCTTACCGGTCAGCTGATGGCAAATTCCGGCCGCAGGGTGCGTACCATTTATATAGGCGGCGGCACCCCCACTACCCTCTCTACAGCCCAGATGGAACTGCTGCTTGACACCATTGCGGCATCCTTCGACCTGAGCCGTCTGATAGAATTTACGGTAGAGGGCGGTCGGCCTGATACCCTCAACGCCGAAAAGCTGCGTGCCATTGCAGCCCACGGTGTAGACCGCATGAGTATCAATCCTCAGACTATGCAGGACGTTGTGCTAAAAGCCAGCGCCCGGCCCCACAAGGCGACCGACGTGCTGCGGGCCTACCAAGAAGCTGTGGATGCCGGTTTTGCCGCCATCAATATGGACCTGATCGCAGGCCTGCCTATGGATACAGTGGATGGCTTCAAAGCCTCTCTGGATGCCGTCGCTGCCCTGCAGCCAGCCAATATCACCGTGCACACGCTGGCGCTGAAAAAGGATGCTGATCTGTTCCAGCGCCGGGAAAACCTGCCCAGCGCCGCTGATGTAACCGAAATGGTTGCCTATGCCACGGAAGTTCTGACGAATCTTGGCTATAAACCCTATTACCTGTACCGGCAGAAATATATGTCCGGCTCCTTTGAAAATGTGGGCTGGAGCCGGGATGGCAAGGATTGCCTGTATAATATTTACATGATGGAAGAGGTGCACAGCATCGTGTCTGTGGGTGGTGGCAGCATCAGCAAAGTCAACCTGCCGGGCGGCAAGCTGATCCGTTTCCCCAATCCCAAATTCCCGGAACAGTATATCGAAATGCTGGACACTGTGCTTGAAAAGAAAAAAGAAATGTTTGAGCTATTACGATAAATAGTTCTTTACCAGTTTTTCTGTCATTCCGAGCCAGTGCGCCACATCTCGCGCTAAGAGCCGCCGCTTTGCGGCGGTTGCGCTCGAAACGCGCCTGCGGGCGCAGTGGCGTGGGAATCCCCCGGTTGACGGGAAATGTGACAAAAAG